>JACIXH010000279.1 GCA_014360565.1 Nocardia sp.
CGTAGCGGTGTTGCGTGTGCTTATGAAATCGTTCCTTCGAGGTCGGCATCAGGGAGGCGCAACGCTGCACCACTGTGCCGACTACCCCGCAGGTGCGTTTCAAACATTGCGCCGCAATAGTTTCGGGCGTTCGCGGCGACATACGACTACCCCGTCCCGGTACCAAATGCGGGCGAAGGCCACCGGCACCCACCACGATCGCGCATGTCGAGTTGACTGTCCGGACTCCTCGGGGACATAGGTCGCGCCATAGTTCACCGGGACCACCGCTGTGCCAACGGTTTCCGTTCCCAGCCAGGATCAGCACCTCGTTATCCGGGTCGCTGCTCACCTGCAGCCACGCCTGATTCCACGCGTTGTGCCGATCCAACTGTGCCGAAATGACCCACCATCTAGGGCACCTCGAGGAGCGCGTCGGGTGTCGGCTCAGCTTGTGTACGCCGGAGACAACGATGATGGCATGAATACTCAGCCCCGCGACCAAAAGGGTCGCGGGGCTGGGCGCTACAGTCAGACGATTCTTCTACAACGTTTGCCCAGAAGCCTTGCGCCCCTGCGTTGCTGAGGAAACCAGGTCGCTTTTGGCCAGCGTCTCACCGGCACGGATTGCGGCAGACCAGGCATCCACCTCGGCGACGGCGGCCCAGTTCGAGTGGAGCAGCGCCATCAGGGTCTCGTGGACCTGTTCGGCGGACGCCTGGCCTGCTTCATTGGCGATGTCGATCGCGCCGGTCGCGTCGGAGAGGACCTCGACGGCGAAGCCGAGGGGCTCGGCGGAGGCCGCGGAGGCGAGCACGCAGTTGTTCGTCATGTATCCGACGAGGGTGATCGTGTCGACGCCCTGGTCACGGAGCCACACGGCGAGGTCGGTGTCGGCGAAGACACTGGAGAACTGCTTGCTGATGCGCTTGGTCGCGCGAGCTTCGTGGGCCGCTACCTCGGGGTGGTTGCGGTGGGTGGCCGATCCGGAGGCGAAGACCAAGGCCTCGGCGGGGAGTTCGTGCTGGACGAGAACGACCGGAACGCCGGCCTGTTCGGCCGCATCGATCGCAGCCCGGATGCGCGCAATGGATGTGTCGCGGTCGGGATACTGGATCGGGAGGAGGCCGTCGAAGTACTCCTGCTGGGCGTCGATGACGATCAGTGCACGTTGCGGTGCGGTCATTTCTGTCTCCTGTGGGATATGCGAGGTCATGCGAGCGGAAGGTCGTAGTGATCGGCCATGAGTCCGATGCCGTGCTCGTCGAGAGCTGAGGAATGTCCACCGACGACGAGCATGAGTTCGTCCACGCGGGTGCGCTCATAGAGGGATTCGAGACGATCGGCGACCGCGGTGGGAGTGCCGTGGAAGCTGCGGTTGGTGTAGGCGTCGAGGATCTGCTGTTGCTGTGTCGTGGCCGAGTACGCCTCGACTTCGTCCGGCGGCAGGAGCAGATAGCCCTCGCGTTGGAACATGCGCAGCATCGCCATTGCTGATGTCCGGGCCTGACGCTCGGCCTCGGCGGGGTCCTCGCTGATCGCAGCGGGAACGCTGAGGAGGGTGCGGGGTTCGGCGAGCGCCTCGGAGGGCCGGAACTCCTGACGGTAGAGGCGCAGTGCTGTGTCGACATCGGCGTCGCCGAACTGCAGGGCGAACGCATAGGGACGACCGAGACGAGCAGCCAATCGCGCCGAATACGGCGAGGAACCCAGCATCCATATGTCAGGGCCGGTCGAGGTTTCGGGTACTCGGTTCTCTGCTGCCTGCCACGGGCCGGGCACCGCATGGACGTTCCGATAAGGGTGCCCGGGCGGGAATTCATCGTCGAGAAAGCTGAGTAGCTCGAGCAACTGCTGCGGGAAGCTGTCGTTGGCATCCACGCCCCGCCGCAGTGCTGCCGCTGTCGCACCGTCGGTGCCGGGTGCGCGCCCCAGCCCCAAGTCGATCCGACCAGGTGCCATCGCCTCGAGCATCCCGAACTGTTCGGCAATCAACAGTGGAGCGTGGTTCGGGAGCATCACACCGCCCGCGCCGAGTCGGATGCGCGCCGTCTCGGCGATGAGCCGGGCGATCATCAGCGGCGGCGAGGAAGCAGACAGCGCCGCCATCGCGTGGTGTTCCGACATCCAGAACCGCTGAAAACCGCGCCGGTCGGCTGCGCGAGCCAGCGCGACGGTGTCCGCGAGCCCTTGGCCAGCGGTCTTCCCGACGCCGGTGCCACCGCCGGCCAGTACGGACAGCGCGAACGGTGCGGTGCCTGCTGGGCGTCCGAGTTGCACGGAGAACCTCAAATCTCATGGGAAAACATTTGTGTTGACGTGATGAACTCTAACAAAGATCTCATGGAAAAGCATGAGTGATACCATGAGAAGATGGCGGAGACAGTTCAGACAGCCGTGCCGGGCGTCGAGGAGCATCCGTGCCTCGCCCTGGTCAACAGCGTGAGCGGACCGGCTGGAGGTAAGCATCGGGACGAGCTGATCACCCCCGAGGGTGTGCGGACCTGGCTGCTCTCCCGCGATCTGATCGCTCCCGATGCCGCGCTGTTCGAGTACTGCCGGGGTCGCATCGTCGCCTTGCGCGAGAATCTGCGGGATCTGTTCACCGCGCACACCGGAGGAGATGTCCCCTCGCCCGAGGCGGTGCAAGCCGTCAATCGCGCGCTCACCAGCGCCCCCGGCGCCTTGCTCTTGCAATTCGAACCGATGACAGGTTTCAGCCGCAGTAGCGATCACCCGGTGACGCAGGCCGTCGAGCATGCCATGGCCCTGGTCGCCGAGGATGCGGCCGCGCTGCTCACCGGCGACGATGCGTCAATGCTGGCGTCGTGCGAAGCGGACGGGTGTCAGCGGTTCTTCCTTCGCACGCACGCGCGACGGCAATGGTGTTCGACCCGCTGCGGCGACAGGGTGCGCGCCGCGCGCGCCTACGCCCGCAAGCGGATGCAACGCGAGGTGCAGGCCGAGAGTGGGCACACCGCGCCGGCCGCAGCCCATTTCGACGTCCAGCGCTGAGTGTTCGATCGAGTGCGTCGAAAGCGCCTGGGCTGGAGAGCATTCGGCGTCATGGTGTCCAGTTCGCGCACCACGAAACAGCGGTGACCCTCGCGGCACTTCTGCACCAGTTCGACCTGGGATCCGCCCCGGGTGCACTACCGGGACCTCAACGCCGAGGGCCGGGCCGACGACCTCACCACGATGCCAACCGACGACTGGCCGCGAGGCGGCGAACTCGTCCAGATCGACGCCCTGCCAGAGCAACCGACGTTACCGTGGAGCGAAACGCCGAGGAGAGGACTGTCGCCATGTACCCGCCCGGCCCTCGACTACCCGCGATCGCGCAGACGATGCGGTATGTGCAGGCGCGGGAGCGGTTCATGACCGCCACCGCTCGCCGTTACGGCGACACCTTCACCCTGCGCATGGTGCCGCCGTACGCCCGGCACCTCGTCGTGTTCACCCGCCCCGAACACGTCCGCGAGATCTTCGCCGCCTCCCCCACCGACCTGCACGCCGGCGAGAGCAACGGCATCTTGCGTCCGTTGCTCGGCGATCACTCGGTGCTCATCACCGACGAGGCCGAGCATGCTCGTGCCCGCCGCCTGCTGATGCCCGCCTTCACCGGGCCCGCACTGACCGGTTATCGCAAGATGATCGAGCAGATCGCCGCCACCCACGTGGAGACCTGGCGGGCCGGGTCGACGGTCCGCAGCCTGGACGCGATGACCGGGATCACTCTCGATGTCATCGGCGAGGTGGTGCTCGGTGTCGGCGATCCGCGCCGCCGCGACCTACTCGGTCCACCCATGCGCCGCATCACCGACATCACCCCGCTCACCCTGCTCGGTTCCCGATACCCGGCCCTACAGAACCACGGACCTTGGAAGCGGTTCCACCACGACCGATCCAGTCTGGATGCCCACCTCTACGCCGAGATCGAGCAGCGCAGCACCGCCGGCAACGGCACGGGCGCAGATGTACTCTCGCGACTGATGGCAGCGGGCAACGGCAACGACACCCCGCTCACCCCGGACGAACTTCGCGATCAGTTGGTCACCCTGCTCGCCGCCGGGCACGAGACGACCTCAGCGGCACTGTCATGGGCGCTACGCGAGCTGGCCGCCGACCCCATCCAGCAGGATCTCGCCCGCCGAGCCGCACTCGACGGCGACACCGGTTACCTCGAAGCGGTGATGAAGGAGGCACTGCGCTACCACTGGGTCATCGGAGGGGTCGTGCGAAAACTCACCCGCGACATGATGATCGGCGGCCACGACCTGCCCGCGGAAACCGTCGTCGCGACCTCGATCCTGCTCGCACACAAGCGGCCCGAGGCATTCCCTGACGCGGTGTTCCGGCCCGGTCGCTTCCTCGACGGCAGCGTGGCGCCCAATACCTGGCTGCCGTTCGGCGGTGGGGTGCGCC
The DNA here is from genome assembly GCA_014360565.1 of Nocardia sp. Lineage (GTDB taxonomy): Bacteria > Actinomycetota > Actinomycetes > Mycobacteriales > Mycobacteriaceae > Nocardia. Next base: position 4,405 of record JACIXH010000279.1, read on the forward strand.
GGTGCATCGGAGCAGGATTCGCGCTGATGGAGGGCGCGGCGGTGCTTCAAGAGATCCTGCGCCGCCACGTCCTTTCCCTGCCCGCGGCCGCAACACCGCGTGGCCGGATCCGCAATATCACGCACGTGCCGTCCGACGGGGCACCGATTCTGATCAACTGAACCGCGCACCGCCACAACGAAACGCGTACTGGCGGTGACGAACAGAGGTACCGCGTGCAAGTCACGGTGGACATAGCCGAGCAGGTTCGAGCTGATCCCCACACGGGGCTGGCCGTCCAAACCCTGGAATCTATCCAGAGTCGCCCTGCCAGGCGGGGCTGTCGACGATGCCGAACCGGCCGGTGCCGCACCGAGCCCTCGGTGCGGCACCAGTTTTCGTCAGGCCGATGGCGCGCCGGTGAGCGTTGTCAGCATCCATTGGGCGGCATCGGCTTCGGTGTCGAAGTTCGCCCGCACGTCGAATTGTCCCCGCTCGTAGGCGCCGACTTCCCAGTCATCGTCGGAGCCGGGTCGCAGGAACCAGAAGTCGGTGGGTGGCGGACTGGTTTCGTGCACCTCGGCGATCTGGAACGACTCGGGAGGCACGCCGGCGACGGTGAGGGCGTCGGCGAGTTCATGGCGATTCATGGTGGTCACTCCGCTCAGGACGGTCGTTCTTCGACGAGGTAGCCGTTCTGCAGCAGCCAGGTGACGCTCAGGGCCGCACCGGCTTCGGGCAGGTAGTTCGACTCCAGTTTGTACTGGGTGCCGCCGCCGGGCTGTTCGAACCACGCCGCGATCGGGCCCGCGTCGACCTGGAACGGTTTGAGCACGCAATACAGGTGGTAGTTGCTCAGCGGTGTGCTGGCCGGGGTGTTCAGGTTCTGCGGCGGTAAGGCGCGGGCGGCAAACGAGTCATCTTGCGGTGCGAGGAATTTGCCGCCCGCGTAGCCGAAACGATCGACCCGTTTGCCCGGCGGCAATGCCTGCGGGTGGCGCATGGTGTGTCCGGCACGCACGACGAAACCGTCCTCGGGTGGGTAGATCCACCACCCCTGCTCGGTACGGTATTTCGCGACGAACTGGTCGGCGTTCAAGGCCCCGAACCGCTGATAGCCGGCCAGGAGCGGACCGACCGGCGGCTGCGTCGGCAGTGGGTCGGGACCGAGATATTGGCGGTCCTCATCAAAAAAAGTGGTAGTAGCCGGCGCGATGTCGGGAGTGCCCGGACTGCACGGTCCAGCCGGCGCGGCCGTACCGATGGCCGGTGACCCGGAGAGCAACGCAACCAGGGTGGAAGCTACAGCGAGAATCGATCTCGAGCGCATGCGAATTGCCTCCTTGATGGAGCGGAACCCCCTGGCGCTCATTACATCATCTTGCGAGGCTGAATCGAGGTTGCGCGATGGCGGTTCGCCCGAATTCGGCTGTTCGCGTCAGGGGCCTTGTTGAAGGCCCCCGACAGCGAAACACCCTCCGACCTCAGCCGGAGCGGCTTTCGCGTCCACTCGGCGCGCGTTCCAGTCGTCCAGGCCTGACCCATCAGTGCCCAATAATGCTCAGCAACAGTTGTTTTCGCGCATCGACTACCCTCGACGCTTCGCATGGATCCGCACGGCCGGTCACGCCGCTGTCAATGGAACTCAGCTCGGATTGCGGACAGCATGACCGTCCGAACAGCGACGGGTGGGTCGTCGGTGATGCGGGTGATCCCCGCGAGTCCGACGCCGACCATCAGGAGGCGACCGGCGGCTTGTCGCGCCCGCTCCGGGTCAGCGGTCACGCCGGAAAGAACCTTTGCGAGGACATCTGTCAGCTGCGCTAGAGACTCGACGTAACTGACCGCGACTGCGCTGCGCAACTGCGCATGCGCACCGGCCTCCGCCCAACGAGCCAACGCACGCCCGTCCCCTCTGGTGTCGCCGACGAGGTCGTCGAAGAACAGTGCCAGGGCCGCTGGCGGGTCGAGGCAGCCCGCCTCTCGTTCATAGGCTTGGATCTCGAGTGCGGCGAAGTGCCGCCAAGCTTCGGCCGCAAGCTCGTCGGTCGAGCCGAAGTGATGATGAATCTGCCCCTGCGAGCCGCCGAGTTCATCCGCGACCGCGCGAGCGGTCACCGCGCTCAGTCCGTCCCGCGCTACCACCGCAGCCGCCGCCTCGACAATCGAGTGACGACGCGCGGCGCGTGCCAGGTAAGCCATCAATCTCTCCGTCGACTTGCTCTGTATCTGACGCTGGGCGCAGGAAAGCGATACTACCTGCGTAGCGCCCGCCGCTGTGCGCCGCGCGCATCTCGTCGACGGGCCGGGAACCGTCGCAGATCGCGCCGTGAACAGACGAGGGCGTGCTTTCGGTCGCAGGTCGGAAATTGGGTGGACATCTAATTTGTACACAGGTACAACTCTTCTGTGCATCATACAATTCGCAGCTTGACCACAGCAGACCTCGACCGCGCATCAGAGATACTCGGCCTCGCCTTCGCCGACTACCCGTGGACCGATTGGTGCGTCGCCGAAGACTCTCACCTGGAACGCATCTCGTCCCTGCAGCGCCTGTACCTCGAGGACATGGCGCTACCACACGGCTGCGCCTACATCGACGACAACGTGCACGGGGTTGCCGCATTTCTCCCTCCCCACGCCCCGGCTCCGCCAGAAGAAGTGTCGGTGAAAATCGCAGAACTGCACGGAGACCGCTTCGACCGCGTGATGGCAGCAGACGAGCAACTGTCAGAACTGCCGATACCGCAGGGAGCATGGCTGTTGGCCACGATCGGAACCGCACCAGAGTCCAGGGGGACCGGACTCGGTGCAGCCCTGATGAAACATGGTCTGGCCGAACTGGACCGAGCCGGCAACTCCTGTTGGCTCGATACCGCGACCGAACGAAATCTACCGCTGTATCAGCGGTTCGGATTCACGGTAATCGGACAGGTGGCGCTCGACGACGGCCCTACGGTATGGCGGATGCACCGAACCAGTTGAGGACATGCCCTCCAGCGGCGAGACGGGCGGTAGAACGGTTCAGCGCGTCGGGTCGCCCACGGCGGCCTCACTTCCTCGTTCAGCTTTCAGGATCACTTCGCCACGCCGTCGCTGACCGTGATCACGGTCAGCGACGCACATCTCGGGGATTTCGAGCAGGCGACGGTTCC
>JACIXH010000028.1 GCA_014360565.1 Nocardia sp.
AGCGGGCACCCGGCGCGGCCGGTCAGGCGCGGATCACGCGCCCGCGATCGTATTCACGACCACCCCACACCCCCGACTGACCGGTCTGCGCCGCGTACTCGGTGCACCCGGCGAGCAACGGGCACTCGGCGCAGATCTTGCGGGCGTAGTCGAAGTCCTGCGACGGGTACGGAAACCACGCCTCGTGGTTGGGGTCACCCCGGCAGGCGGCGCGGTGCCACTGCCCCGAATCGGACAGGGTCAGCAGTTCGGTCAGTGCGAGGTCGGTGGTGGTCACGGCGCGTACTCCTTCCAGATTCGGCGTTGCTTGCGAGCGAGCGGGTCGGGCGCCTTGGGCTCCCACAGCAGCCGCATCCCCGCCTCTTCCGGCGTGCGGTCTGCTTTTCCTGAATTACACGGCCCGCAACAGGCGACGAGATTGCTCCAGGTATTGGGTCCACCCCGCGAACGTGGGCGGATGTGGTCGACGGTGTGCGCCCAGTCGGCGCAGTAGCCGCACCGGTGCTTGTCGCGACGCAGTACCCCGGCCAGCGTGGCGCGACTGTCGTCACCGATCGGCGCGACGTGCGCCAGGTAGACGTAGCGCACCAGCCGGATCGTCTCCGGCAACGCGATGACCAGATGCTGCGAGCGGATCGGGAACCGTGGCGCCCGCTCGATCACGGTCTCGGCGGCGCCGCTGATCAGCAGTGTCACGGCCCGATCGGCGGTGATCTCGTCGAGGGCCTCGTAGCTGGCATTCAGCACGAGCACCCTCGTGTGTATCCAGGTGTCGGCAGCGGGGGCCGTCGGGTCGACGGCATGACGGATCAGCATGGGAATCACCATGTTTTCGAGAGAGGTGAACGTCGGGAGCGGAGCGGCTGGGGCCGGTCAGGCCACGAAGTGGAGGCGGCCGGAGCCATCGATATCCCGGCGCATCGCGCTGTGGACCGAATTCGCGCGGCGATAGGGCTTATCCGATTCCCGCTGTGGCGCTTGCTGTTTCACGGCCGTCTCCTCCTCTCGATGTGCTCGTCGGTTCTTCGCCCGATGCGGATCACCTGCGTGAAATCATGGTGGCATATCGCGTCCGGAATGTCGGCTGATTTATTCGCGGCAGGCGCTCGCGCATCCCACCGGCGGGGTCGTGACGGCCGTGCGTGGGCTGCCCGTGAGCTGGGCGGACGCCCACACGGCGAACCCGGCCAGCGCGTAGAGAGCGCCGGACAGGCACGACGCCCACCATCCCCAGCGGGTGTAAGCCCAGGTCGTGGTGACCGCGCCGAGGGCCGAACCCAGCGAGTAGAAGGCCATGTAGGCGCCGATGACGCTGCCCGCGCGGTCGGGATGCGCGGTGGTCAGCAGATGCTGACTACTCACGTGCACGGCTTGGACGGCGAAGTCGAGCACCACGATGCCGACGACGAGCAGCGCGAGCGTCGATCCGGTCGGCGCGATGAGCAGCCAGGACGCGGCGAGTATCAGCAACGACCATCCGGTGATCGACTGCGCGCGACCGGCATCGGCCCACCTGCCCGCTCGACCCGCACCCAGGGCTCCGGCGAGCCCGGCCGATCCGAACAGCCCGATCTCGGTGGTGCCGAGCGACCAGGGTGGCGCACCGAGCGGCAGCGCGAGGCCACTCCACAGCGATCCGAAAGAGGCGAAGAGGAACAATGTGATCAGGCCCCGGCTCGAGAACAGTCGATCCGTGACCACGAGCTGTCCCATCGACCGCAGAACCCGGGTGTATCGATCGGCGGATGTTCTGACGTCCCGGCCCAGGCCCCTGCGCGTGGCGACGGCGAGCCCCGCGCACAGCACGGCGAGCACGACATAGACCGCGCGCCAGCCGAGCGTGTCACCCAGCAGTCCCGCCACGACCCGGCCGCCGAGGATGCCGATCACCACTCCTGAGGTGACGGCGCCGATATTGCGGCCGCGTTCACCGGGTGCCGAGACGGCGGCGACATAGGCGACCGACACCTGGACGACGACCGCGAAGAACCCGGCGAACGCCAGTCCGGCCACCGCGACGGTTCCGTTCGGAGCAGCGGCGGTGATCGCGGCGCCGACCGAGGTGAGTGCGAGCAGGCCGGCGATGAGTCGCCGCCGGTTCACCAGATCGCCGAGTGGCACCAGCAGAATCAGCCCGGCGAAGTAGCCGACCTGCCCGGCGGCGATCAGTGTGCCCAACGACTCCGGCGACAACCCCAACTCGGTTCCCGCCACGGCCAGGACCGGCTGGATCGCGTAGATCGTGGACACCGCCGTGGCGCACACCGTCGCCAGCATCAGCCGCTGTGCTCGCGTGACTCCTGTCGCCATCGGACCTCCAAAAGAGTAGCAAAATGAAACCAAATCACACGGTAGGCAATAATGGTTTCGAATTGCAACTCATCAGGAGGTGGCCCATGGCACCAGCGGCCCGTGCCGACCGCGAGTGGACCGATCCCACCTGCCCGGTCGCCAGAACCGTCGACCTGGTGGGTGACCGGTGGAGCCTGCTCATCGTGCGTGACGCCATGGACGGACCGGCTTCGTTCACCGAGTTCCGGCAGCGGCTCGGGATCGCGCGCAACATCCTCGCCGACCGTCTTCGTCGGCTCGTCGAGGACGCCATCCTCACCACCAGCGCCACCCCGAGCGGCAAACGACACGTCTACGAGCTGACCGAGGCGGGGCAGGACTTGTTCACCACGATCCTCGCGCTACGGCAGTGGGGCGAGAGTCACGCCTTCACCGGCGACGAGCCCCGCTCCACGCTCGTGGACGGCGACGGCCTGCCCCTCGCCGCGCTGCGCCCGCGCAGTGTGTCCGGAGCGTCGGTCACCGCGGCGACCACCGCAGTGCGGCGCGTCGGCTAGCGACAGCAGGCGGGCGTGTCCGCGGCGAGCGGCGCGAGTCGGCTGATCTAGGCCCGGTCGGCGGCGACGAGTTCGGCGCAGCGTTCGCCGACGAGCATCACGGTGATGTTCGGGTTGACCGTGGTGTGCGCGGGGAACACCGAGGCGTCGGCGACGCGCAGGGCCTTGACGCCCTTGACGCGCAGCTCGGGGTCCAGCGGGCTCATCGGGTCGTCGAGCGCGCCCATCCGGACCGTGCCCACCGGGTGGTAGACGGTGTTGTGGGTCCGGCGGACGTAGTCGGCCAGTTCGGCGTCGGTCTGCGCGTCCGGCCCCGGATACAGCTCGCGCGCGACCCAATCCGACAGCGGCGCGGCCGCGGCGATCTCGCGCGCCTTGCGCAGACCGGCGATCATCACCCGCATATCGTGGCCCTCGGGGTCGGTGAAGTAGCGCGGGTCCACCATCGGCTTGTCCCGGAAGTCGCGCGAGCGCAATCGCACGCTGCCGCGTGATCGAGCCTGGGTGACGTTCGGGGTCAGGCAGAAGGTGTTCTCGGCGGTCGGATACCCCTGCCGCAGCGTGTGCATGTCGAAGGGGACGCTGCCGTAGTGCATCATCAGATCCGGCCGGTCGAGGCCGTCCTCGGTCGCAGTGAAGATCCCGGCCTCCCACCACTGGGTGGAGTCGCGCACCATCGGTCGCGTCGTCTCGAAGCCGATCACGCCCTCCGGGTGGTCTTGCAGGTTCGCGCCGACCCCGGGAGAGTCGACGATCACTTCGATGCCGTTCTCGCGCAGGTGAACCGTGGGTCCGATGCCCGAGAGCATGAGCAGCTTCGGTGAGTCGATCGCACCCGCGCAGACGATCACCTCACGCTCGGCGGTGATCCGGGTGGTACGGCCGAACGCGTTGTCGGTGATGTCGACCCCGACGGCCCGCCCGTTCTCGATCACGACCTTCTTGGCCCACGCGCCTGTCCGGACGGTGAGGTTCGGCCGGTCGAGATGGGGGTGCAGATAGCTGACCGACGACGACGAGCGCGTCCCATCGGAGCGCCGGTTGATCTGAAAGAAGTTGGCGCCGTTGACGACTGTGTGCCCCGCGTTGAAATCCGCGCGCGGGATACCGACCGCCTCGCAGGCGTCGAGCAAGGCCACGCCGCACGGATCGTTCGGCGGCACCGTCATGATGTGCACCGGGCCGCCGCGCCCGTGGTGCTCGCCGGGGGCATCGTTGGTCTCGATCCGCGGATACAGCCGATACACCGAATCCGCACCCCACCCGGTGGCGCCGTGCTCATGTTCCCAGGAGTCCAGGTCCTCACGCGGCGCCCAGAACGCGATGCAGCTGTTGTGCGACGAGCAGCCACCGAGCACCTTGGCGCGGGCGTGGCGCATGAACGAATTGCCGTTCTCCTGCGGCTCGATGGGGTAATCCCAGTCGTAGCCCGATTCCAGCAGTTCCATCCAGCGATCGAGTCGAAGGACGGCCGGGTCGCCGACATCGGAGGGTCCCGCTTCGAGCAGGCAGACCGTCACCGACGGGTCCTCGGACAACCGCGACGCCACGGCCGCCCCCGCGGAACCGCCGCCGACGATCACGTAGTCGTATGCGCTCACCGCTGTTCCTCCCGATCGGCGAACCAGCCGGTGACGCCCGGCCGGAGGTTCTCGTAGACGTGCTTGGCCTCGCGATACTCGTGCAGCCCGGACGGTCCGAGCTCACGACCGACACCGGAGCGACCGAAACCGCCCCACTCGGCCTGCGGCAGATACGGCCCGAAGTCGTTGACCCACACCGTGCCGTGCCGCAGCCGGGCCGCGACCCGGCGGGCCCGCGCGGCGTCAGCGGACCAGACAGCGCCCGCGAGGCCGTACTCGGTGTCGTTGGCGATCTCGACGGCCTCGTCCTCGGTGGTGAACGTTTCCACGGTGACGGTGGGTCCGAAGGCTTCGTCGTGCACGCATGCCATCGCGCGGGTCGCGCTGTCGATGACCGTGGGCAGGTAGAACCAGCCGTCGTCGAGGTGCCCGGATCCCATGTCGCCGGTGGCGAACGCACCGCCGGTGCGGATGACGGCACCGTCGGCGCGGGCCTGCTCGACGTAGGCGTTCACCTTGTCGCGGTGGGCGGCCGAGATCAGCGGTCCGGTTTCGGTGCCCTCGGCGAAGGGCAACCCGAGGCGGATCTGCTCGGCGCGGCGGACCAGCTCGTCGACGAATCGGTCGTGTGCCGATTCCTCGACGACCAGGCGCGCGCCCGCCGAACACACCTGCCCCGAGTGCAGGAAGGCGGCGTTGAGCGCGTTGTCGACACTCGCGGCCAGCCTTTCCGCGGTGTCGCAGGCGTCGGCGAAGATCACGTTGGGGTTCTTGCCGCCCAGCTCGAGGGCCACCTTCTTCACCGTGGCCGCAGCCTCGCGCGCGATGATCCTGCCGGTGGCCAGCCCGCCGGTGAACGAGACCAGGTCGACATCGGGGTGTTCCGACAGCGGGGCACCCGCGGTGGGGCCTGCTCCGAGTACCAGATTGGCCACTCCGGCCGGGACCTCGAGCTCGTCGAGCACCGACATCAGCAGGATCGCGGTGTGTGGAGTCAGCTCGGCCGGTTTGAGCACGAAGGTGTTGCCCGCCGCCAACGCGGGCGCGACCTTCCAGGCCGCTTGCAGCAGCGGGTAGTTCCACGGCGTGATCAGCCCGCACACGCCGACCGGCTCGTAGACGATGCGGGAGTCGATATCGGGCGAGCCCGCGTCGACCACCCGGCCCGCGTCGTCGGCGGCGAGCTTGCCGAAATACCGGAAGCAGTTCGCGATGTCGGACATATCGATGTCCGACTCGTACGGGCGCTTGCCGGTATCGAGGGTCTCGGCGCCGACGAACTCCTCGCGCCGGTCGTCGATCGCGGCGGCTACCCGCAGCAGCAGGTCGCCGCGTTCGGCGGCTGACGTGGACCGCCACGGGCCCAGGTCGAAGGCGCGCCGGGCCGCGGCAATGGCCGCGACGGTGTCGTCCGCGTCGGCCTCGGCCACCACACCGACGACGGAATCATCGGCTGGACAGCGTATTTCGCGGGTCTTGCCGGAGGCGGCCGCCCGCCAGATGCCATCGATGTAGAGGGTCTCGGTCATGAATGTCCCTTCACAGGTCGCTGTCGGTGCTTGCTTCGGGGTCGTGGTGATCGGTGGCCGCGCGCCGCAGATGCAGGTAGCCCAGATGGCGTTCGTACTGGTCGAGGATGTCGCCGATCGTCTGTTCTCGGGTGTAGCCGTTGAGCGAGTACCCCTGCGAGCCCTCCGCGAGATAGACCTCGCACCGGAAGTAGCGGTCGCCGGAGCGCTGGGCGAGCACGGCATAGTTCGGCGCGGGCGCCGAGACCGGGTACACGCCGTATTCGAACCGGGGTTCGTTGGCCTGGTCGACGATCAGCCGGGGCGAGGGCAGACCTTCGCTGCTGCCCGATTCGTCGACTGTCGCGGTGACGCCCATCTTCTCGAATTCGACGGAGACCTCGCGCATCGCCGGGATCACGGTGTTGGTCACGAACTTGCGGGTCGCCGCCGGACCGGGGTAGTGGATGGTGCCGATCAGCCTGCGCCGCCAACTCGTCTGTTCGCTGGGACCGCGCCCGGCGGCGATGGCATTGGGCAGGGCGGCGCGGTAGCTGTCGGTCTTGTACGACTCGTTGTGCAGGGCGCGCAGCAACGCGATGCCGATGAGCGCCAGCACGAACGAGAACGGCAACCCCATGATGATGGTCGCGTTCTGCAACGTTGTGATGGATCCGCCCGAGCCGGCGAACAGCATCGACAAGGTGAGCACGCCGATCGCGGCCGACCAGAAGATCCGGGTTCCGCGCGCGCAGTCGGCCATCGGGTCGGGCAACCTCGAGGTGAAATTGCCCATGACCAGCGAGCCGGAGTCCGCGCTGGTCACATAGAACAGCAGGCCGGTGATGGTCGCGATGCCGAGCAGCAGTGTCGCACCGGGATACTGTTCGAGCAGCGAGTAGAAGCCCAATTCCGCTCTGGCAGCGGTCTGTTCGGCGAAGTCTTTGTCGCCTCTGGCGACATCGAGGGCACTGTTGCCGAAAACCGAGATCCACAGCACGGTGAAGCTGAACGGCACGACGAGCACACCGAAGATGAACTGACGCAGGGTGCGCCCCCGCGAGATCCGCGCGAGGAACAGCCCGACGAACGGCGCCCAGGCCACCCACCACGCCCAGAAGAACAGGGTCCAGCTGTCGAGCCAGGTGGAGGGCTCATTGGCGGTCTCCGGGTTGCGTTCCCACGCGAAGGTATCAAGGGTGCGATCCAGGAAAGTCGACAGGTAGTCGCCCGCGTTCTGGGTGAAGCCGTTGAGCAGGAAGTCGGTGCGGCCCGCGAGCAGGATGTAGATCAGCAGCGCGATCGCCATGATCACATTGAGCTCCGACAAGCGCCGGATGCCTTTGTCGACGCCGGTGGTCGCCGAAATGGTGGTGATCGCGACAGACAGTGCGATGAGCCCGATCTGGGCGGCCTTGCCCTGGGAGATGCCGAACAGTTCGTGCAGCCCGTAGTTGAGCTGGACGATGCCGATGCCCAGTGAGGTGGCGATGCCGAAGATCGTGCCGAGCACCGCGGCCACGTCGATCGCGTCGCCCCATCGGCCGTGCACGCGTTTGCCGAAGATCGGGTACAACGCCGCCCTGATCGTGAGCGGCAGATTGTGCCGGAACGCGAAGTAGGCCAGGGCGCTGCCCATCAGCGCGTACATCGCCCAGCCGGTGATGCCGTAATGGAAGATCGTCCAGGTCACCGCGTCGCGGGCGGTCTGATCGGTCTCGGCCGGGCCCGTCGGTGGGTGCAGGTAGTTGTAGACCGGTTCGGCGACGGAGAAGAACATCAGGTCGATGCCGATGCCCGCGGCGAACAGCATCGAGGTCCAGGAGAACAGGCTGTACTCGGGCCGTGACTCCTCCGGCCCGAGCCGGTAGCGGCCGTATCTGCTGGCGCCGAGGAAGATGACGAGCCCGAGAATGAGGGTCGCGAGCAGGAAGTACCACCAGCCGAACCAGGTCGAGATGAAGGTCTTCACCTCGCCGACCACGCTCTCGGCGCTCGACGGCGAGGCCAGCGCCCAGATCGCGAATGCCAGCACCGCCCCCGCGGCGGTCAGGAACACCGGTTTGTTGACCGAGCGCACGTCGGCCACCGGATGTACCGGGGCCACCTCCTGCGGGGTCTCGGTAGGTGTTCGGTCCGAACTCTCGTTGTCCCCGGCGCCACCCATACGCCGCAGGGTAGTTCCTGCGGCGCCCCGGATCGTGGATCTTTACAGGTTGCCGACCTCGTGTTCGAGGCGACGAGCGACGAGATCGCGCGCTTGTTCGCGCAGTGCGGGCCGGTACCCGCTGGGGTACACCGGGTCTCCCGGGGCGTAGTTCGCGAGCACTTCCTTGGCGAGGGTGATCTTGTGTACCTCGGTGGGGCCGTCGGCGATGGCCATCACCTCGGCATAGGTGGTCATGTCGAGGAAGGGCAGATCGGTGCTCACGCCCATCGCCCCGTGCAGGTGCAGCGCGCGCCGGGCGATGTCGTTCATGACGGTCGGCATGGCGATCTTGATGGCGGCGATGTCCTTGCGGACGGCGCGGTAGTCCTGGGCCCGGTCGATGCGCCAGGCGGTGCGCAGGACCAGCAGGCGGAACTGCTCCATCTGGATCCAGCTGTCGGCGATGCGTTCCTGAGTCATCTGGAAGCCGCCGAGCACGCCCTTGCGCGCCGGGCGCGACACCGCGCGCTCACACATCATGTCGAAGGCCTTGCGCACCAACGCGACCGTGCGCATCGCATGGTGCACGCGGCCGCCGCCGAGGCGGGTCTGCGCGACGACGAACCCTGCGCCTTGCGCGCCGAGCAGATGATCGGCGGGCACGCGCACATCGGTGAAACGCAGGTGCCCTTCGTGTTCGCTGAACCCGGGCACGGTGAAGTTGCGCACCAGCTCGAGGCCGGGCACCTCGGCGGGAACGATGAACATCGACAGCCGCTGGTGCGGTGCTGCCTCCGGATCGGTCACCACCATCACGATGTGGAAGGTCGCGAACTCGGCAGCGGAGTTGAACCACTTCTCGCCGTTGATGACCCAGTCGTCACCGTCGCGGACCGCGGTGGTCCGGAACGCGGTCGGGTCCGAGCCGCCGGTGGGCTCGGTCATCGCGTAGCAGGAGCCGATCTCGCCGTCGAGCAACGGCTGCAGGTACTTCGCCTTCTGCTCCTCGGTGCCGAAGCGCGCCAGGATCTCGGAGTTGCCGGAATCGGGTGCCTGGCAACCGAACACGAGCGGCGCCCACATCGACGTGCCGAGTACTTCGTTGAGCAGCGCGAGCTCGAGCTGGCCGAAACCCGGCCCGCCGAGCTCGGGACCGAGATGGCAGGCCCACAGGCCCTGCTCCTTGACCTGCTGTTGCAGCGGGCGCATCAACGCCGAGATCTCCGGGTCGGCCCGGTCGTAGGGATTGGGATAGAGCAGATCCAGCGGCTCGACCTCGGTGCGGACGAACTGCGCCACCCAGTCGAGCTTGCGCTGGTATTCCGGATCGGTCTCGAAATCCCAAGCCATGATCAGCCTTTCGTGTTGTCGCCCGTGGCGCGCAGCCCGGACAGGACGATGTCGGTGAGGATGTCGGCGATCTCGGCAGGGGAGTGGGCGCCGCGCTCGCGGTACCAGAAGCCGAGGGAATTGAGCATGCCGAGCAGGCCGTTGGTGACGACGTGGTCGGCGGTGCGCAGTTGGCCTGCCGCGTGACCCGCGTCGATGACGTCCTGCCAGCGTCGCTGCAGGCGGTCGCGCAGCTGCTGCAGGACGACCGCGTGTTCGCGGGTGAGGGCGTCGGCGTCGCGCAGGTGCACGGCCACCGCGCGTCGATGGGTGACGATCAGTTCGACATGGCTGCGAATCAATCGGCGCAGGGTGTCGGTGGGGTCGGCGCCCGCGTCGGCGATGCGCTCGGCGTCGGCGAGCAGCAGCCGGGTGTAGTCGCGCAGGATCGCCCACAGCAGGTCTTCCTTCGATCCGATGTGGTAGTACAGCGCGCCACGCTGGACGTCGGCTTTCGCGCCGATCTCGGCGACGCCGGTGGCATGGAAACCGCGTTCGGCGAACAGTTCCAGCGCGGCGTCGTTGATCCGCTGACGCGTGTCCGCGCGTTCGGTGGCGCGGGGGCGCCCGCGGCGACGTATCGGGGCTACCGGTTCGGGTGTCACGGTGCCTCCGTTCGGTCGGTTACCGACTTAATGTTCCGGTCAGTACATTAATTGGCCGCGCACCTACAATCAAGAGGTGACCCGCCGCGCCGACATCCCCCACCTCGGTGGCTGGGCGTGGCGGAATGGACGGAGGCCGCAAGGCGTTCCAACCCACACGAGGCGTCACCTCTACCCACGGGTAACATGACATCGACTTTTCCCACCCGGTTTTCACCTAAGTGAGGCAGTAGATGACAGAGCGGATTCAGGTCGGCGGGCTCCAGGTGGCGAGCGTTCTTCACGATTTCATCGAGAACGAGGCGCTCCCCGGTACCGGCGTAGATTCCGCCGCGTTCTGGGCCGGTGCCGAGCAGATCATCAACGACCTCGCCCCGCGTAACCGCGCTCTGCTCGCTGAGCGCGACGAGTTCCAGGGCAAGCTCGATGCTTGGCACGGCGAGAACCCGGGCACCGGCTACGACAAGGCCGCCTACAAGCAGTTCCTGACCGAGATCGGGTACCTGCGTCCCGAGCCCGCGCCGTTCCAGATCGGTACCGGCAACGTCGATACCGAGATCGCCACCACCGCGGGCCCGCAGCTCGTGGTGCCGGTGATGAACGCGCGCTTCGCGATCAACGCCGCCAACGCGCGCTGGGGTTCGCTCTACGACGCGCTCTACGGCACCGATGCCATCCCCGAGGCCAACGGCGCGGAGAAGGGCAGCGGCTACAACCGCGTGCGCGGCGACAAGGTCATCGAGTGGGGCCGTAACTTCCTCGACGACGCGGTCACCCTGATCACCGGTTCGCACCTGGGCTCGGCGTACTACAAGATCGTCGACGGCGAGCTCGAGATCGGTCTCGAAGACGGCACCGACATCGGCCTGGCCGATCCGTCGCAGCTCGTCGGCTACACCGGCGACCCGTCGAACCCCACCTCGGTGTTGTTGAAGCACAACGGCCTGCACATCGAGATCCAGATCGATCCCAGCTCGCCGATCGGTTCCACCGACACCGCAGGCGTCAAGGACATCGTCCTGGAGTCCGCGCTCACCACGATCATGGACTTCGAGGACTCGGTCGCCGCGGTCGACGCCGACGACAAGGTCGTCTGTTACCGCAACTGGCTCGGCCTGATGAAGGGCGACCTGGCCGAGGAAGTCTCCAAGGGCGGCAAGACCTTCACCCGCACCATGAACCCCGACCGCGTGTTCACCGCGCTCGACGGTTCCGAGCTGGTCCTGCACGGTCGTTCGCTGCTGTTCGTGCGCAACGTGGGCCACCTGATGACCTCCGACGCGATCATCGACGCCGCCGGCAACGAGGTGCCCGAGGGCATCATGGACGGCCTGCTCACCTCGCTGATCGCCGTGCACTCGCTCAACGGTGACAACACTCGCCTCAACTCGCGGACCGGTTCGGTCTACATCGTGAAGCCGAAGATGCACGGCCCCGACGAGGCCGCGTTCACCAACGAGCTGTTCGGCCGGATCGAGGATGTCCTCGGCCTGACCCGCAACACCCTCAAGGTCGGCATCATGGACGAGGAGCGCCGCACCACGGTCAACCTCGCCGCGTCGATCGAGGCCGCCAAGGACCGCGTGGTGTTCATCAACACCGGCTTCCTCGACCGCACGGGCGATGAGATCCACACCTCCATGGTGGCCGGGCCGATGGTCCGCAAGGCCGAGATGAAGGCCCAGACCTGGATCACCTCCTACGAGGACTGGAACGTCGACACCGGCCTGGCCAAGGGCCTGCCCGGCAAGGCGCAGATCGGCAAGGGCATGTGGGCCATGCCCGACCTGATGGCGGGCATGCTCGAGCAGAAGATCGGCCACCCCAAGGCCGGCGCCAACACCGCCTGGGTGCCCTCGCCGACCGCTGCCACCCTGCACGCCACCCACTACCACCTGGTGGACGTGTTCAAGCAGCAGTCGCAGATCGCGAAGGGTGGCCCGCGCGCCACCGTCGACCAGATCCTCGAGATCCCCCTGGCCCAGTCCACCGACTGGACCGACGAGGAGAAGCGTCAGGAACTGGACAACAACTCCCAGGGCATCCTGGGCTACGTGGTCCGCTGGATCGATCACGGCGTCGGCTGCTCCAAGGTGCCCGACATCAACGACATCGGCCTGATGGAAGACCGTGCCACCCTGCGCATCTCGAGCCAGCTGGTCGCCAACTGGCTGCGCCACGGCATCGTCACCGAGGCCGACGTGATCGCCAGCCTCGAGCGGATGGCCCCGGTCGTCGACCGCCAGAACGCAGGCGACAAGACCTACCGCCCGATGGCCCCGAACTTCGATGACAACATCGCCTTCCAGGCCGCCAAGGAACTGGTCCTGGAAGGCACCACGCAGCCCAACGGCTACACCGAGCCGATCCTGCACCGCCGCCGCCGCGAGTTCAAGGCCGCCAACAACGGCTGATCTCTTTCTCGCGCAACGCACCCCCGTCCGATCTCTCGGGCGGGGGTTCGTTGTCGGTGGGTGTGGTTAGGGTCGGTGGCGTGTCTGTGAATGTGGGTGTCTTCGTGGAGATCTCCGGGTTGCGTGACGATCGGGAGCAGGTCGGGATGACCGCGTTGCTGACCGAGGTCGTGCGGGCGGAGGGGATGGAACACGAGGTGTTCGTGAGTATGCGGGGCGAGGGGGCCGAGCTGGCCGTGCGCGCCGATTCCGGTGAGCACAAGGTGATCTTCAGCGGGTTCTTTCGCTGGCAGCCCGAGTTCGAGCAGCGGCTGACGGCTCGGGCTGCGCAGCTGGTGCCGCACGCTCGGGTGCGTTTCGGTTGGGAGTACGAAGATGAGTTCTGATCCGCGTTCGGCCGGGCCGTGGGAGGACCGGCTCCCCGACCCGGTGCCCGTGGTGCATCGAGACCTCGACGTGCGGGTCGGCGGATGGGAGTTGACGACGCTGACCCGCGAGCACCTCGCGTACTGGGTGCGCTGTATCCCGGCGCAGTTCGGCAACACGTTCATGGTGGTGTCGCGCCGGGATCAGCCGGGATTCATCCAGACCTACCGCAACAGCTCCACCGACTACGACCTCGAATTGTGTGACGCGCCACCGGAGATCAGCCGCACTGTCGTCCGTGACGAGGCCCGGCTCGTCGAGGTCCTGTGGGCCTGGCTCGACGGTGATCGCGCGGAGCTCGACACCCTGGATTGGGAGCGTGCCGTTCACCTGTGACCACCGGGTGCAGGTCGTGACGCAGTGGTGGCGGCCGAAAGGTCACCGCGTTGCCTCGCGACCGGCCTGCTGGAGGCGGGAATGGGCGAGCACCGCGAGAGCCGCCGCCTGATCCGGGAGGACCGCGTCGTCGAACACGACGCGGGGGGAGTGGTTGAACTCGGCGGTTGCCGGGTCGATGTCGCCGGGGCTCGCGTGCAGTCCGAGGAAGGTGCCGGGGACACGGTCGAGGACGAAAGCGAAGTCTTCCGAGCCCATCATCGGGGTGGGCACGGTGAGCACCCGGTCGGCGCCGAAGGCCGTGCGCAGCTCGCTGATCGCCGTCGTGGTGGTCTCGGCATCGTTCACCGTCGGCGGGAAGTGGAAGTCGAGGGTCACCGCCGCGGCGGCGCCGTGGGCTCCGGCGATGCCTTCGGCCAGGCGCGGCACCACCTCGTGCAGGCGGGTGACAGCGGCCGGGCTGAGCGCGCGCACGGTCGCGCGCAGAGTCGCCGTCTCCGGGATGACATTGGTGGCCTCGGTCGAGGTCTCGATCCGGGTGACGGAGATGATCACGGGGTCGAACGCGTCGAACTGACGGGTCGCCACCGTCTGCAGCGCCAGCACGATCTCGGCTGCGACCGGGACCGGGTCCACGGTTTGGTGGGGCTGGGAACCGTGACCGCCCCGCCCGCGAACCACGATCGTCAACTCGGCCGAACCCGCGCACACCGTCCCCGTGCGAGTGGCGAACACCCCGCGCGGGCCCGGCGCGACGTGGATCGCGTAGGCAGCGACCGGTTCGACGCCCGCGGCGTCGAGCAGTCCCTCGTCGAGCATGATCCGCGCCCCGCCGTGGCCTTCCTCGCCCGGTTGGAACATGAAGATCACCGAGCCGGGCAGATCTTCGCGGTGCGCGGCGAGAAGCCGGGCCGCGCCGACGAGTCCCGCGGTGTGCAGGTCGTGGCCGCACGCGTGCATCGCGCCGTTCGTCGCGGCGTAGTCCAGGCCGGTCTCCTCCTCGATCGGTAGCGCGTCCATATCGCCGCGCAGGATCACCGCCGGTCCGGGGCGGCCGCCCCGCAGGACAGCGACGACCGAGGTGAGTGCTCGTCCGGTCGTGATCTCCAGGCCGAGTCCGTCGAGCGACTCGAGCACCAGCCGCTGGGTGTTGGGATTGGCGAGACCCAGTTCGGGTTCGCGGTGGATGGCTCTGCGCAGGCGAACGAGGTCGGTCCCGAGTTCTTGCGCTTGCGCGGCGTACCCGGGCACGGCGAGTAGGTGGGTCGATGCGTCGACGGTCATGAGCAACCTCGTTGTACTTTCGGATCGGTGTGGCGACGGGTGGGTCCGAAAGCGCCGCGAGATCCCTCGTGCAGCGGCGATGTCGTTGGTGCGCGACCTCAGCATATCCAGCGGGCACGAGCAGCAGGCCGTATCGCGGATCGACCCACATCGTGATGTCGCCACCGTCGGCACAATGCCGACTGCCTACACGCCCACCTCGGCCCAGCGGCTCCCATCGGTCGATCCCGGCTGTCTCGGGAGGTGATCGCCACCAGGTACCGTTGGGCGGTGAATCAAGCCGACGTGCGACTCCTCAAAGACGGTGACCTCGAGACCCGCGAGGAAAACCTGCGGCAACTGCTGGTGCAGGCCGAGGACGGCGACGCATCGGCCAAGGAGACCCTGCGCGCGCTCGTACGCGACTATCCCGACTACCACCGCTCGCTCTACAGCCGCGCGATGAACCGGGCCGAGGTCTTCGGCGACGACACCCTGCGTGAGCCCCTGCTCGCGGCCCTCGCCGACACTCGGTACAACTGCCAGGCATGGGCCGCGATGGGGTGCGCCGCCCTCGGTATCGGGGACGCGATTCCTGGCCTGGTCGCGATGCTGGACCATGCCCAGGACATCGCCCGCGACCAAGCGGTGATCGCACTCGGTGTGCTCGGCGACGAATCGGTCGTGCCGGCGCTCGCCCCTCTGCTGCACGACTCGATCACCGGCATGCGCGAACGCGCCGCCGAAGCGCTCGGCATGATCGGCGGCGACGCGGCTCTGGCCGCGCTCTGGGACGAGTTCGAGAACCGCCGCTACTACCGGATCGGCTACATCGCCAGCGCCCTGTCGGAATTCGCCCCCGCCATCATCCCGAGGCTCGTGGAGGCAGCCGCCAGTGACGATCCGGACAAGCGGTACTGGGCGGCCGTCGCGCTCGGTTCGACCGGAGACGACCGCGCGATACCCACACTGGAACGGCTGATGGCCGACGATCGCGGCTCGACAGTGTTCGACGGCATGGTGAGCGTCGCCGCGAAGAAGGGCCTGCGGACACTTCGCCGCATCCAGGCTGCGATCGCCGCCCGCGAATCCTGATCGAAAACCGCTCAGTTCGGCGTGGATCCCGGTAGGTGCGGGTCCATCCATCGCAGCATCCGATCGACCGAATCCGTGCAGTCACCCGTGGCGCCGGACTCGGCCCACTCGATCAGCGCGGCGAAGGTCGCGGACTGGTAGGCGGTCGCGATGGCCCGGCAGATGGGTGCGGGCGAGCCCGGCAGCCGGTCGCCGAGATAGCCCGACAGCGTATCGATCCACGGCTGGTAGATCCGCGCCGCGGTCGCGGCGAGTTCCGGCTCCGACGAGATCAGTCGCAGCCAGTCCGGTGCGAGCTCCTGGATCCGCGCATCGCGCGACACCGATTCGACGATCGCGGTCCTGACGACCACCGCGGGCAACTCCTCGGCGCCTGCGCCTGCGAGTGCTTCCCGTAGCCGCTCTGTCGCGGGCGCGACGCCGATCCAGGCGATGTCGGAACGGGACGAGAAGTGCCGCAACAGGGTTCGGGTGCTGATCCCGGTCGCCTCGGCGAGATCGCTCCAGCCGGTGGTGGCAAACCCGCGGTCGGTCCACAGGCGTAGCGCGCCGACCGAGACGGCGCTGGTGTCCAGCACAGAGGGGCGGCCGGGGCGGCGGGGCTGGGTCACCGCGAAAGCCAAACAGTTTTGGCGAAGTGTGTCAATATCGGTGAGACCTCACCGAAACAGGAGAAACAGTATGGATTTCGTCAACTCGTCCGCGATCGTCACCGGCGGGGCGTCGGGTCTCGGCTTGGCGACCGTGCAGGAACTGCACGCCAAGGGCGCCAAGGTCGTCATCGTCGACCTCCCCTCGTCCAACGGTGCGGCCATCGCCAAGGAACTGGGCGAGGGCGCGGCTTTCGCGGCGGCGGACGTGACCGATGAAACGGCGGTGGCCGCGGCCCTCGACGTCGCCGAATCGCTGGCGCCGCTGCGGATCGCCGTGAACTGCGCAGGCATCGGCAACGCGATCAAGACCGTCGGCAAGAAGGGCGCGTTCCCGCTCGCCGATTTCACCAAGGTGATCAACGTCAACCTCGTGGGCACCTTCAACGTGATCCGGCTGGCCGCCGAACGCATGTCGGGCACCGACCCGGTCGGCGAGGAGCGGGGCGTCATCATCAACACCGCCTCCGTCGCCGCCTACGACGGCCAGATCGGGCAGGCCGCCTACGCCGCGTCCAAGGGCGGCATCGTCGGGCTGACCCTGCCGATCGCTCGTGATCTGGCGAGCTTCAAGATCCGCGTCGTCACGATCGCTCCCGGCCTGTTCCGCACCCCGCTGTTCGAGACACTGCCCGAGGAGGCGCTGCAGTCCCTCGGCGCCCAGGTACCGCACCCCTCGCGTCTCGGTCAGCCCAGCGAGTTCGCGGCGCTGGCCCGCCATATCGTCGAGAACCCGATGCTCAACGGCGAGACCATCCGCCTCGACGGTGCCATCCGGATGGCGCCGCGCTGAGTTGGCCTGTGCCACAAGATATCCGGCCGGGCAGTCAGCCCGGCCGGATGTCGTCGTTTCCGGGTTTCGGCGCCCCGGCGGACGTCGTCGGCCAGTCGGCTCGCACCGTTGCAGCCGATCCGAGCCGTTGAAGCCCGCCCGACGGCTCGATCAGCGCGGCTGTGTCCGGCCTGATCCGGGCTGCGGACGAAGGCCTCGTTTTCGAAGTGCCTGCGCGCGGAGGACCTGATCGGGCGGGTCTGGGGGCGGAAACAGTCCGATGCTCTCGTACGGTGGTGCCATGGGCGTATGCATGGTGGTTGTCGGCGCGGACGCGACCGGGATGGCGGCGGCGTCGCAGGCTCGCAGGCTGCGCGGCGTCGACGAGCTCGAGATCGTGGTGTTCGAGAAGGGTGGGCATTCCTCGTACTCGGCGTGCGGTATTCCATACTGGGTCGCCGGTGATGTCGCCGATGCCGACGACCTGATCGCGCGCTCGGTTGCCGAACATCGTGCTCGCGATATCGATCTGCGGATGCGCACCGAGGTGACCGAGATCGATCCGGTGGGGCGGCGGGTGCTCTCGCGCGATCTCGACACCGGTGCGCAGAACTGGACGCGTTACGACCAGCTCGTATTGGCCACGGGTGCGACGCCGATCCGGCCGCCGCTGCCCGGCATCGAATCCGAGGGTGTCTACGGGGTGCAGACCCTCGACGACGGGCAGGCGCTCATCGAGGGGCTGGAATCGGCGACCGGGCGCGAAGCGGTTGTGGTGGGCGCGGGGTATATCGGGGTCGAGATGGCCGAGGCGCTGGTGCGTCGCGGATTCGCGGTCACCATGATCACCCGCGGCGCGGAACCCATGTCGACGATGGATCCCGACATGGGCGCGCTGGTGCGAAAAGCGCTGGTGGGTATGGGGATAAAGGTTGTGCGCGCCACCGAAGTGACGGGGATGTCGGCATCGGCGGATGGCAGAGTACGCGCGGTGATCACCGCCGACGCCGAGTATCCGGCCGATGTAGTCGTGCTGGGGATCGGCGTGCAACCGGCCACCGAGCTGGCCCGTCGCGCCGGACTACCGCTGGGTGAGAGCGGTGGTCTGCTGACCGATCTCGCTCAGCGCGTGCACGGGTACGACGACATCTGGGCCGGTGGTGACTGTGTGGAGGTGCTGGACCTGGTGTCGGGCGCGCTGCGTCACATTCCGCTCGGTACCCACGCCAACAAGCACGGGCAAGTGATCGGATCGGGAGTCGGCGGCGGATACGCCACCTTCCCCGGCGTGGTCGGCACCGCGATGAGCAAGGTGTGCGATCTGGAGGTGGCACGGACCGGCTTGGGCGAGCGCGAGGCTGCGCGTGCGGGACTCCAGTTCCACTCCGTCGTCATCGAATCCACCGGGCGCGCAGGCTATTTCCCCGGCGCGGAACCCATGACCGTGAAAATGATCGCCGAACGTCGCACCGGTCGGCTGCTCGGTGTGCAGATCGTCGGCTACGTCGGCGCCGCCAAGCGCATCGACATCGCCGCAGTGGCACTCACCGCACGTATGACGGTCGAACAGGTCACCGCTCTCGATCTCGGCTACGCACCGCCGTTTTCACCGGTGTGGGACCCGATCCTGGTCGCCGCCCGAGCCGCCGTCCGCGCCGTGGCAGGGGGCTGAGCAACGCGCTGCCGAGCACCCGGTCACCAGAAGCTGGGTGTGAGGCCCCACGACTCGAACTCCGCCGACAACAGCTCGCGCAGGGCGGCGCGGGTCGGGAACCGATCGGGGTCGGCACCGGTGACGGCCAAGGTGACCGTGTGACCATCGGTGGCGAAGGAGAGATTGACCCCGACCTCCACCCGGCGGAACATGGCGGTGTCGTTGACGCAGACGACGGGGCGCATGAGGACCGCGTCGGCGCGGTGTCCTGCGAAATCGGCGACGCCACGGGCGGTCTCGCCGAGGTTGGTGCACAGGCATTCGGGGGCTTTGGCGGTGCGGGCGAAACGGCGCAGGACCAAGCGCGGCAGGATCATCTGCAACGGTTGCAGGTGCTGCACGGCCGGGGTGGTTGCCGGGTCGCGGTAGGCGGTGGCGGCGCGTTTGACCGCGGCGCGGACGGCGGTGAGGTCGACGCGTTCGCCGGTGCGATAGGTGACCGAGATCGGCAGGCCAGTGGTGGCATTGGCGCGCGGATCGTCGAGTACGCGCATCGAATGGGGGATGTCGACGCGGATCTCGGCGGTGTCGCCGACGCGTCCGCTGCGGCCGAGCAGTCCGGCGCCGAGCGCGATCAGCAGCCCGTTCGTGGTGCCGCAACGGCGGGTGGCGGCGGCGTTCCATTCGGCGAGATCGAACTGGATCACCAGGTCGGCGGGCGCCCATCGGGACGCGAGCGAGACCTCGGGGTGCGCGGGACGAGGATTGCGGTCCGGCTCGGTCACCCCGCGCGCGGCGATCGCCGCGCGGATCCCTGTCGCGACAGCGCGCAGCTGTCGTCCCGCATCGATCAGATTCGCGCTCAACGAGTTCCGCGGCCGGGTTCCGACCAGCCTGCCCGACCCCGTGGCGAAGTCCGGGCGCTCATCGAGCCGGGCCAGTGCGTCCCCGACGGCGAACAGCACCGCGCCGCCGTCGGAGGCCACGTGCGAGCTCACCAGCGATACCAGCGTCGCGCCCGCGGTGGTCGACGCGGCCGACAGCCGCCACACCCGACCGGTCGCGGGATCGAAGTCCACCCGGCTCTGCGCGAAATACCAGTCCAGTACCTCGTCGTCGGCGACGGGTACCGGATCCCAGCTCAGCGGAAGTGATGCCGTCGCGGGGAGCCAGTAGGGGCGGGCGAACGGTACCCGGGTCGGCTGTACGCGGCGGGCCAGGAAACCCTGGGCCAACTGCGCGTGGAAGCGGGCGAGCAACTCCGGGTCGAGTGGCTCGTCGAATCGCCAGGCGAGCTGGTTGACCAGCGCGTTGCCGTAGAGCCTGTGCAGCTTCAGGAACAGATCGTCGTCGGCGGTGAGCCGGTTGACCGAAACGGGTGCGGTGACGAGGGTCGGGGCGGTCAGTGTCATCGGAACTCCTCAGCGAGCACGCAGGGTACGGACGGTCAGTGGCGCGAAGACGGCGGCGATCACGAGCGAGGCCACCACCGACCAGAGCGCGTCGGCGCCGACGACGCCGTCCTCGGCGAGCCCACGCACCGCGGACACGAGATAGGACACCGGGTTGTAGTCGGAGACGTAACGCAGCCAGGTCGGCATCGCCGACTCGGGCACCAGCGCGTTGGAGGCGAAACTCAAGAAGGTCAGTACCAGCATCGACATGCCTTGCACTGCGGCGGGTCTCGACACCGTGACACCGATGAACGCGAACAGCCAGCTGATCGCGGTGGTAGCCAGCACGACGAGTACGGCACCGGCGACGAACCCCACCGGGTGATCCGGCCGATAGCCCATCGCGAACCCGACGATCACCACCGTGGTCGCGGCGATGACGTACCGGGTCGCCCCGGCCAGCAGGGCGCCGGCAACAGGGGCCGACCGGGCGATCGGCATGGCGACGAACCGGTCGAAGACCCCGGACCGAATGTCTTCGGACAGTTGCACTCCGGTGGCCACCGAGGACGTCAGCACGATCTGCACCAGCACGCCGGGAATCAGGATCGGCAGATACGCCTGCATGCTGCCCGCGATGGCAGTGCCGAAAATACTGCCGAACAACAGCGGCCCGACGATGGGCAGCAGCAGGGCGTCGTAGAGCAACTGCGGGCTGTGGCGGAACGTGAGCAGGCCTCGCCACGCCATCATCAGCGACTGGAACAGCGAGGCTCGCAGACTGATGTGGGTGATCCGGGGACGGCGGTCGATCGTCGGGGGCGCGGTGCGCTCGACAGCGCTCGTGGCGATGATGGCGGTCATGATGGCCTCGGTCTTTCGGATCAGGGTCACTCGGATCAGGCCGCGACGCGGTCGGTGCCGGTCAGCGCGAGGAAGACCTCGTTGAGATCGGGACGGTCGACGGCGAAGCTGCGCAGCGCGATGCCGGCGGCCCGGCACGCGGTGATGATGTCGGCGGCGATGCCCGCATCGGTGAGCGCGACGGTGAGACGGTCCGCCGATCCTTCGGCAACCTCGCCGGTGAGGGCGGCGACGATGGCCCGTGCATGCGCGGCCTGGGTTGCGTCGGCGAGTTCGAGCCGCAGCACCTGATCGCCGATCGAGGACTTCAGCTGCGCCGCGGTGCCGTCGGCGACGATCGACCCGCGATCGATGACGGCGATCCGGTCGGCCAGCGCATCGGCTTCTTCGAGATACTGCGTGGTGAGCAGCACGGTCGCGCCCCGGGCGACGAGCCGCCGGATCACACCCCACATCTTGTCGCGGGTGTGCGGATCGAGTCCGGTGGTCGGCTCGTCGAGGAAAATCAGCGGCGGATCGGTGATCAAGGTCGCCGCCAGGTCCAGCCGCCGCCGCATGCCGCCGGAGAACTGGTTCACCGGCCGATCGGTGACCGGCGAGAGCTCGAACTCGTCCAGGAGTTCGACACTGCGGCGCGCGGCGTCGCGACGCGACAGTCCGAGCAGCCGGGCGAACAGCCGTAGATTCTCACCGGCGGTGAGGGTTTCGTCGACCGAGGCGTACTGGCCGGTGAGCCCGATCATCGAGCGCACCGCGGTCGCCTCGCGTGCGATGTCGTAGCCGAAGATCTCGGCGCTGCCACGATCGGGGCGGACCAGGGTCGCGAGCATGCGGACAGTGGTGGTTTTGCCTGCGCCGTTGGGGCCGAGCAGCGCGAAGACGGTGCCTGCCGTGATGCTGAGATCGACGCCGTCCACCGCGGTGAAATCGCCGTAGGATTTGCCGAGACCGGTGGTGCGGATAGCGATATCGGTATTCACAGCTGCCTCCCGGCGGAATAGAACTCTGCGGTGGCCGAGGTGCCGACCAGTGCTTCGATGGCATCGGTAGCGCGCTCGACACCATCGACGGCGACAGTGGCGGCGTAGGTCGCCGCGCGCCGGACCACGTCGGGACGGGCGACCTGATCGAGTAGCGCGTCGAGGCGCTCGCCGGTGAGCTTGTTCGCGGGCATCGTGGCCGCGAGGCCGAGTCGTTGCAATGCCTGGCCCCAGTACGGCTGATCCGCCTGCACCGAGCAGATCACCTGTGGCACACCGGCTCTCAGCGCCGCGGCGGTCGTACCCGCGCCGCCGTGGTGCACGGCCGCCACGCAACGAGGTAGCACTTGCGCGTGATCGACCTGGCCGGTGATCGCGACGCCGTCGGTGAACTCCGCGGCGATGGACGCCCAGCCCGAGGCGAGCAGCAGCCGACGACCTCGCCGCGCGCACACCTCACGCGCCATCGCGACGAACGCGGCCGGATCGCCGACGTCCATGGAACCGAACCCGACATAGATCGGCGCTGTGCCCGCATCGAGCCACGAGTCGAGAGTGAGCGCCGATGATCGCGGCGGAGCAGCCGACGTCGGAAAAGCAGCCGAAGCTGCTGTGGATCGCGCCGCGCCGTGAGCGTGGGTAGGGCTCACCGAACACGGTGCGCCGGTGAGGAACCCGTCCACATCGGTCATGAACCCCGTGAACGGCCCCGGTAGCTGCCGTCGCACGCCGGGGAACAGTCGCGGGTCATAGGCCTGGATTCGCGTCGTCGCCGGAGCCGGTCGCGCATCGGCGCCCGCCGCCGGTGACGCGGTCCGCGGCCTGGGCGGTACGACGGGTGCCAACGCGGACGCCCGTGCTCGGGCCAGCACCGACCAACCCCATCGGTGCGCGAACCCGGGCAGTCGAGCCGCCCAGCGCATGGGCACGACCGCAACCGCGCTGTTGGGCTGGATCGGGAAGAAGTGCACCGCCGCGAACGGCAGCCCGAGCGCCCGCGCCACCGACTCGGCGACTTCCTCGCCCGCCATCCCCGCGACCACCAGATCGTGTGTGGGCGCCAGGGTGCGCAGGTCTTCGAGCTGTTCGGGCACGCCACGACGTTGCAGCTCGAACAGTGCCCGCAGCCGGGCGCGCGGGTTGCGGCCGGCGAAGCGGTGGTCGCAGCGCTGCGCATCGAGCAGATCGGCGGTGTCGCAGCCGAACGGCACGGCGGGAACCCCGTGATCGCGGGCGAAGGCGACGAGGTTCGGCGCGAGCGCCAAGGTCACGTCGTGGCCGCGCGCACGCAGTGCGCGAGCCAGCAGGATGCCGGGTTGGGCGTCGCCCCGGCTGCCGGTGAAGGCCAACAGCGCGCGCATCGGCTCATCCCGCCTGCACGGCGACGCGCAGCGGGTCCGCACTCAGTGCGCTCGCGTCGGCGGGCACCGGCGTTTCCACCGCGACGGACGCTGGCTGCGGTAGGCAAGGTCCATCGGTAGCCGCGGCGCGGCGCTGTTCCTCGTCGCCTTCGCCGACCGCCGGACCCGCGTGCACCGCGGCGGTGATCGACGTCAGCACCTGGCCGAAAGCGGTCAGGAACTCGTCCATCACGTCGGCGGGGAACCCCGCGGGATACCGGGTCGACACGGAGAGACCGTCGGCTGCCCGCACGACCCACAGGAACACCTCGTCGGGCGAGTACGACTCCGCACGCAGGGTCCGTCCGCGCAGGTCGGCGACCAGTTCGTAGCCCGGCAGCACGCGGATGTCGAGGAAGGAGATGCCGAAGCGCGGTGTTTCGGCGACGCCGAGCAGGTCGAGTACCCGCGACCACGAAGCGTCGTTGGCGGTGCGTGAACGACGCAACGCCGTGCGTGTCTGCTCCAGCGCCGTGGTGATGGCGGCGCCGGGGGTCACGGCGATGTCGACCGGAACGACATTGACGAACCAGCCCATCGACTCCATCCAGCGCAGATCAGGGCGGGTGGCGATCGGCATCGCGGTCCGCAGCCGATCCGCGCCGAACCGTTGCTGATTCGCCACGGCCAGCGCGGCGAACACGGCGACCGACATCCGGTGGCGGGCCTGGTCGAGAGCCGCCTCGAGCTGTTCGAGCTCGGCGAGATCGAGCAGCTGCCGCGAGATGCTCGGCTGGGGCAGTTCGGTGCTGGTCGGGCGCGCAACGTGCGGGGCGAATTGCGGCATCGCACCGTCGGCGAGGAATTCGCGCCATGTCGCGACCGCGGGGGAATCCAGTTCGAGCTCGGCCGCGCTCGCTCGTTCCAGCACCGCGAAGTCGGCCGCGCTGCCGAAAGTGACCGACTCGCGCGAGGGCTCGCCCGCGGTGACCTCGCGATAGATCGCACGCAGCTCGAGGATCAGAATGGCCTGCGAATAGGCATCCATCACGGAATGATCGGCGGCGACGAGCACCGTGAAATCGCCGGTGTCCGCGTGCTCGACCGTGGCGGCGAGGCAGTGCGGCCACACCAGCGGCGACAGGCGCTCTTCGAGTGCGCCGCAGAGGAATTCGTTGATCCGCGCGCCGTCGGTCGCGCTGGGCACGGGCTGTTCGGCGATACCGAGGGCGGTGGTGTCGGCGACCAGTCTGCGCGGTGCACCCGCGGCGGTGCCGGTCACCGTCGTGCGCAGGCCCTCGTGCCTGGCGTGCCAGCGACGTAGCGTCTCGCGCCAGGCGCACGCCTCGAGCGGGGCATCCATCTCGAAGATGGTGCCGATCCAGCGGCCACGCCCCGGCAGGGGATCGGCGGGATCGATGGCGGCGCAGTAGTCGGCGTGCACGCTGGTCAGCGGGCGATCGTCGGGCTTCCATGCGTCAGCGGCGAGTTCGGGTGTCCATAACGACAAAGCGCCCGAACGGATTTCGAATTCGGACAGGTGGGTGTATTCCATGACCGGGCTCACCTCGTGACGAATGCATGCCTAAGCGGCGGAAGGATGGATTCGGGAGAACACCGCACTGTGTCACCTGATGCTCTGGAACTTCGGCGGTTCGACATTTCCGGGAAGCCTCGGCGAGGTCGATCGTATATGTGATTCTGCTGAGAAGGATACGGTGACCGGCATCACGGTTTCGGTGAACAAAAGTCTGCGGCCTGCGCACTTTCGGGTTTTTGTCGGGGATTCGCTTGTCCTGCACGAGGGTTCGAACGGCAACAATCGGGTACGTGGTTGTCTGTCGATATTTTGTTCATTCCGGCTGGAATGGCATTTGTATGCACCGTCACACCGGAAACGAATGGCTGTTCGAGTGCGTTTCCCTGGTGTTCATCTGAATCAATTCGGACATGCCTTTCACGCGCTGCGAAGAATGCGTCCCGATATTCGGGCCGCGATATTCGCGGGGTGTGGCGGGGTGGTCGGCGAAAGGCTGTCACAGGGCCCGTCATCTGTCCGTTATCGCAACGTTGCCGATCCGAGGCCGGTTGCTATGGTGAAGCGCACGAAGTGTTCGTTCGGATGTGAAGGAAGACAATGGGAAGCACTGCCCTCGACATCATGGCGTTGGTCCTCAACCGCGTCACCGAGTTCTGGAACTGGATGGCGACCGGATCGTCGGGATTCCCGCCGCTGTGATCGGCTGACCTCACGTTGTGTCTGTGAAACCCCTGAGGGCCATTGGCTTTCGGGGGTTTCGGCGTTCGCCGGGGCGCGCGCGGCGATTCGTGTCGTACCCCAGCGTTACCGTTGTGGCACAACCCGAGTCGAGGAGGGTGGCGATGGCCGAGATGGTGCGAGAGCGTGCACAGCGCCCGGAAGATCTGAGCCGGTTGGTGGTCGAGCGGTTGAATGCCGGGGACGTGGACGGGCTGGTCGAGCTGTACGAGTCCGATGCGGTTCTCGCATTGCCGGACGGGGTCGTCGCTACCGGCATCGACGAGATCCGGGCGGCGTACGCGCGGCTGGTCGCCGATCGGCCGGTCTTCCAACCCGGGCACCAGGCGCCTGCCTTACTCGCGGGCGATCTGGCTCTGACATCGTCGCGTCTGCCCGGCGGCAGCGGTGCGACCGTCGAGGTGGCGCGCAGGCAGCCCGACGGGAGCTGGCGCTGGATCCTCGATCAGCCGAACGCGCCATGGATAGTCGGCGAACGCGCGGATCGGTCGAACGTGCCCGGCTGATCAGTTCGCGTTCACACCGGTCGCGAGAACGACGACGACCTTGTCATCGGTCACCTCGCTGACCCGCACGTCGGTGCCGTTGCTGGCCTGAGACTGCCCGACGGGCACGGTGACCTGCTGGCCGGCGACACTCAGGGTGACCATGTCACCGTTCACGGAGACGAGCTCCACGTCGATACCGACGACCGAAGCCTTGGCGCTCACCCCCCGGTCGAAGGTGATGGTGCAACCGCTGACGGTGCATTCGGAGGTGGTGCCGGGTCCGTTCATGGTGCACGCGGACACGGCGAGGGGAAGCAGAATGGCGAACGCGGAAAGCGTGATCAGCCGTCGAACAGGCATGGCGTCAGTGTAGTGCGTCGAAGGCACAACGGAACGGTCTCGCGAGGTTGCTCGCCGATCACACCGGGAATACCGTCGCTATGAGGTAGCCGGCATCGCAAGCATCGGTGCCGATCGGGTCGGGTGGACGGCCGGCGAGCCGGGTGTTCACCGGCAGGTCGGCCGAGATCGGGAGGTGGCGCACCATGATGGCGAGCGAGATGACTGTTGCCAGCCGCTGGTGGTGGCGGCCGGGGTGGACGCCGGGTCGTTCGTTCTACGACTGGCAGGTGGTGCCCACGCAGCCCGTTGCCGACAAACTGGTCGAGATCTTCGCGCCGACGCTGTCGCGCCTGCCCGGATTCGAACAGGTCGACGCCGCCCGGCTGCGGATCGACATGCAGGGCATCGGATTCGTCGACGGGGTGAAAGGGGTGCACCTGGCGGCGCTGGTGGCGGGCGCACGGGAGCTGCTCGCCGAGCTCGCGCCCTTCCAGCTCGCGTTCGGTCCGCCCGAAGTCGGCGCCGAATCGATCCGATTGCCGATCATCGTCTCGGAGGAACTGCTGCGGGTGCGCGCGGATCTGACCGACGCGCTGACCGCCGTGTGGATCCGGGAGCGGATCCCCGACTACGGGGAGCCGTTGCGCCCCTACCTGGCGCTGGCCCACGCGACCCACCCCACACCGGTACCCGAGATCCGTAGCGCGCTCGACGAGGACGGGTTCGCCGACTTCGCCCTCGACGACACGGTCTCCGCGGTCTCGATGGTCGAATTACTGTGTGAGGACGGGCGATACGACTGGTCCGACATCAGCACCGCCGACTTGTTGAGCGTCCCGGATCCGGTCGTCGAACGCAGTGTGTTCGACGACCCGCTGTTCGGACCGCTGCGGCACCCGTCGCTGTCCCGCTGAGCACCGCCGCTTCTGCGAGCCCAGCACTCACACGGCCGACGTGGCCATCGTCGTCTCGACCAACGCCGCGCCGCTCGGGCATCCGCTCGCTGCGGAAGCGACAGTGAGCGATCCGCTCAGTCGCGCTCCGTCGCCTCGACGGCCCCGGAAACCCGGATGACGCCCGCGTCCAGGTCGACGTCGAGACGGGGTTCGCGGGGTTGCCCGTCGCTGTCGCCGCTGCCTTCGTTCTGCAGCTTCTTGCCCGGAAACAGCTCGCCCATGATGCCCATGACTCCACGATAACCGTGGTCTGCAGCAGTGCACCCGTGCGCGGCGGGGTCTGGCGCAACCCATCCGACGGTGTTCGTCGAGCCGGCTCGGCGGATGCGGTGCGTCACTGTGACCGGGGCTGATGCGCCAGCCCGACAACGCGCGCGAGCCGCCGATGCGAGTCCAGCCGCGCGGTTCGGTCGAAAGTGCTGGTGTGGACGAGGACTTCATCGGCGTCGGTGCGGCTCACCAGGCTCTCGAGTGCTTCGGCGACCTGGTCCTCGGTGCCGTGGATCTGGTCGCGCAGCGCCTGCTCGAACAGGTGGCGCTGCCGGTCGGTCATCGTCGCCGGATCGATGTCGGCGGGCGGGATCAGCGCGGGAAACTCGCCGTGGGTGCGCGAGTAGGCGCTCGACCAGGCTTCCGGCAGCAGGAGCCGGTGTGCCTGCTCGGTCGAGTCGGCGATCACCACCGCCGCGGAGACGACGACATACGGCCGTGCGGCGCGCGCCGATGGCCGAAACAGCGCCCGGTACCGCTCGATCGCGTCGACCATCGCCTGGTCGCCCGCGATCGGCGCGATCACCAGGGGCAGCCCGAACCGTGCGGCGCGCTCGGCCCCGGAACCGACGGCGAGCAGAAACGCGGTGACATCGGCGCCTTCGGCGGACGCGGCATGCACGCCACCCCTGCCCTTGTCGAAGTAGTCGAGTACCTCGGTCAGGCGCGCGTCGAAATCGTCGACATCGTCGAGGCCGTGGCCGAGCGCGCGGCGCACGCCGTCGGTGAATCCGACCGAACGGCCGAGGCCCATGTCGATACGTCCGGGAAACAGCGATGCGAGCACGCCGAACTGCTCGGCGACCACGAGTGGCTGATGGTTGGGCAGCATCACCCCGCCGGTGCCGACGCGGATCCGCGAGGTGGCCGATGCGATCGCCGCCGCCAGTACGGTCGGCGCGGTGCCTGCGACACCGGGCACGCTGTGGTGCTCGGCGACCCAGAACCGGTGGTAGCCCCACTGCTCGGCGAGGACCGCGAACGCGACCGTCTCGCGCAGCGCCTCGGCGTGGTCGCGCCCGCGCCGAACGCGCGAGCGGTCCAGGATCGAGAAGCGAACCGATTCGAGTGCCATATCAGTAGTCAACGCCGCAGCCGCGATCCGATTCCGCGGCGGACGACGGGCGTGATCTTCGCAAGGTTGGCTCGGCACCAACCCTTGACCAACCTTGCGCAACCATAGTGTGCTCGGAACGCGATCACCGTCGAGAATTTGCGAGGAGTGCACTAATGGGTCGACATCCCCACGGCCGCAAGGTAGATCATCGCCACCGTGCGGTCGAGGCCGGCGACGACGCGCTGCGGGTGCTACGGCTGCTGATCGAGATGCACGGCCCGGTGGTGCTGTATCTGGCACCCGACACCGATGGGTACACCCCGGTCTGTATGCGGCTCAGGGACTTCCGGCCCGATGCCGGTGATGTCCTCGCCGGGCAGACGGCCTGGCACACCCAACTGTGGATGGCGGAGGGGTTCCACGTCGGATTCGACGACCTCGATGTCAGCATCGAGGTGCGCAATCGCCCGCAGCGCGGTTCCGTTTCCCTGGAGGCATCGTGCGGGTTCCGGTTCGCTCTGCGGATCGAAAAAGCCGATGACGCTGTCGAATTCGTCGAGGAAGCGTCCTAGCCCCTCACCAGAATCGCGGGGTCAGCCCCCAGTCGGTGAACTCCGCGGCCAGGAGCTCGCGCAGCGCCGCGCGGGTGGGGAAACGGTCGGGGTCGCCGCCGGTGACCACGAGTGTCACGGTGTCGTCATCGCAGGAGAACGCGAGATTGACGCCGACCTCTACCTGACGGAACAGCTCGACCGGGCCGGGATTGACCACCGGGCGCATGATGACGTCGCGCGCACGGTGCGCACCGAGGACCGCGATGTTCTGGGCGGTGCGACCCATATTGGTGCACAGGCATTCCGGCGCCTTGGCAGTGCGGGCGAACTTGTGCAACACCACCTTCGGCAACAGCATCTGCACCGGTTGCAAGTGCTGGATCGGCGGGATGGTCTCGGGATTGCGGTAGGCAAGGCCCGCGGCTTTGAGCGCGGCACGGACCCTCGGTAGATCGGTGCGTTCGCCCGCGCGGTAGGCGACGCTGATCGGTAGTCCGGTGGTGGCGTTGGCGCGTGGGTCGTCGGCCTCGCGCATCGAGTGCGGAATATCCACCCGAACCTCGGCACCGTCGGTGATGCGGCCACTGCGACCGAGCAGCCCGACCGCGACGCCGATGAGCAGTCCGTTGGTGGTTCCGCCGTGCGCCGCGGCGACGGCATCCCATTCGGCGAGATCGAGTTGGACGATGGACTCGGCGGCCTGCCAGGTGTCCTCGTGTGGCAAGCGCGGCACGGCAGGGCGCGGATTGCGAACCGGTTCGCTGACGCCGCGCGACCGCCGGGCCGCCCGCACACCGCCGACGACGGCGCCCAGCTGGCGCCGGGCATCGGCGAGGTCGGCGGCGAAGCGGCCATGGCCTGCCACCGGGCCGACAAGCCTGCCCGCACTGGCGAAGCGATCGGGCGCGGCGCCGCGGTTGAGCCGGTCGAGGGAGTCGACGATCGCGTGCATCATGGCGCCGCCGTCGCACACCACATGCGAGGCGACCAGGGTGACCACAGTGCCACCGGATTCGACCGGTGTGCCTGCGAGTTGCCATACCAGTCCGCGCTCCGGGTCGAATTCGACGGCGGCTTGTTCGAGGAACCAGTCGAGAATCTCGTCGTCGGGAATCGGCGTGTCCGACCAGCGCAGCGGCAAGGATTCGGTGGCGGGCTCCCAGTGCGCGCGGGCGATCGGGAACCGAGTGGTGCGGACCCGCCGCGCGATGAATCCGGTCGCCAGGTGCGCGTGCCAGTCTGCGAGCAGATCCCGGCTCAGCACGGTGTCGAAACGGTAGGCCAGCTGATTGACCAGGGCGTTGGGATAGAGGCTGTGCAGTTTGAAGAACAGGTCGTCGTCGGCGGTGATCCGGTTGAGCTCGGTGCTCACCGCGGCGGCCGGGGAGAGGACAGTCATCGAAAGACTCCTAACGGGAACGGAGGGTGCGCACGGTGAGCGGCGCGAACACGGCCACGACGATCACCGAGGCGACGAGCGACCACCAGGCGTCGGCGCCGACGGTGCCGTCGGCGGCGAGCGTGCGCACCGCGGAGACCAGGTAGGACACCGGATTCAGGTCGGAGACGTGCCGCATCCAGGTGGGCATGGCTTCCTCGGGCACCAGGGCGTTGGAGGCGAAGCCGAGGAAGGTGAGCACCAGCATGGACATGCCCTGTACCGCGGCGGGGCGGGCGATGGTGGCGCCGATGAACGCGAACAACCAGCTGATCGCGGTGGTGGCGAAGACCACCAGCACCGCCCCGGCCAGGAATCCGGCGGTGTGCTCGGGTCGATAACCCATGCCGAAGCCGACGATCACCACCGTGGTCGCGGCGATCAGATAGCGCACGGCCCCGGCCAGCAATGCTCCGGCAACCGGGGCGGATCGGGCGATCGGCATGGCGACGAAGCGGTCGAAGACCCCCGAGTGGATGTCCTCGGACAGTTGCACGCCGGTGGCGACCGAGGAGGTGAGCACGATCTGGACCAGCACGCCGGGGATCATGATCGGCAGGTAGGCCGCCATGCTGCCCGCGATGGCGGTGCCGAAGATGCTGCCGAACAGGATCGGGCCGACGATCGGCAGCAGGATGGCGTCGTAGAGCAGTTGTGGGCTGTGCCGGAAGGTGAGCAACCCGCGCCAGGCCATCATCAGCGAATGGTGCAGCGCGGCAAGCGGGCCGATGCGGATGACCCGGGGTGCGCGCACTACCTGTGGCGGCTTCTCGGCCGTGCGGGTCATGGTGGTCGTCGACCTTTCGCCAACGGTGCTCATGCCGCGTCCACCGTGCGTGCGTGCCCGGTCAGCGACAGGAACACTTCGTTGAGATCGGGCCGGTCCACCGCGAAGCCGCGCAGGGTGATGCCCTCGTCGCGGCACGCGGCGACGATGTCGGCCCCCCGTGAGACGTCGTGCAACGCAACGGTCAATGTCCCCGTCGAGGAACCCTCCGGCACCTCGCCGGTGATCTCCTGGATCAGTGCCTCGGCCCGGCGCAGGTCGGCGGTGTCGGGGATCTCCAGGCGAAGCACCTGCTCGCCGATGGAGGCCTTGAGCTCGGCCGGGGTGCCGTCGGCGACGAGCGTGCCACGATCGATGACCGCGATCCGGTCGGCGAGGGCATCGGCCTCCTCGAGGTACTGGGTGGTGAGCAGCACGGTGGCGCCGCGGGCGACCAGTGCGCGCACGATGCCCCACATGCGGTCGCGGGTGTGCGGGTCGAGGCCGGTGGTGGGCTCGTCGAGAAAGATCAGCGGCGGCACCGTGATCAGCGTCGCGGCCAGATCCAAGCGCCGCCGCATGCCTCCGGAGAACGCGCTGACGCTGCGCCGGGTGACGTCGGTGAGCTCGAATTCCTCGAGCAGCTCCGCGGCGCGGGCCGCGGCAGCGCGGCGAGACAACCCGAGCAGTCGACCGAACAGACGCAAATTCTCACCGGCGGTGAGGGTTTCGTCGACAGAGGCGTATTGACCGGTCAGCCCGATCATCGAGCGCACCGCGGTCGCCGCGTGCACGACGTCGTAGCCGAACACCTCGGCGCTGCCCCGATCCGGTCGCAGCAGCGTGGCCAGCATGCGCACGGTGGTGGTCTTGCCCGCGCCGTTGGGCCCGAGCATCGCGAACACCGATCCGGCCGCGATACTGAGGTCGACGCTGCCCACGGCGGTGAAATCGCCGTAGGACTTGCCGAGTCCGCTGGCGCGGACGGCGATCTCGGTGCTCACTGCGGCCTCCCGGCGTGGATCGATACTGAGGTCGGGAACAACAGGGGGACAAGGGCTTCGACCTCGTCGGCGGCGCGCGCGATCCCGTTGTCGGCGAACCGGCTCGCGTAGGCGGCCGCCTGGGACACCACAGTCGGGTCGGCGACGCGCTCGAGCAGCGCGCTGAGCGCCGTCTCGGTGAGGTCGGCGGCCCGCGCGGTGCCGGCCAGGCCGAGCCGTGCCAGTGCCCGGCCCCAGTAGGGCTGATCGGCCTGGACCGCGCAGATCACCTGGGGGACACCGGCTCGCAACGCGGCGGCCGTGGTCCCCGCGCCACCGTGGTGCACCGCGGCCAGACAGCGGGGGAGCACCTCGGCATGATCGATCTGATCGACGATCGCCATATCCGACGACAGGACGGGTTCGATACCCGCCCAGCCGGCAGCCAACAGGAGTCTGCGACCGCGACGTGCGCACACCGTGCGCAGCATCGCCACCAGTGCGGCCGGATCGTCGACCGACATCGAGCCGAAGCCGGCATAGATCGGCGCCGACCCGGCATCGAGCCAGGCGGCGAGCGCGGGATCGGGCGGCGCGTTGAGGAATCCGTCGGTATCGACGGCGAACCCGGTCACCGGGTGACGGTCGGGCAGCTCGGCGGCCAGCCCGGGAAACAGGTCGACATCGTAGGCCTGGAGCGAAACCCGGTCGGGCAGGCGATGTTCGACGATGCCGACCTCCGACAGCGGCTGTTCGAGCGCGGCATCGCGCGCCCAGCGCAGACCCGACCAGATCCGCCGGTTGATCGCCCCTGGAATCCGGGCGCCCCACCCGGTGGGTATCACCGGCACGGACCGATTCGGATGGATGGGAAAGAAGTGCACCGCCGCCAGGGGCAATCCGAGACGCCGCGCGGCCTTCTCGGCGGCTTCCTCGCCCGCCATCCCGGTCACGATCACGTCGTGACCGGGCGCGAGAGCCAGCAGATCGCGCACCAACTCGACGACCCCGCGGCGCTGCAGATCCAGCACCGCGCGCATGCGCTGACGCGGATTCGGACTGCGAAAACGATGATCGTCGTGCTGGGTGCGCAGCAGTTCGGCGCTGTCGCGGCCGAACCCGACGGCGGCGATGCCGTGCGCGGTGGCGAAGTCGACGAGATTGGGCGAGAGCGCCAGCGTCACCGAGTGCCCGCGAGCGCAGAGCTCACGGGCCAGCAGGATGCCGGGCTGGGCGTCGCCCCGGCTCCCGGTGAAGGCCAGCAGCGCACGCATTATCAGCCCGCGCTCAGTGCTGCCGCGGTGTCGGTGACCGGCGCGGTCGCGGTCGCGACCGTGGTCACCGAATACATGGCCCTGGCGAACTCTGCGAGGAAGCGGTCCATGACCTCACCGGGCCGGCCGGCGGGGTGACGGGTGGAGACATAGAGGCCATCGGGGCCGCGCACCACCCAGAAGTAGACCTCCTCGGTGGAGTACGACACGGCGCGCAGTGTGCGTCCGCGCAGGTCGGCGACCAATTCGTAGTCCGGGAGCATGCGTATGTCGAGGAAGGACGCACCGTAGGTCGGCCCCTCCACCGCCCCGACCATCGCCAGCGACCGACCCCAGGAGGCGTCGTTGCAGAGGTGGGCGCGCTTGAGCGAGGCCCGGGTCTCGTTGAGCGCCACGGTCATGTCCGCGCCCGCGGGCAAGGTGATGTCGACCGGGACGACATTGACGAACCAGCCCATGGACTCGAGCCAGGTGAGGTCGGGTCGGGTCGCGATCGGCATCACCGTGCGGAAGCGGTTGTCGCCGAAGGTTTCGCGCGAGGCGATGGCCAGCGCGGCGAACACCGACACCGAGAGCCGATGCTTCAGCCGATCCAGCGCCGCCTCGACTTCCTCGAGCTCGTCGATGCTGAGCAGGGTGCGTGAAACGCTGGGCTGGGCGTGCTCACCGTCGAGGGCGGCGACCTGATCTGCGGCGAAGCGCGGCATGGGAGACCCGGGCGCACCGAGGAATTCGCGCCATACGGCGACGGCGGGGGAGTCGGGGGCGAGCTCCTCGGCGGCCGCGCGCTCGATGACGGCATAGTCGGCCGGGCTGCCGAAGGTGGCCGAGTCGCGGATCTCGCCGCCGACGGTGACCGCGGTGTAGAGGGTGCGGAGCTCGAGGATGAGCACGGCCTGGGAGTAGGCGTCGAGCACTGAGTGGTCGGCGCCGACCAGGACGGTGAAGTCGTCGGTGTCGTGCGCGACGGTGGCCACCAGCAGATGCGGCCAGGCCAGCGCCGACAGGCGCAATTCCAGCGCGTCGCAGAGGTATTCGTTGATCTCGTCGCCGTCGAAGAGGTCGGCGACCGCGGCGCCGGTGACGCACACGGTGCCCGGCGCGGTGGTCACGCGGTGGTAGCCGCCGTCGCCGGTGGGCGCGACGGTGGTGCGGAAGCCTTCGTGGCGGTCGTGCCACAACTGCAGGGTCGCGGCCCACGCCTCGGCGTCGAGCGGCGCGTCCATCTCGAAGATGGTGCCGATCCAGCGCCCGCGCCCTGGCCGGGTGTCTGCGGGGTCGAGGAACCCGAGGTACTGCTCGTGGACGCTGGCGAGCGGGCGTTCGTCCTCGTGCCAGGCGTCGGGCGAGGTGAGCGCGGGGGTCCAGATCGTCAGGTCGCCGCAGCGGATCCGGAATTCGGAGAGATGGGTGTATTCCATGGCGGGTCACCTCAGGAAGTGCTGGCCGAGAAACGGCGCGAAGGGTCAGGTGAGCGCGGATGCGTCACCGGGTGTTGCTCTGGATCCCCGCACCGGATGTAGCTGGCGAACCCTGGGCTAACAGTGAGTCTAGGACTCCGAGTGTTTTCTGAAATGCTACTTCTTCACATTGGGAGCGTGTGAAGAAGATCACTTTCAGATTTGTCTCGAATCACAACTTAGACCAGAGGCCCCCGGAGTATTGGGGTTTTTGTTCAGATCGGGCGACGGAACCGAGCAGCGCCCTGCAGCCTCACAAGGTTGCGGGCTGCGGCTGGGGAGCGGGC
>JACIXH010000280.1 GCA_014360565.1 Nocardia sp.
CCAGGAGCCCGACGGTCAGCGGGTGTCGCCGAGAACCGCACCCTCGCGGCGCGGATCCGCGCCGCCGATCCAGCCGTCCTTACCGTTGTGTTGCAGGGCGCTGAGCCCACTGGACTGCGGTGCCACGGAGACCTGGTGGCCCATCTCGCGCAGCTTCTCGACCAGCGGATCGTGGTCGCCGTTGTCGGTGGCGTCGATGCCGGGATGCTCACCGCCGACGCCGGTGGTCGGTGTATTGCCCGCTCCGAAGGACACCCCGGAAACCGCCTGTTGCGGGTCGAGGCCCCAATCCAGCACGTTCACCAGCGTTTTCACGACGAACTGGATGATCACCGAGCCGCCGGGCGAGCCGGTGACGAGCTTCAGTTCGCCGCGGTCGCCCTGGTCGTCACGTTCGAAGACCAGGGTGGGCGCCATCGAACTGCGCGGGCGCTTGTCGGGTTGGAGGCGGTTGGCGACCGGGGTGCCGTCGGGATCGACGGGGTCGGCGGCGAAGTCGGTGAGCTGATTGTTGAGCACGAACCCGTTGACGAGATGGAACGATCCGAACGCCGATTCGACCGTTGTCGTCATCGCGGCGGCGTTGCCGTACTTGTCGACGACGGAGATGTGGCTGGTGCCGTGCTCGGGCGGTTGCGGGCCGTTGCCGAGGGGAACGGGACCGAGGTTGCCCGGCTGCGCGGTGCCCATGCTGCGCTGTGGGTCGATCAGCGTCGACCGCTCCTTCAGATACTGCGGATGTACCAGCGACAGCGCCGAATTGCCCGGCAGCGGAACGAAATCCGGATCGGCGACGTACTTGTTGCGGTCTGCGTAGGCCAATCGCTCCGCCTCGGCGATCAGGTGCACCGCCTGCGCGTCGGGGCGCCCGCCGTTGGCGTCGAGCTCCTGGGGACCCATCGCGGGGAGGTCGAAATTGGCGAGGATCCCCAGGGTCGCGGCGACGGTGCTGCCGCCGGATGACGGCGCGGGCATGCCGCACAGTTCGTACTTGCGATACCCGGTGCACAGCGCCGTGCGCTTTTTTGCCTCGTAGTTCGCCAGGTCGGTGGTGGTCAGCACGCTCGGAGTACGGCCGCCCGCGGTGCTGCCCGCCGCCTCGACGATGTCCTGGGCGATGGCGCCGCTGTAGAAGGCTTTCGCGCCGTCGGTCGCGACCGCCGAGAGAGTTTTCGCCAGCGCCGGATTGGTGAGCAC
Source organism: Nocardia sp. (assembly GCA_014360565.1). Taxonomy (GTDB): domain Bacteria; phylum Actinomycetota; class Actinomycetes; order Mycobacteriales; family Mycobacteriaceae; genus Nocardia. Next base: position 1,198 of record JACIXH010000280.1, read on the forward strand.
GGTGCCTGCCTTCTTCGGCGCACCATCGGGTTCGAGGAAGTAGCCGCGCGCGGCTTCGTCGGTGGCGAGCTGCTCGGCGGATTCGGCGATCTGGCCCGCCAGTCGTGGGCTGATCTCGAAACCGCTGTCGGACAGGCTGATCGCGGAGTCGAACAGTTCCTTCCAGCTGCTCATCCCGTGCTCGGAGTGCGCGAGTTCGAGCATCCGCAGCACCCCGGGAACGCCGATCGAGCGGCCGCTGGCCCGGGTGTTGGGCGCGGGCTCGGTGCGGTCGGTATCGCTGACCCAGCGCAGGTAGTTCTCGGTCGCGGCGGCGGGGGCGGTCTCGCGGCCGTCATAGGTGTCCACGGTGCGCGACCTCGCGTCGTAGTGCACGAGGAACGCCCCGCCCCCGATCCCGGAAGCCTGAGGTTCGACAAGCCCGAGCACCGCCTGGGCGGTGACCAGCGCGTCGGTCGCGGTGCCGCCCGCTCGCAGCACCCGGCACGCGGCCTCGGTGGCGATCGGATTCGCGGTCGACACCGCGTAGGTACTGGTGCGCACCGCCGCCATGTCCGCCCGGTACCCCGACGCGATCTCGGGATTGGTAGCGATATTCTGCGAGGTCGGCGTACCGCCGGCCGCGGGCGCCGCCGACACCGGGGTGCCGTTGGGCGTACTCGTGCACTCCGCGGCCGCGTTCTCGTCTGTCGTACAGCCGGCCAGCACCCCCACCGCGAGCACTGCGGCCGTCGTGGCCCCGATCCACGTCCGTCGCCTTGGCGTCATGGAGGCAGCCTAACTCGCCGCTACGACACGATCCGATCTTTTCGGGCCGGGGGACCGGGTGACGAGCTCCGTCGGCGAGATCGATACCGGGAGTGCGGGCACGCGAATCTCGGGTTCCCCGGCCGATTTCCGCCGGGCACGCCCCGCCCCGCCTGGCTACTCTGGCAGATATGGACATCGACGCGGTGCTGTTCGACTTCTCCGGCACGGTCTTCCGTTTGGAGGACGACCGGACCTGGGCCGACGAACTCGTCGGTGACGACGGAACGCCGTTCGAAATCGCGGCGAAAGCCGAAGTGCTGCGGCGGATGACGGCACCGGTCGAGCAGTTCATGACCTTCGACGCGGCGGGCCAGCACGCCTGGGACAACCGCGATCTCGACCCTGCCCTGCACCGGCACGCCTATCTCGAGGTGCTGCGCGGCTCCGGCGTCCCCGCGATCCAGGCCGCGCGCCTCTACGAACGCCTCATCGACCCTCTCACCTGGACTCCGTACCCCGACACCGGCACTGTGCTGGAAGCGCTTGCCGCCCAGGGCATCCCGGTCGGCATCGTCAGCAATATCGCGTTCGACATCCGCCCGGCCTTCGCCGAACACGCCTGGACGGATCTGATCGGTTCGATGACCCTGTCCTACGAAGTAGGCGCCATCAAACCGAGCGCCCAGATCTTCCGCGACGCCACCGACCGGCTCGGGGTCGATCCCGAACGCGTCCTCATGGTCGGTGACAGCGTCGAAGCCGACGGCGGCGCAACCGTGCTCGGTGCGCGCTTCGCCCTCGTCGACCCGGTGCCCACCGTCGACCGGCCGCGCGCCCTCATCGACGCACTCGCCGACCACGGCATTCGGACAGCCGACTGACCGGCCGCCGGCATCGTCGGCCGACAGTCACGACCGACTCACTGACGTGAGCGTCCCGCCGTCCACCCAGTGTGCTGACGCCCACGGTGGGTCGCCCGCTAGGCGGCTCAGCGCTCGCGGGTGAACCAGGCCTGCGCCGAGGGGCGAAGAAGCAGGCCGGCGACGGCTCCGTTGGCGACGATGCCGACCGCGCCCGGCGGCAGGCCGGTGAGAATGCCCGTCGACGACACCAGCAGCGCCGCCGCCGCGACCCCGATCGTCGCCTTGCGGACCAGGTCGCCTGCCTGGCGGAACAACAGCACGAGGGGGACGAGCGCGAACGACGGCAGATACCCGGCGAGCAGCGCGCCGAGCGAGCCGCCCAGCGCCACCGTGATCACGATCAGCACCACTCCGACGGCGGCGGCGACACCCGCGATCAGCCTGGCGCCGCGCACTGTGGCGGGCATGACGCCGTGCGGCGCCACCTCGTCGTCGTACCGGTCTTCGCCGGTGTAGGGCAGGGCAGCAGCGTTGCTCATCGGAGGTCCTTTCGGGCACTGAATCCGCATCCTCACGCTACACACGGTGCGCCCGGCGGTTCCCGGCGCGCCGGTCGCAGCCGTGCGGCAACGGCGGCCGGCGCCGATCCCCTCGGCCGGTCTGTGCGGTGCGCCTCGTCGGTGCGGACGTGTCGGAGCCGCTCGCTAGGCTGGATGGGTGGCAGATCCCGCGACGTACCGGCCGGCGCCGGGCACGATTCCCGTCGAACCCGGTGTGTACAAGTTCCGGGACGCGCACGGGCGGGTCATCTACGTCGGCAAGGCCAAGAGCCTGCGCAGCCGACTGAATTCCTACTTCGCCGACGTGTACTCGCTGCACCCGCGCACCAAGCAGATGGTCACCACGGCGTGCTCGGTCGAGTGGACGGTGGTGTCCACCGAGGTGGAGGCGCTACAGCTCGAGTACAACTGGATCAAGGAATTCGATCCACGGTTCAATGTGCGTTATCGCGACGACAAGACCTACCCGGTGCTCGCGGTGACCCTCAACGAGCAGTATCCGCGCCTGTTCGTCTACCGGGGCGCCCGCAAGAAAGGTGTGCGCTACTTCGGTCCGTACGCCCATGCCTGGGCGATCCGCGAGACCCTCGACCTGCTGCTGCGGGTATTCCCCGCCCGCACCTGCTCCAATGGAGTCTTCAAGCGGCACAACCAGATCGGGCGTCCCTGCCTGCTCGGCTACATCGACAAGTGTTCGGCGCCGTGCGTGGGACGGGTCGATGCCGAGGAGCACCGCCGGATCGTCGAAGACTTCTGCGATTTCCTCTCCGGCAAGACCGACAAGATGGTGCGCGCCCTCGAACGGCGCATGCACGAAGCCGCCGAGGACCTCGACTTCGAGAACGCCGCCCGCCTGCGCGACGACGTGGCCGCATTGCGCCGCGCACTCGAAAAACAGGCTGTGGTGCTCGGCACCGGCACCGACGCCGACGTGATCGCCTTCGCCACCGACGAACTCGAAGCCGCGGTCCAGATCTTCCACGTCCGCGACGGACGCGTGCGCGGCCAGCGCGGCTGGGTCGTCGACAAATCCGGTGACGCACTCGATGTCGCGGAGTCGGGAACCGAACTGGCCGCCCTGGTCGAACAGTTCCTCACCCAGTTCTACGGTGAACAGGCCGCCATGGCGGATCAGAACGGCGACGCGGCGATCGTGGTCCCGCGTGAGGTGCTGGTGCCGGAGCTGCCCGCCGACGCCGCGGAGATCGGACAGTGGCTCACCGAGATGCGTGGCGCCGCGGTGTCGCTGCGGATTCCGCAGCGCGGCGACAAGAAATCGCTCGCGGAGATGGTGCAGCGCAACGCGGCCGAGGCGCTGGCCCAGCACAAGCTCCGCCGCGCCGGTGACCTCACCTCGAGATCGCAAGCGCTACAAGATATTCAGGAAGCGCTCGATCTCGACAGCGCCCCGCTGCGCATCGAATGCGTCGACATCAGTCACGTGCAGGGCACCGACGTGGTCGCCTCGCTGGTGGTCTTCGAAGACGGTCTGGCCCGCAAGTCCGACTACCGCCACTACGCGATCAAGGAGGCCGCGGGCGATGGCCGCTCCGACGACGTCGCCAGCATCGCGGAGGTGACTCGCCGCCGCTTCGCGCGCCTGGCCCGGGATCGGGAACAACCCGTCGAGATCGAGCCCGACGAGGTCGACGAACCCGCCTCCCGCCCCGGCATCGACCCCACCACCGGCCGCCCCCGCCGCTTCGCCTACCCGCCCAACCTCTACGTCGTCGACGGCGGTGCACCCCAGGTCGCCGCCGCCGCCGGGGTTCTCGACGACCTCGGCATCACCGATGTGGCGGTGATCGGGCTGGCCAAACGCCTCGAAGAAGTGTGGGTACCCGGCGAAGCCGACCCGGTGATCATGCCGCGCAACAGCGAGGCGCTGTTCCTGCTGCAGCGCGTCCGCGACGAGGCTCACCGCTTCGCCATCACGTTCCACCGCAGCAAACGTTCCCGCCGGATGACGGCGTCGGCCCTGGATTCGGTGCCTGGCCTCGGGCAGACCAGGCGCACCGCCCTGGTCACCCACTTCGGCTCGGTCGCCAGAATCAAGGACGCGACTGTCGAGGAAATCACTTCGGTGCCCGGAATCGGCGTCTCGACGGCGAAAGCGGTGCTCGCGGCCCTCAACAGTCCGTAGCCTCGACGGCCGGTGTCGCAGGACGCAACATTGCGTGTGCCGTACGTTGTGTGTCTGCGCCCGATACCTGAACCGGTGCGGGATGATCGAAAGGCACCCAGAAACGGATCCGGTAGGACATGACACGCGTCGAATCGAATAACAAGGCGGGGGCAGCACCCGGGAAGTCCGGGACGGTCACCGACACACAGCAGCCAGTAGAAGTGGTTATCGTGACCGGCTTGTCCGGCGCGGGCCGCGGCACTGCCGCGCGCGTGCTGGAGGATCTCGGCTGGTACGTCGCCGACAACCTGCCGCCCGAACTGATCGGGCGGATGATCGAACTCGGCGCCGCGGCCGATCCTCCGATTCGGCGACTCGCGCTGGTCATGGATGTGCGCAGCCGGTTCTTCACCGGTGAGCTCTCCGGTGTCACCGAGCAGCTGCGCGGGTCGGGAATCCGCACCAGGGTGCTGTTCCTCGAAGCCTCCGACGACGTGCTGATCCGGCGCTTCGGCTTCGCCCGGCGCCGTCATCCGTTGCAGAGCGACAGTCCCGACGGGACACTGTCGGCCGGTCTGACCGCCGAACGAGCCAGGCTCGCCCCGGTCAAGCGCGCCGCCGATCTCGTCATCGACACGACCGCGCTCTCGATCCACCAGTTGCACCGCAAGCTGGAGGAGGCGTATGGAGCGGGCGCGCCAGCCGCACTGCAACTGACCCTGCAGTCGTTCGGCTTCAAGTACGGTGTTCCCCTCGACGCCGACATGGTGTTGGACGTGCGATTCTTGCCCAACCCGCACTGGATTCCGGAATTGCGGGAACACACCGGACAGGAGTCGGTGGTCAGCGACTACGTGCTGTCCAGGCCGGGTGCGCGGGACTACCTGCAGACCGGTAAACATTTGGTCGACCTGACGACGACCGGATACCGCCAAGAGGGGAAGCGATACATGACCGTGGCAGTGGGGTGCACCGGCGGCAGACATCGCAGCGTCGCTATCGCCGAAGCACTGGGTGAGCGCATCGGCGCCGATGCCGGGCACGCGGCGGTGGACGTCGTTCGCGTCGTGCACCGGGATTTGGGGCGCGAATGAGTGGAATCGACACCGATCCCGCTGTTGTCGCGCTGGGCGGTGGACACGGGCTGTACGCGACGCTGACGGCGGTGCGCAGGCTGACGAAGCGAATCACCGCCGTGGTGACCGTCGCCGACGACGGCGGGTCGTCCGGGCGGCTACGCGCCGAGCTGGGCATGCTCCCGCCGGGCGATCTGCGGATGGCGCTGGCCGCGCTGTCCGAGGACGCGGGCGGGGTATGGACCACGGCGGTGCAACATCGCTTCGGCGGTACCGGCGCCCTGGCCGGTCACTCGGTGGGCAATCTGATCCTGGCCGGACTCACCGACATCCTCGGTGATCCCGTGGCCGCGCTCGACGAGGTGGGCAGGCTGCTGCGCATCACCGGCCGGGTGCTGCCGATGTCGCCGATCCCGCTCGATATCGAGGCCGAAGTATCCGGTCTGGAATCGGATCCACGGATCGGCAGATGTGTGCGCGGCCAGGTTGCGGTGGCGACCACGCCGGGTAAGGTCCGGCGGGTGCGGCTGATTCCGTCCGATCCGCCTGCCTGCTCCGAGGCGACGTCGGCCATCGAAGACGCGGATGTTGTTGTGCTGGGACCGGGTTCGTGGTTCACCAGCGTGATTCCGCATGTCCTGGTCCCGCGATCGCGGGAGGCGCTCGTGCGAACCGGGGCACGTAAAGTACTCGTTCTGAATCTGGCCGCGGAGCCCGGTGAGACAGCCGGCTTTTCCGCGGAGCGTCATCTGCATGTATTGTCCCAGCACGCACCGGATTTCGCTGTCGACGATGTGCTCGTCGACTCGGCGTCGGTGCCCGAGGGGCGGCAACGGGAACATGTGGCAAGAGCCGCCGAACAGTTGCGCGCACGGGTAACGTTCTGCGATGTCGCCGAGCCGGGAACGGATCGGCATCATCCCGGAAAACTAGCCGCCGCACT
>JACIXH010000281.1 GCA_014360565.1 Nocardia sp.
ATCGCCGAGCCGCTGCACTTGCTCGACTGCTGCCAGGAATCCGACGGCGGCGTCGCCATCGTGGTCACCAGCGCCGAACGCGCCCGTGACCTCCCGCAGCGACCCGCGATCATCGCGGCCGCCGCGCAGGGCAGTGGCGCCGATCAGTACGTGATGACCAGCTACTACCGCGACGCGATGACCGGGCTCCCCGAAATGGGCCTCGTCGGCGACCAGTTGTGGGCGCAGAGCGGCCTGTCCGCCGCCGACATGCAGGCTGCCATCCTCTACGACCACTTCACCCCGTTCGTCCTCATGCAGCTGGAGGAACTCGGTTTCTGTCCCCGTGGGGAAGCCAAGAACTTCGTCGCCGACGGCGCCATCGAGATCGGCGGCAGGCTCCCGCTCAATACCCACGGCGGGCAACTCGGCGAGGCTTACATCCACGGCATGAACGGCATCGCCGAGGCGGTCCGCCAGATCCGTGGTACCTCCGTCAACCAGGTAGAGGCCCTGGAGCGCATCCTGGTCACCGCGGGAACCGGCGTTCCGACCTCCGGGTTGGTGCTGACGGCATAAGAGGGTGGCCGTCGCCGAAGCTGGTTCGTCCGCGCATCGCCGCGGTCGTGGCGGGGTGGGGTGTCTCGTACGCTCGACCGGGTGACTCCCCGCCATCTGGTCGACGTGCACATCCTGCTGATCCGCGAAAACCAGGTCCTGATGAGCCTGCGCCGCAGTGATGACGAGTTCGATCATCGCTGGCACCTGCCGTCGGGAAAACTCGAAATCGACGAGTCGGTGGCCGCGGCCGCGGCGCGCGAAGCCGCCGAGGAGGTCGGGGTCGAGATCGATCCGGCCGCTTTGCGTTTGGTTCACGTCGGCCATGTCACCGCGCCGGGGCGCGACTCCCGTCTCGGTTTGTTCTTTCGCGCCGAGGAATGGCGCGGTGAGCCTTTCAATCGCGAACCCGATAAGTGTTATGCGCTGCAATGGTTTCCGCTGAACGCACTACCCGCCGACGTGATCGAATATTCCGCTCTCGGATTGGCCGCGCTGAATTCGGCCGTGCCCTATTCCGAATTCGGTTGGCCGGGTCGATAGTTGCGGCCACTGCTCAGGAACTCGGCCAGCGGCACGGTGAGCTGATCGATGTCGCCCGCCGATCCGGCGCGCAGGCCCGCGAATCGATCGAAGACGAGCCCTTCCAGCAGGGCGAGGAAATCGTGTGCTGAGGCGTGAGGATCGGCGGCCCCGAGGGCGCTGAACAGGTCGGTCGCGCGATCCAGGGAGAACAGGCTGCCTGCCAGGCGCGCGTGCGCGTGGCGATCGGACATGACCTCGATGATCAGGGCGTGGCGAGCGATCAGTTCGTCACGACGATGGGTGAGCAGGTGCGCGAGCCAACCCGCGATATCGCGGGCGACCTGCGCGGGGTCCAACGGCCGTTCGTTCGTCGATTCATCGTGCATCGCGAGGAAATCCGCCCGCGATCGAGCGGTGATACCTTCCGTGACCGCCTCGATCAGAGCTTGCCGCGTCCGGAAGTAATACGAGGTGGAGCCCGGTGGCAGCGCCAGCCGGTTATCCAGCGCGCGGTGAGTGAGCGCGCGGATCCCCTGGGTCGCGATGAGTTCGACAGCGCCCGTCACGATTCGCGTTCGCCGGTCTGTGGACATCGTCACCTCTCCTGGCCGTCGGCGACGGCGATCCTCTACAACTGTAGAGGACCCAGGAGGCTCGCATGAAACTCGATACCGTGGTGCTCGACCCCGCGCAGCTGGCTGCTCTGAACGCGCTCGAATCACTACCCGACGCGTCCGGTCGGCCGTTCGGAAGCGGGCGCTCCATCGACCTGAGTGCGGGTGCGGCCGAGGTCCCGGTGCAGCGCGGTGCGCGAGGCAACCGATGGCAGGGCGCACTCGCCACGATGCGTGGGCGTCGGGCTGAACCCGGCAAGCGGCATCCGTGGCGCCTCACCGGCGGTGGCGACCTGCGCGCCGACCCCTCGGGCGTCTACCTGCACGGCCGTCCGGGGCGTGGCAAGACCATGGTGATGGACCGCTTCTTCGCCTCGGTCGCGACGAACCGCAAGCGGCGCTTCCACTTTCACGCCTTCTTCGCGGCGCTACACTCCGCGACCCACGCCCTGGGCTCGGTCGACCGTGCCATCGGCGAACTTCTCGGCGACGCCGACCTGGTGTGCTTCGACGAATTCCACGTCACCGACATCGGCGACGCCGTGCTCATCGCCCGCATGCTCGACACCCTCTTCGGCGACCACCGCACCCTCGTGGTCACTTCGAACTACCAGCCGCGGGATCTGTTACCCAACCCGCTGTTCCACGACCACTTCCTGCCCACGATCGATCAGATCCTCGCCAACCTCGACATCGTGACCCTCGACGGACCGCTCGACTACCGCACCCGCGCCGCGGGCCGCGCCACCGGTTTCCGCGCGGGGCGCTACGTGCTCACCTCGGGTGCCGGATCGGTGTCCGCACGCGGAGACACACACCTTGACGGCCTACGTCCGGCCGGCCCGCGAGGGACGACTCCGGCCGAGTCCGACGACGAGAAACGTCCTGAGCTCGACGACGCGAAACACCGCGTCGATGTGCCCCTCGGCAATGGGCGAATCATCCGCGCCCGCATCATCGCCGACGCCATCACCGTCGACTTCCGCGACATCTGCGTCGGCCCGACCAGCGCCGTCGACTACCTACGCCTGACCGAACGCTATCGCCACTGGACCCTGTGTGCGGTCCCCGTGCTGCGCGAAGTCCCGCCCGATTGGTCCATGCGTCTGGTGAACCTCGTCGACGTCGTCTACGACGCCGACCTCCCGTTCACCATCCACGCACCCGAACCCCCACACGCGCTCATCGCAGGGGTCCACGCCATTCCGGATCTGGCTCGCACCGCCAGCCGTCTCAGTGAATTGTCATTAACTGGCGCATCGACTGTTCGCACTGCGTAGCATGCCCTTGATCCCAGGGGGACAATAAATGGGGAGCGGTCCAAAAGCATCGATTTCCTCTCGAGCGGACCACTCGGCATGTAACTATGTGGCTGTTTTGTGCAGTCTCTGGGGTTTGGTGGTACAGCTGTGATCGGGGTGAATCAGCCCATAACGCGGGCGATTGTCGTGATCGCACTGGTCGTCGCTTCGACGATCGCGTTGCAGGGCACGCTGCCCGGCTCCGGCGAGCCCTCGACCGGAGCCCCCTCCCCGCTGCTCGTCGCCGTGATGCCGGTCTTGCTGCTGGTCTCGATCGTCATCCTGGTCGCGGGCGTGATCGCCAGCCAGCATCGTCTGCCCCTGGCGATGCCCGAAGCCGAACGCGACGCCATGCCGCGTATCCAATGGCGCAAGATGGCGCTGCTCGTGCCGATCGCCGTCGCCGCTGTCGCGCTGATCTTCGCCGGTGGCGTCACGGCGATGTTCCTGCTGCCCGGCGCCCGCCCGATGCGGCCCGCCGCGGAGACAGCGTCGGAAGGTTCCGGCCCCGTCCCCACCACCGACACCCACGCCGCCGACCCGACGACCGGGCCGACGGAACTCACCGGCACCGCCCTGCTGATCGCGGCGATCCTGGCCATCGTGCTGATCGTGGTCGCGCTCGTCGGGCTGATGGTCGTGGCCGTGGCCGCGCGCCGTGAACCCGCCGCCGCTGTGCACCTCGAGGACGAGCCGACTTCCAGCGACGTCGATTCCCTCACGCGCGCCGCCGAAATGGGCCTCGCCGCGATGAACGCCCCGGGCCAGGACCCCCGCACCGCCATCATCGCCTGTTATGTGGCGATGGAGCGCGGCCTGTCCAGTGACCTCGCCGCCCGCCCGCTCGCCTCCGACACCCCGATGGAGGTGCTGGCCCGGGCGTTCGAAAGCGGTGTGCTGCACGATGCTTCGGCCCGCGAGCTGGTCGCCCTGTTCGAGGAGGCCCGGTTCAGCCCGCACTCGATGCTCGAATGGCAGCGCATGCGCGCCGAACAACTGCTGCGCATCGTCCTCACCGATCTACAACGCAGGTTGGTGACGGTATGAGCGGTCAGCGCCCGGAGGCGGCAGCGACGCGTAACCACGTAGGGCGCCCGCTCATGCCGAATGGATACAGCATGAGCGGTCAGCGGCCGGAGGCGGCAGCGACGCGTAACCACGTAGGGCGCCCGCTCATGCCGAATGGATACAGCATGAGCCAGGAGGGCGCAGCGTGAATCGGACCTCGGTGATCGTCACGGCCGTGCTCGCGGTCGCGGTGATCGAAGTGGCGCTGGTGCGCATCGACCGGGACTCGGTGCTGCTCGCGGTCGCCGTGCCGGTGGCCCTGGCGCTCACGATGCTGGTCTGGTCGCTGCGCCACCGCGTCGTTCGCGAGGAACCGCTCACCGAGTACATCGACAACGGGCCGGCGGAGATGCTCGGGCGCTGGCACGCGCGCGCCGAGATGCTCACCGCCCGCGCCGACGGCACCCGTGCCGACTGGGACCGTCACCTGCGGCCGTTGCTCGCCAAAGAGTTCGAATTATCCACTGGTTTGAGGGTTTCGAAGAATCGCCGGGCCACCGAGGCCGCCGGCCAACTGCAGTTCGGTCCTGAACTGTGGCGCTGGGTCGACCCGGCGAACTCCGCGCTGCGCGATCACACCGGTCGCGCACCGGGCAGAGAGGCGCTGGATGAGATCCTGCGCCGTTTGCAGACGATGTGAGGGGTTAGAGGCCACCGATGACAATGCCGTTGAACGTGACCGTCCAGCGCTCCGATGCCGTACTGCGTGAGCTGGGCCGTGTCGTGGTCGGCAAGCGAGATGAGATGCAGCTCATCATGATTGCCGTGCTGGCCGGAGGCCACGTACTCATCGAGGACCTACCCGGCCTCGGAAAGACCCTGATCGCGCGATCTTTCGCGGCCGCGCTGGGGCTCGACTTCACCCGTGTGCAGTTCACGCCTGATCTGCTGCCCGCCGACCTGCTGGGTTCGACGATCTACGACATGGCGTCGGGCCGGTTCAACTTCCGCCGCGGCCCGGTGTTCACCAATGTGCTGCTCGCCGACGAGATCAACCGAACCCCGCCCAAGACCCAGGCCGCGCTGCTGGAGGCGATGGCCGAGGGCCAGGTCAGCATCGACGGCGAAACATTCCTGCTCCCACAGCCTTTCGTAGTGCTGGCCACCGACAACCCGATCGAGTACGAGGGCACCTACCCGCTGCCCGAAGCCCAGCTCGACCGCTTCGCGATCCAGCTGCGTCTGGGCTACCTCTCCGAGGCCGACGAGACGCAGATGATCCGGCGCAGGCTCGAACGTGGTTCCACCGCGCCGCAAGTGGGCCAGGTCGTCGACGCACAAGGGCTGATGGAGATGCGGCAGTCGGTCGAGTTCGTCACCGTGCACCCCGATGTGGTGAGCTACGTCGTCGCGCTGGCCTCGGCTACCCGCAGTCACCCGCAGGTGGAGGTCGGCGCCAGCCCGCGCGCCGAGCTCGATCTGGTGCAGATGTCGCGGGCGAGGGCACTGCTGCTGGGTCGCGACTATGTGATCCCCGAAGACGTGAAAGCGCTCGCGGTGGCCGCTATGTCGCACCGGATCACCCTGCGCCCCGAGATGTGGGTCCGCCGCATTCGCGGTGAGGACGTCATCACCGAACTACTCCGCCGGCTACCGGTGCCCCGCGCCACGAGCACATGAAGCATCGCGACGAATCCAGAACGGTCGAGGTCGATCTCCGATGGCGACCCGCGCCGCTGGTGTTCATCCTGGCCGGTTGCGCGGCAGCGGCACTGGTCGTCGCGGTGCTGCTCGGGCAGTGGCAGCTGGTCGTGTTCGCCGCGCCGATGCTCGGCGTGCTCGCGACCGCGCCGTGGCAGCAGGCGCCGACCAGGGTCCAGGTCGATGGCAGCGGCACGGTTCGCTGTTTCGAGAACGAGGTGATCGGTTGTAGCGCCGTCGCTTTCGTCGAAAGCGGACACGCGCTGCTGCGGCTGACAGCGCTGCCGATGCCCGGCCTGGAGCTCGAGGTCGAGGAATCCCACGATTCCGGCGGTGCGCCCGCGGGCATGCGGCTCGGGCTCTCGGCCGCCCGCTGGGGCCGTTACCCGGTGCAGGTCAAGGTCTCCGCGCTGAGCCCGGCCGGTCTCGCGGTGGCGACCACAGAACTGCCCGCGGCCAAGCTCTACGTCTACCCGATCGCCGATCCGCAGCGAATGCGCCTGCCGCGCACCGAGCTGCCCGACCGCATCGGTACCCACCTGACCCGCCGCCACGGCCCCGGCGTCGAATACGCCGACATTCGCGCCTACACGCCGGGCGACCAGTTGCGCGCCGTGAACTGGCCGGTGAGTGCGCGGCGCGGCAGGCTCTATGTCACCCAGCGGTTCACCAACCGCTCCGCCGATGTGGTCGTCATGGTCGACACCTCCCAGCAGGCGCCCGGCCCGGCCAGCGACTCGCTGGAACTGTCGGTGCGCGGCGCGGCCCAGGTGGTGCAGTCCACCCTGCAATCGGGCGACCGCACCGCCGTCGTCTGCCTCGGCGAATCGCCCCGATGGCTGCGCCCCGATATCGGCCGCAGGCAGTTCTATCGCATCGTCGACACCGTCCTCGGCGTCGGTGACGAACACGTCGAGACCACCGGCACCCTCGCACCGCACGCTGCCGTCCCGATCGGCGCGATCGTGGTCGCCTTCTCCACCCTGCTCGACACCCAGTTCGCGCTGGCCCTGATCGACCTGCGCAAACGCGGGCACGTGGTCGTGGCGGTCGACGTCCTGCGCGGCACCCCGTTCGCCGACGGCCTCGATCCGACGATGGCCAAGATGTGGCAGCTCGAACGCGCCTCCATGTACCGCGACATGGGCACGGTCGGCGTCGACATCATCGCTTGGCCCGAAGGTACTCGCCTCGACCAGGCCATGCGCTTGCTCCCCGAACACCGCCGAGCAGTACGGGTACGCCGATGACCAGATTTCTCGCCCTGCTGGCAGGCCTGCTCCTGGTCGCCGCGGTCGCGCTGATCTATCCGCCGGCCGGAGTCCCCGCGCTGGCGCTGGTCATCGCGAGCTGGTGGTGGCGGCCCGCCTCGGTCGGCGCGGTACTGGTCACCGTCGCCGCGCTCGCCTTCGCCGACGTCGGCGTGATCTCCGCGGCGGCAACGGGATTGGTCGCGACCACCTACCTGCTGAACGCGGCCGTCCTGCACGCCCCCGAAGGCGTAGTCCCCACCACCATCCCGTCGGTCGGCGGTGCGGTCCTGTTCACCATCGCCGCCGCCACCGCGGCCCTGGTCCCGGTCGAACTGATCTGGGCCCCCTTGGCCGCGCCCATCCTCATCGTCGCCATCTATGCCCTGCTGGTGAGCGGTCTGTCGACCAAGGGCCCGGCAGTCGAGGAAATCCACATCGAATAGGACGTGAGCCTCAGGCGGGGTCCTTGACCAGCACTGCCCGGGTGTAGAG
>JACIXH010000282.1 GCA_014360565.1 Nocardia sp.
TGCAGCGCGCGATCCGTCGCCGCTGACCTACTCCCGTCGCGAGCCCGTCACCCGAGAAAGGTGACGGGCTCGCGACGTTTGTCAGGCCTCGATCGAACGGCCGGTCAGCAGCCACCGGATCCGGTCGTAGGCCACCAGGTGGTAGCCGACCAGCACCGCCGCCGAGATCAGCGCCATCCGCGGTAGCGCCGCGCCCCACAGCGCAGCGGCTCCGCCGAACAGCACCGCGAACTCGATGCCGAGTCGCACCGGACCCGGGACCGGTACCGGCGCACCGCCGCCGCGACTGGGATCATCGGGTACTGCGAACGTTGCCCACAGCAGCGCCGCCGCGACGGGCAGCACGACGACGAGCAGATATCGCCAGGGGGAATCGAAGGCACGCCAGCCGAGCACCCCGAACGAGGCGATGGCGATCAATTCGAGCAGGAAACGCACGGCCAGCAAGGCCGGATTCAGTGACACGCGGTGATCGTATGGCCACGCGCCACCCTGAACGATCCCAATGGGCTCGCGGTTACTCGGCAGCGCATCGCGAGAGCGCGTATCAGCGCGCGTTGACCAGAGCGGTCCCGGTGGCGCGGTCGTGCATCCCGCGCCCGTCGGCGTCGGTGAACAGCGCGGGCACCACGAACACCAGCAACACCTGCCTGGCCAGCGCACGCACGAACCCGACGGGCACCGGTGCGTCGATGCGCAGCACCCGCAACCTCAGAAAGTATTGGCCAGGGGTGTACCCGAACAGCATCACCGCGGCCACGCCGATCACGAACCAGACCAGCAGCGGCACCGACGACGACATGAAGCTGCGCGTGATCACCGCCGCGATCCCGACCGCGATGAACCAGTCGACGAACAGTGCGACCACCCGGCGCCAGGTGGGCGCGAGCGAGCCCGCTCCTTCGCGCGCCAGCCCGTACAGCTCTCCGGGGTAGCCGGAGGTATCCGAGTCGCCGGGTTCGGCCGGGGAGCCGGAGAGCCATGTGCCGGTAATACGCGCCATGGCTCCCAGGATAGTGGCGCGCGCTCGCCCGCCCACGACCGCATTAGTGGAGGTCACGTCAGCGCGCGATCGCGCGGATGGCAGGATTGGTGCGAAGGACGCGCCCGGATGGCGGACATCACCAGAGATCCGGCTCGCGTAACACTGGCGAAACACAGCCTTGACTGTTGGGAAACATCGCGTCCTTAGCGTCAGGTCGCGACGAACCCATGCATCGCGACTGGCTGGGAACCGATTCGTAAGGAGAGCAAGTGACGTTCAGCACGGCCGAAGAGGTCATCCAGTACATCAAGGAAGAGGGCATCGAATACGTCGATATCCGCTTCTCCGACCTGCCCGGCGTCCAGCAGCACTTCTCGATCCCGGCCAAGGCGTTCACCGCCGACCTGGCGGAAGAGGGTCTGGCGTTCGACGGCTCCTCGGTGCGTGGCTTCCAGTCGATCGACGAGTCGGACATGCTCCTGCTCCCCGACTTCAGCACCGCCCGGATCGACCCGTTCCGCAACGCGAAGACGCTCAACCTGAACTTCTTCGTGCACGACCCGTTCACCCGTGAGGCCTACTCCCGCGACCCGCGCAACATCGCGCGCAAGGCGGAGGAGTACCTGCGGTCGACCGGTATCGCCGACACCGCGTTCTTCGGTGCCGAGGCCGAGTTCTACATCTTCGACGGCATTCGCTACGGCTCGGAGATGAACGGCTCGTTCTACGAGATCGAGTCCGTCTCGGGTTCGTGGAACACCGGCAAGGAGTTCAACCCGGACGGCAGCCGCAACCTCGGCTACAAGGTCCGCAACAAGGGCGGCTACTTCCCCGTGGCCCCGTACGACCACTACGTCGACCTGCGCGACGAGATCTCGACCAACCTGCAGAACGCGGGCTTCGAGCTCGAGCGCGGCCACCACGAGGTCGGCACCGCCGGTCAGGCCGAGATCAACTACAAGTTCGGCACGCTGCTGTCCGCGGCTGACGACCTGCAGCTGTTCAAGTACATCGTGAAGAACACCGCGTGGAAGGCCGGCAAGTCGGTCACCTTCATGCCCAAGCCTCTCTTCGGCGACAACGGCTCGGGCATGCACGTGCACCAGTCGCTGTGGAAGGACGGCAAGCCGCTGTTCCACGACGAGGCCGGCTACGGCGGCCTGTCGGACATGGCGCGTCACTACATCGGCGGCATCCTGCACCACGCCCCGTCGCTGCTGGCGTTCACCAACCCGACCGTGAACTCCTACCACCGTCTGGTGCCGGGCTACGAGGCCCCCATCAACCTGGTGTACTCGCAGCGCAACCGCTCCGCTGCCGTGCGTATCCCGGTGACCGGCAACAACCCGAAGGCCAAGCGCATCGAGTTCCGCGCGCCCGACTCCTCGGGTAACCCGTACCTGGCCTTCGCCGCCATGATGATGGCAGGCCTGGACGGCATCAAGAACAAGATCGAGCCGTTGGCCCCCGTCGACAAGGATCTCTACGAGCTCCCGCCGGAGGAGGCCAAGAACATCCCCCAGGCCCCCACCAGCCTGGCCACGGTCATCGATCGCCTCGAGGCGGACCACGACTACCTCACCGAGGGCAACGTGTTCACCCCCGACCTCATCGAGACCTGGATCCAGCTCAAGCGCGAACACGAAATCGCGCCGGTCAACCTGCGCCCGCACCCGTACGAGTTCGAGCTCTACTACGACGTGTGATCCATTTCGGTGGCTTGAACTGCGGCTGAGCATCTGAAGCTGATCCTTCGTACGCAGTTCGTCCGCAGTAGTGGCAGTACCCGAGTCCATCCGTTCCGCGATCACTTCACCGATCGCGGTTCGGGTGGACTCGTCTGCGTCCTAGTGCACAATCGTGCTCATGACACGGTCACTGCCCGAAGGCGAATCACTTTTCCTGCGCACCGATTTCACCGACGATGCCGCGTGGGCTCAGACTCTCGCGGCGGTCGTGGCCTCCTACGACGAGGACACGGTGACCGGGCTGACGCCCGTCGACGACCCTGCCTTCGACGGGCTGACGTCCGAGATGCTGGTCGAGCTGATCGACGACCAGACCTACGTGTTCCTCGCTGATGCCACGACGATAACCGATCCCGCGCATTCGATCCTGGCGGTCGACACCAGCGATGAGGACGGCGGCGCCGGCTACCCGGTGTTCCGGATCGTGCCGAACGCGATGGCCGGGGTCGAGGTCAACCTCTTTCTCGCCGCAGCGGATTTCGGCGACTTCGCCGATAACGTCGACGCCAACGGGGTCTACCACGGCTTCAGTCGATAGAGCGCGGGACCGCGTAGGCCGCTGTTACCGCGGCAGGCCGCTCATCGAGTCGCGAATTCGGCTTCGCAACGACGAGATCCCGGAACAACGCGCGACTACCGCTGGACGGTGCGAGCGAGGATGCCGAGGGTCGCTCGAAGCGCCGACTCGGGAATGATCGGGAAGATGGCCGCCTCCCGGTAGCGGGGCGCGATCTTGCTCCAGTCGTAGTACGACGTGACCAGTGTGCCGTTGTCGTCGGCCGCGAGGCGGTAGCCGTACAGGTGCTCGATCGGCGGCTTGATGGTGCCCGCGATCGTCCATTCGAGTTGAGCGTCCTGTTCGAATTCGGTGATGATCACCGTCACGTCGTATCTGCCCATCGGGAGATCGTTGAGCGACTCGCGGTCCATGTGCACGACGAACTCGTCACCGACGCCGGTCACGGGCTTTCCCTGCGCCGACTGCAGCATGCCCGAACTGTCGATCGCCACGTGCCCCTCGGGAGAGCACAGCAACGCGAAGATTTCCGCGGGTGACGCGGTGATATGCCGCTGGACCTCGAACCGTTCTACCGTCATGTCCTCCACCCTCGCACACTCGGCGTCGACGCACGGTGGTGCTGATCAGCCGAAGCAGGCGACCTGCTCGGACGGCCTTGTGAGCGCTTCGCGTGCTCTCCTGTGGGCACCGCTGCGCCGGCCTTTGCTGCCCTCGGCCGAACCGAGGTAGCCGACGCGGCTTCGAACCAGAGCACTGCTCCTCGCCCCGGCTCGACCGGGGCGCACGACACGCCCCGGATAATCGGGGCTGGACGTCAGGGCGGGGACCGGCAATAGTCCGGGGGTGCGATTGGGTGTGGTGGTGACGCGGGCGGTGGCCGGCGTGGCGTTGGTGCTGGCAATGGTGGCCCCTGCGACGGCGGAGCCGGTGAATGTGGAGTACACCTGGACGCAGGAGTATCTGACCGCGCCCGATGGGACCAGGCTGCACGCTGATGTCCTGCGGCCGCCCGGTGTGGCGGCCGATCAGCGGACGCCGGTGCTGCTGACCGCGAGTCCGTACCGGGCCCACCTGGCGTATCTGTCCCAGCCGCGGCCCGGCGGTGGTCCCTCGACCGACAACTTGCCTGTCGAATGGGCGCTGCGGTCCGGCTACACCTATGTGATCGTCGATCTGCGCGGGTTCGGTGGGTCCAACGGGTGCCCGGATTTCGGTGGCCCGGGGGAGCGCTCGGATGTGGCGGCGGCGGTGGAGTGGGCGGCGAGCCGACCGTGGTCGACAGGTCGGGTCGGAATGGTCGGTACCTCCTATGAGGGGTGGACCGGGATGATGGCGCTGGCGGCGAAGCCGAAGGGGCTGGTGGCGGTGGCGGCGTTCGAGCCGGTCGTCGATCCGTACTCCTATCTCTACATGCAGGGCACGGCGTGGAAATTCGGCGGAAAGCCGTTGACCGAGGACGGAATTCGCCCCGCCGACACCGCGGGCGCGGAACACCTCGCCATCGCCTCGACCCCTGGCCACCCCGACGACGGCAACGAGTACAAGGCCAATGCCGTCCAGATGACCCAGGACTGCGCCGCCCGCTACCTCGCCCTCACCACCGACCATGACGCCGCCAATCCGGACTGGCGCGAACGCGACATGGTCGAGGCCGTCCGCGGCAACACCACCCCGATGTTCCTTGGTCAGAGCTTCCTCGACTCCAACACCCGGGCCGACCGCATCGTCGAGGCATGGGAAGCCAGGGGCCCCGGCGAGCACCGCGCCTGGTTCGGTCAGTGGGGCCACTCGGACTGCCGCGAGAAGTGCGGCACACCCCACTTCGCCTCGGAGCTCTACGCGTTCCTGGACAAGCATGTGGCGGGCGCCGACATCGAGGTGCCGGGTCCGCCCGTGACCGTCGGTCAGTTCGACGGCGGTTGGCGCGGTGAAACTGTCTGGCCACCTGCGGATTCCCGTCGGGCGTCAGTAACACTGCGTACGGGTTCGTACAACGATCGTGGTCTGCTGCCCGGTGCCGACCGGGAGATCTGGTCGATTTCGGCCCCGGTCACCGAGCCCGTACACCTGGCGGGCCGAGCCACCGCCGCGCTGACTCTCGCCGGCCCGCCCGAAGCGACTGTCGCGCTGGAGCTCTACGACATCGCCCCGGACGGCAACGCCACGGTGATCACGCGCGGCATCGCCCCTGTCCGCCCGGAATCGCAGATTCGGCTGCTCTGGCAGGACGCCCGCCTGGCCGCCGGCCACCGACTCGGCGTCCGAATCACCAACGCGGTCGACGACGTGTGGTCCCACACGCCGTCGAATGCGCCGGTCACCGTCACCTCTGCCCGCCTGGATCTACCCCTGCTCACCACCCCTCGCGAGCTGAATCTGCCCGGCGGCGTTCCCATCTGGCACGCGAGGTGGCGAACCGAGGAAACCATCGCACTCCAGCAGGAGATGCTGAACGATCCCGCACTGCGCATCGAGATCACGCACTCGACCAGGTGAGCCTGGCAACTCGGCATGCCTGTCGAGACGGTGATATCTCGGCCGAACGGCATCGATCGGCCGACGTCACCGGGGCCTGCCAGGTGGCAACCGGCCGCATAGCCCGTGAGCCGGGAGGTCGGTTGCTGCGGGAAGGCGGGTGCGATGAGCACCAGCCGCGACACCTGATCGGGATGGCGCAATGCGCATTCGACGGCCGCCCGAGCACCCAGCGAATGCCCGACGATGACCGGTCGAGTCCGCACCGGCGTGAACTGCTCGCCGGACAGCCAAGTTTCGTCGCGGAAACCGGATTCGGCTGCGGGCGCGTGCGCGCCGTTGCGACTGGCGACGATGCCGTCCGCGTAGGTGCGCAGCAGTGCGCCGACCGGCGGATGACCCTGTGGGCCTGGCGCGCGCTGTCGACTCCGGCCGCCGGCGCGCGATAGCAGTGTGGTGGCCCGGATGACTTCCGGCGAGGTTGCCTGTTCGACTACCGTGCGGCCAGCAGCGCGGCCGCGTCGTCGCACAGCCGATCGACAACGGTGGCGGCAGGCTCGATATGGGTCACCAGACCGACTCCCTGCCCCGCGTCTACCGGCGCGAGCCGGGGATCGCCCGCGGCGATCGCCGCCCGCAGACGTTCGGTGTCGGGCCGGTCGTCGCCGTCGGGCCTCGACAGCGGGTCGGTGAACTGGTTGCGCAGCACGCGTGCCGGATAGATCGGTGGCCAGGGCAGATCGAGTGCCTGATCGAACGCGGTGGTGACGGTGGTACCGCTGGAATCGGCGGCGAGCATCGCGAGGCGGGCCGATTCCGGCAGCAGCGATTCCTCGGACGCGGCCAGACAGGTCCCGAGCCACGCTCCCGCCGCCCCCGCGGCGAGCACGGCCGCGAGCGTGCGCCCCGAGCCGATACCGCCCGCAGCCAGGACCGGCACGGTCGCGATCTCGAGCACGGCATCGAGCAACGGCAGCAAGGCGACACGGTCGGCGCCGTGACCACCACCTTCGCTACCGCGCGCCACAAGAATGTCGATACCCGCATCCTGAGCGCGGTGGGCGCCCGGAGCGTCGTACACCTGGGTGACGGCCAGGATGCCCGCCGCCTGGACCCGGCGAACCCAGGAAAAATCGGTGCCGAAACTGACCGAGATGATCCGCGGCCCCGCCTCGATCGCAGCATCCAGCAGCCCGGTTTCGCGGGTGCGGACCCAGTCGACGAGCCCGATCCCGTCCGGCGCACCCGCAACGGCCAGCTCGTGCCGCAAGGCCTCGACCGACCCCGCGCTGCCCATCCCGATCATCCCGAGCCCGCCCGCCGCGCTCACCGCCGCCGCGAGGCGCCCGCCCGCCGCGCCACCCATCGGCGCGTTCACCACCGGCACCCGCAGCCCCAACGATCGTGACCACTGGGTCGACAGTGTCTGTTCCGGCATCGATGCACCTTTCGTCACGGCTCCATCATGGCAGTACGGCCGCGGGCGGCTTTCGAGGCGGCGCAGGCCGGCGCCGGGGAGCGCGAACAGCTCTCTACCGAAAGAAGCTGGTCGACAACACTGTTCGCGGAACTTGTCGCTGCGGTGGCCAACGGCGCGCCGCCGGGAACCACCGCGCCGGCTGCGCGGTGCGCGTATGTTCGACGGCAACGCCGGACGACGAGACAGGATGGCGATGACGATCAGAGATCGCGT
>JACIXH010000283.1 GCA_014360565.1 Nocardia sp.
TTGTGGGTGCGCCGGATGTAGTCGGCCAGTTCGGCATCGGACTGCACCTCGGGTCCCGGGTACAGCTCGCGCGCCACCCAGTCGGAAAGGGGTGCGGCGGCGGCGATCTCGCGGGCCTTGCGGATCCCGGCGATCATCACCCGCAGGTCGTGGCCCGCGGGATCGGTGAAGTAGCGCGGGTCGACGCGGGGCTTGTCGCGGAAGTCGCGGGAGCGCAGGCGCACGGTGCCGCGTGAACGGGCCTGTGTCACATTCGGCGTCAGGCAGAAGGTGTTCTCGGCGGTGGGATAGCCCTGCCGGAGGGTGTGCATGTCGAACGGGACGCTGCCGTAGTGCATCATCAGGTCCGGCCGGTCGAGGCCGTCGATGGTCGGGGTGAAGATCCCCGCCTCCCACCACTGCGTCGAGGTGTCCACCATCGGTCGCGTCGTCTCGAAACCGATGACGCCCTCGGGATGATCCTGCAGGTGCGCCCCGACACCGGGGGAGTCGACGAGCACCTCGATGCCGTTCTCGCGCAGGTGATCCGCGGGTCCGATCCCCGAGAGCATGAGCAGCTTCGGCGAATCGATGGCGCCCGCGGACACGATCACCTCGCGCGCGGCCGTGATGCGGGTGGTGCGGCCGAAGGCATTGTCGGTGATGTCGACACCGACCGCGCGACCGTTCTCGATCACGATCTTCTTCACCCACGCCCCCGTGCGCACGGTGAGGTTCGGCCGGTCGAGATTCGGATGCAGGTAGCTCACCGACGACGAGGAACGGGTGCCGTCGGGAAGGCGGTTGATCTGAAAGAAGTTGGCGCCGTTGACGACAGTCTCGCCGGAGTTGAACTCCGCGCGCGGGATGCCGACGACCTCGCAGGCATCGAGCACCGCGACGCCACACGGATCGTTCGGCGGAACGGTCATGATGTGTACCGGCCCGGTGCGACCGTGATGCTCACCGGGGGCGTCATTGGTCTCGATGGTCGGATAGAGCCGGTAGACCGAATCCGCGCCCCATCCGGTGGCACCGTGCTCGTGTTCCCAGGCGTCGAGGTCCTCGCGCGGAGCCCAGAAGGCGATGCAGCTGTTGTGTGAGGAGCATCCGCCGAGCACCTTGGCGCGGGCGTGGCGCATGAACGAATTGCCGTTCTCCTGCGGCTCGATGGGGTAGTCCCAGTCGTAGCCCGACTCGAGCAGCTCCATCCAGCGGTCCAATTGAAGGATGGCCGGGTCGTCGACATCGGAGGGACCCGCCTCGAGCAGACACACGCTGACCGACGAGTCCTCCGAGAGCCTGGCGGCGACGGCCGCGCCCGCGGATCCACCGCCGACGATCACGTAGTCGTAGTCGCTCACAGCTGCTCCCCTCGTTCGGCGAACCAGCCGGTGACGCCCGGCCGGAGGTTCTCGTACACGTGCTTGGCCTCGCGGTATTCGTGCAACCCGGAAGGTCCCAGTTCGCGGCCGACGCCGGAGCGGCCGAAGCCACCCCACTCGGCCTGCGGCAGATACGGTCCGAAGTCGTTGACCCACACCGTGCCGTGGCGCAGCCGCGCGGCGATGCGCCGAGCGCGGGCGGCGTCACCGGACCACACCGCGCCGGCGAGGCCGTACTCGGTGTCGTTGCCGATGGTGACGGCCTCGTCCTCGGTGCGGAACGTCTCCACGGTGACGGTCGGCCCGAACGCCTCGTCGTGCACGCACGCCATGTCCCTGGTCGCGCCGTCGATCACCGTCGGCAGATAGAACCAGCCGTTGTCGAGACTGCCCGAACCCTGGTCGCCGGTGGCGAATTCGCCACCGGTGCGGATGACGGCGCCCTCGGCGCGGGCCCGCTCGACATAGGCGTGCACCTTGTCGCGGTGCGCGGCCGAGATCAGCGGGCCGGTCTCGGTGCCCTCCGCGAAGGGCAGCCCGAGCCGGATCTGTTCGGCCCGGCGCACCAGCTCGTCGACGAACCGATCGTGGACCGACTCCTCGATCACCAACCGCGCACCTGCCGAACACACCTGACCGGAGTGCAGGAACGCCGCGTTGAGGGCATTGTCGACGGCCGCCGCGAGCCGTTCGTCGGTGTCGCACGCGTCGGCGAAGATGACATTGGGGTTCTTGCCGCCCAGCTCCAGCGCCACCTTCTTGACCGTCGCTGCGGCCTCGCGCGCGATGATCTTGCCGGTGGCCAGCCCACCGGTGAACGAGACCAGGTCGACATCGGGATGCGCGGACAGCGGCGCGCCCGCGGTGGCGCCCGCGCCCAGCACCAGATTGGCCACCCCCGGTGGCACGCCCAGGTCGTCGAGCACCGACATCAGCAGGATCGCGGTGTGCGGGGTCAGCTCGGCGGGCTTGAGGACGAACGTGTTGCCCGCCGCCAGGGCCGGTGCGATCTTCCACGCCGCCTGCAGCAGCGGATAATTCCACGGCGTGATCAATCCGCACACTCCGACCGGCTCGTAGACGATCCGCGAGTCGACATCGGGGGAGCCCGCGTCGACCACGCGGCCCGCGTCCTCGGCGGCGAGCTTGCCGAAATACCGGAAACAGTTCGCGATATCGGACATGTCGATATCGGACTCGTAGGGCCGCTTGCCGGTGTCGAGGGTCTCGGCCCGCACGAACTCCGCTCGCCGGGCGTCGATGGCATCGGCCACGCGCAGCAGCAGATCACCGCGTTCGGCGGCCGAGGTCGCGCGCCACGGGCCGTCGTCGAAGGCGCGCCGGGCCGCGGCGATGGCGGCCTCGGTATCGGCCGGGCCTGCCTCGGCCACCACGCCGACGACCGAATCATCGGCGGGGCAACGGATCTCGCGGGTCTCGCCGGAGGCCGCCGGGCGCCACGTGCCGTCGATGTAGAGGGTCTCGCTCATGACGTCGAAGTCCCTTCCTGATCGGTGTCGGTGCCGCCGGGCTCGGGTTCGTGGTGATCGCCCGCCGAGCGGCGCAGGTGCAGATAGCCGAGATGGCGTTCGTACTGGTCGAGAATGTCGCCGATGACCTGTTCGCGGCTGTACCCGTTGAGCGAATAGCCCTGGGTGCCCTCCGACAGGTGGACCTCGCAGCGGAAGTACCGGTCGTCGGCCCGTTGCGCCAGCACCGCATAGGTGGGCGCCGGCGCCGACACCGGCCACACGCCGTACTCGAACCGCGGTTCGTTGGCCTGGTCGACGAGCAGTCGCGGGGAGGGCAGGCCCTCGTTGTGCCCGGATTCGTCGATGGTCGCCGCGACGCCCATGCCTTCGAACTCGGCGGCCACGTCGCGCATCGCCGGCAGGACGGTGTTGGTGATGAACTTGCGGCTCGCCGCGGGCCCCGGATAGAGGATGGTCGACAGCAGTCGACGCCGCCAACTCCCGGATTCGATCGGTCCACGGCCCGAGGCGAAGGCCTTGGGCAGCGAGGTGCGGTAGCTGTCGAGCTTGAACGACTCGTTGCGCACCGAGCGCAGCAGCGAGATCCCGATGAGCGCCAGGATGAACGAGAACGGCAGGCCCATGATGATGGTCGCGTTCTGCAGTGTCGTGATGGACCCACCAGCGCCGGCGAACAGCATCGACAGGGTGAGCAGGCCGATTGCCATGGACCAGAAGATGCGGGTGCTGCGTGCGCAGTCGGCCATCGGGTTCGGCAGCTTCGAGGTGAAATTGCCCATGACAAGAGCCCCGGAGTCGGCGCTGGTCACATAGAACAGCAGACCGGTGATGGTGGCGATACCCAACAGCATCGGCGCGCCGGGGTAGCGCTCGAGCAGGGAGTAGAAGCCGATCTCGGCGCGGGCGGCGGTGGTCTCGGCGAACTCTCCGTCGGTTCGGGCCAATTCGAGCGCGCTGTTGCCGAAGATCGAGATCCACAGCAGGATGAAGCTGAACGGCACGACGAGTACCCCGAAGATGAACTGGCGCAGGGTGCGTCCACGGGAGATGCGCGCGAGGAACAGTCCGACGAACGGCGCCCACGCCACCCACCACGCCCAGAAGAACAGGGTCCAGCCGTCGAGCCACGCGGTCGGTTCATTCGCCGTCTCGGGATTGCGGTCCCAGGCGAAGGTGTCGAGGGTGCGGTCGAAGAAGGTGGAGACGTAGTCGCCGACGTTCTGTGTGAGCCCGTTGAGCAGGAAGTCGGCTTTACCCGTCACCAGGATGTAGACCAGCAGCGCGATCGAGAGAATGACATTGAGTTCCGACAGCCGCCGGATGCCGCGATCGACACCCGTGGTGGCCGAGATGGTCGCGATGATCACCGACAGCACGATCAGCCCGATCTGGGCGGCCTTGCCCTGCGAGACGCCGAACATTTCGTGCAGGCCGTAGTTGAGCTGCACGATGCCGATGCCGAGCGAGGTCGCGATACCGAAGATGGTGCCCAGCACCGCGGCCACATCGATGGCGTCGCCCCAACGCCCGTGCACCCGTTTGCCGAAGATCGGATAGAGCGCGGCCCGGATGGTGAGCGGCAGATTGTGCCGGAAGGCGAAGTAGGCCAGCGCCCCGCCCATCAGGGCGTACATCGCCCAGCCGGTGATGCCGTAGTGGAAGATCGTCCAGGTGACAGCCTCGCGCGCGGCGTCATTGGTCTCGGCCGGGCCGACGGGCGGGTTGAGGTAGTTGTAGACGGGCTCGGCGACCGAGAAGAACATCAGGTCGATACCGATGCCCGCCGCGAACAGCATGGCCGTCCAGGAGAACAGGCTGTACTCGGGGCGGGACTGCTCCGGGCCGAGTCGATAGCGCCCGTATTTGCTCGCGCCCAGAAACACCACCAGCCCGACGATGGCGGTGGCGAGGATGAAATACCACCAACCGAACCAGGTGACGATGAACGTCTTCACCTCGACCACGACGGTCTCGGCGCTGCCCGGCGCGGCCAGCGCCCAGATCGCGAACGCGAGCACGATCGTCGCCGCGACCAGGAACACCGGCCGGTTGACCGAGCCGCGGCCCGCCTCGGGATGCGACGGCTGCACCGAATCCGCCGCATCCTCGGTGTCGCCCCGGCCGGAACTGTTGACACCACCCATGCGACGAAGGGTAGTTCCTGGCCAGCTCCCGGTCCGGGATCTCCGGCTCACCGGCCCGCCGTATCGGACCGGTGAACTCGCCCGTGGCTCAGAGGTTGCCGACCTCGCGTTCGAGCCGACGGGCGACCAGATCACGCGCTTGCTCCCGCAGGGCGGGCCGGAAACCGCTGGGGTACACCGGATCGCCAGGGGTGTACTGCGCGAGCACCTCCTTGGCGAGGGTGATCTTGTGCACCTCGGTCGGACCGTCGGCGATGGCCATCACCTCGGCGTAGGTGGTCATGTCGAGGAACGGCAGGTCGTCGCTGACACCCATCGCGCCGTGCAGATGCAACGCGCGCCGGGCGATGTCGTTCATCACCGTGGGCATCGCGACCTTGATCGCGGCGATGTCCTTGCGCACCGCGCGGTAGTCCTGCGCCCGATCGATGCGCCACGCTGTGCGCAACACCAGTAGCCGGAACTGCTCCATCTGGATCCAGCTGTCGGCGATGCGCTCCTGGGTCATCTGGAATCCGCCGAGCACCCCCTTGCGGGCCGGACGCGACACCGCGCGCTCGCACATCATGTCGAACGCCTTGCGGACCAGGGCCACCGTGCGCATCGCGTGGTGCACGCGGCCACCGCCGAGGCGGGTCTGGGCGACGATGAAGCCGGCGCCCTGCGCACCGAGCAGGTGATCGGCGGGCACGCGGACATCGGTGAATCGCAGATGACCCTCGTGTTCGCTGAAACCGGGCACGGTGAAGTTGCGGACCAGGTCGAGGCCGGGTGCGTCGGCGGGCACGATGAACATCGACAGCCGCTGATGCGGTGCGGCCTCCGGATCGGTCACCACCATCACGATGTGGAAGGTGGCGAACTCGGCGGCGGAGTTGAACCATTTCTCGCCGTTGATGACCCACTCGTCGCCGTCGCGTACCGCGGTCGTCTGGAAGGCGGTCGGATCGGAGCCGCCGGTGGGCTCGGTCATCGCGTAACAGGAGCCGATCTCGCCGTCGAGCAGCGGGCGCAGATACTTCGCCTTCTGCTCCTCGGTGCCGAAGTGGGCCAGGATCTCGGCATTGCCGGAGTCCGGCGCCTGGCAACCGAACACCAGCGGCGCCCACATCGAGGTCCCGAGCACCTCGTTGAGCAGCGCGAGTTTCAGCTGGCCGTAGCCGGGGCCACCCAGTTCCGGACCGAGGTGGCAGGCCCACAGGCCCTTGTCCTTGACCTGTTGCTGTAGCGGTCGCATCAGTGCGCGGATCTCGGGATCGTTGCGGTCGTAGGGATTGGGGTAGAGCAGATCCAGGGGCTCGACCTCGGTGCGGACGAACTCCGCGACCCAGTCGAGCTGTCGCTGGTATTCCGGATCGGTCTCGAAATCCCAAGCCATGGTCAGCCTTTCGTGTTGTCGCCCGGCGCGATGAGCCCGGACAGGACGGTTTCGGTGAGGATCTCGGCGATCTCGGCCGGCGAGTGCGCGCCGCGTTCGCGATACCAGAAGCTGAGGGAATTGAGCATGCCGAGCAGCCCGTTGGTGACGACGTGATCGGCGCTGCGCAGCAGCCCGGCGGTGTGCCCGGCGTCGATGACGTCCTGCCAGAGCCGCTGGATGCGATCACGCAACCGCTGCAGGTCGGCGGCCCGGTCGGCGGTGAGGGCGTCGGCGTCGCGCAGGTGCACCGCCACCGTGCGCCGGTGCACGACGATCAACTCCACGTGGCTGCGGATCAGTTCGCGCAGCGTTCGGATCGGGTCGGCGTCGGCGGCGACGATGCGTTCGGCGTCTTCGAGCAGCAGGCGGGTGTAGTCGCGCAGGATCTCCCACAGCAGCTCCTGCTTGGAACCGATGTGGTAGTAGAGCGCGCCGCGCTGCACGTCGGCCTTCGCGCCGATCTCGGCGACGCCGGTGGCGTGGAAACCCCGGTCGGCGAACAACTCGATCGCGGCAGCACGGATGCGCGCACGGGTCTGCGCCGCGCCGCGATCGGAGCCGGGCGGGCGGCCGCGACGGCGCACCGGAGCGACCGGATCGGTGGGTTGCGTGACGCTCACCGTGCCTCCGCTCGACCGGGCGAGCCGAGCTCGCCGCCACATAATGTTCCGATCAGTACATTAAATGCCCGCAGGCCTACAATCAAGGGGTGATGCGCCACGCCCACCTCGCCGACGCGGGGTCTCGGCGTGGCGGAATGGACGGGCCGCCCTTGGCGTTCCAACCCACACGAGATGTCACATCTACCCACGGGTAACATGACATCGACTTATCCCACCCGGTTTTCACCAAAGTGAGGCAGTAGATGACAGAGCGGATTCAGGTCGGCGGGCTCCAGGTGGCGAGCGTTCTCCACGATTTCATCGAGAACGAGGCGCTCCCCGGTACCGGCGTGGATTCCGCCGC
>JACIXH010000284.1 GCA_014360565.1 Nocardia sp.
GGCGATCAGGCCGAGGATGAGGGCCAGGATGGTGGGGTTCATGGGGTCGCCCTTCCGGGGTGAGCGGAGTGGGAGCGCGGGGGGCTCGTTGTTCGAGTGTGGGGTTCGTGGCGGCGGGTGGGGTTGCCTGCGTGTTCAGGGTTGGTTGAGAAGTTCTCTCTTCGCGAGCTTGCGCTTGGTGAGGGTGCGGATGTGAGCAGGCGCTAACGTGGTGCTTACTTCCTGTCACTTGATAGAAATTCGGGATCGATAGCGTATCCACCCATGTCGACAAGGGTGGATACGCGGGCTCACCGGCTTCCGCACGCCCAACTCGGCGATTCGTCGGACTGGCGCTCGAGCGCATCGCGCGGGCCGACGCCGAGTGAGCAGAGGAGCGTCAATGCCTGTAACCCCGTCCGCGCGGGTCACCGCCGCCTACGCACGGATCGCCGAGGTCGATCGGCCAGAGGTCTGGATCACGCTGCGCCCGCAGGGGGATCTGGCGAACGAAGCCGCCGATCTGGACCGCCGTGTGGCGGCGGGCGAGAAGCTGCCGCTGGCGGGCCTGCTCCTCGCCGTGAAGGACAACGTCGACGTCGCCGGCCTGCCCACTACCGCGGCCTGCCCGGAATTCGCTTACGAGGCAACCGAAACCGCTGAAGCGGTGCATCGGCTGGTCGCCGCGGGCGCGCTGGTGCTCGGCAAGACCAACCTCGACCAGTTCGCCACCGGGCTCGTCGGCACTCGCAGCCCCTACGGTGCGGTCCGCAATGCCCTGCATCCCGAATTGATTTCGGGCGGTTCGAGTTCCGGGTCGGCGGCAGCGGTCGCGTTGGGCATTGCCGATCTGGCCATCGGCACCGACACCGCGGGCTCCGGCCGAGTACCCGCCGCGCTGCACGGCATCGTCGGCATCAAGGCCACGCTCGGCGTGATCCCCACCCACGGCGTCGTTCCCGCCTGTGCCGACTACGACGCGGTCACCGTTTTCGCCGCCGATCTCGACCCGGCCGTGCAAGCGGCAAAGATCATGGCGGGCACGGACTCCCGAGATCCTCGCAGCCGTGAGTGGCCCGCCGACGTTCGTCTCGCGGCCGCGACAGAACCCTCGATCGCGATCCCTCGCCCCGAAGACCTGGAACCGCTGAGCCCGGCTTACCGCACAGCGTTCACCGAAACTGTTGCCGCCCTGCACGCCCAAGGCCTGCACACCACCGAAATCGACATCTCCGCACTGCTCGACGCCGCCCGCCTGCTCTACGACGGCGCGATAGTCGCCGAGCGCTACGCTGCGGTCGGCGAGTTCGTCGACAAAGGCGCCCCGCACCTCGACAGCACGGTCGCCGGAATAATCAGTGCCGCAAAAGCACTCGACGCACACGACTTCGCGCGCGACCTCGAGACGCTGGCACAGGCCCGCAGCGCCGCGACAGCACTGCTCGCCGGCTTCGACGGCCTCCTGCTCCCCACAACCACCGAACACCCGTCGATCGCCGAAGTCGACGCCGACCCGCTGACGATCAACCGCAGGCTGGGCACCTACACAAACTTCTGCAATCTCCTCGATCTGGCCGCCGTCGCCGTCCCCGGCCACCCCACCACCGACGGCCGCCCGTTCGGCGTGACAGTCGTGGTCCCCGCCTTCGCCGACCAACTCGCCGTCGACCTCGCCGCCCGCGTCATCGGCACCCCAGCACCGCTACTCGTGGAAACCGGTGTGCCCCTGGCAGTTTTCGGCGCCCACCTGCGCGGCCAACCCCTGCACTGGCAACTCGAACAACTGGGCGCCCGCTTCGCAGGCGAGATCAGCACCACCGACGCCTACCGCCTCACCGCCCTCGACACCACCCCAGCCAAACCCGGACTGGTCCGGCACGGCGACGGTCTGGGCGCACCGATCCTCGGCGAACTGTTCCTGGTCTCCCCCGCCTGCCTGGGCCGGTTCCTCGCCGAACTACCCCCACCGATGGCCTTGACCAGCATCGATCTGTCCGACGGGCGCCCGGTGATCGGCTTCGCGTGCAGTTACGACGCCGCCGTCGCCGGTACCGACATCACGCGGTACGGGAGCTGGGTGGCGTATCTACGGGATCGGTGACGTCGATTCCCAGCTCGGCGAGCAAGCCCGTCACGCGGTGACCGATGTCGTCGCGGATGGGCCGCACCTGCTCGACCTCGAGCCCGGCCGGATCCTCGATGATCCACTCCTCGTAGCGCACCCCTGGCACCAGCGGGCAGGTGTCGCCACAGCCCATGGTGACGATCACGTCGGCGGCCCGGATGATCTCGTCGGTCCACGGCTTCGGATACTCGCGCGAGATATCGACGCCGACCTCCTCCATCACCGCCACCGCGGAGGGGTTGAGCTGACCACTCGGCACCGAGCCACCCGACCAGGCGACCGCCCGGCCCAGTGCCAGCTCTTCGAAAAAGCCGAGCGCTATCTGTGAGCGGCCCGCGTTGTGCGTACACAAGAACAGCACCGTCGGTCGCGGCTTGGCCACCTTGCCCTCGACCTTGGCCAGCGCCTGCAAGCGCTGACGCGCGAATCGCTCCGCGAGCAGCGGCAGATACAGGGTCACCGTCGCCCTGGCGACGAATTCATCGTAGGAGGAATGCAGGAAACGATGGATCGTCTCCGGCTCGAACATTGTCGCGAATTCTTCGCGCAGCCGCACCTGGGCACGGTCGAGCGCGTCGGAGTGCTCCGCAATATCGACCACCCCCCAACCTTTACCCGAATTTTGTCCATACGCAAACGCCCGGGCCGATCACCCCTCGATCAGACCGGCCCGGCACGCGTACCCAACCGACACAACGTGGAACATTTCCGGCCCAGTCCGTCGGCGTGGTTACCGTCGGCAGTGCGTCTTCAGCGTCTGGAAGAGCCACCTTCTGGTCTGCACCGCCGGGCCCGACCGATCACCCCTCGAGACCGATCGGACCCGGTTGTTCCGGTGTCTGAAGCAACAATGCGGTGTCGGTCTCTAGAGCTTCTTAAGAACAACTTGTCGGCAAATGCGGGTCTTCGGCGATGATGTAAGTACCGACACAAGGAGAGCGCCGATGGAAACCGCGATCGTCTGGTTGCTGGCCAGCATTCTGTACTGGTTCAGCAACTTCTGACCCCCGATACCGACCACGGGAGAGCCCGCAACCAGGCCCTTCGCCCAGCTATGACACGAGGCAGGTACGTACACCGCCGTACCTGCCTCGTGCGTTGTACGCGTCACACCGCGCCGTCGGAATAGTTCGTCCTCAGGTCCGGTTACACACACTGTCGACGTCCGAACAGCCCCGGGCCTCACCCCATTGTCGCTACGAGCGACCACCCGCCGAGAGGCGCTTGTGGGGCGTCGGCACCTGACGGGCCGTCCTCGAGGCGGCCCATCGACTCGAACGCCGCCAGGTCTCCCTCATCGACCTGGCGGCGTTTCTCGTATCCGGGCGACATGAGGTGAACGGGAGACGCTCGGCGGCCACGCTATACGGGTTACGGTGCGTGACAACGGCTACTCTCGCCCGCATGCGGCACATCACGGGCGTTTTCGCGACAACGATCGCGGCGGTGCTGGCCTCGGCGACCTTGTTCGCCGTCCCCGCGGTCGCGGCCCCGAGCACGGCGTGCGAGGTGACCTCCGGTCGAGACCTAGAACGCGCCCAGCCGGCGCAGGTCGGGCTGGATTCGGCGAAACTCGAAGCGGCACTGCAGTTCGCGGCCACGCGCAACCGGCTCAACGTCCAGATCTTCCGGCACAACTGCCTCGTCGGTGAAGGCCTGCGCAACGACGAAACCGGCAACACCCCGTGGAACATCTGGAGCGTCACCAAATCCGTGGTGTCGATGCTGGCCGGAATCGCTTCCGACCGAGGCGAACTCGACGTGGCTGCGCCCATCGACCGCTATCTGCCGCCCGGCCTCGGCGACGCGGCGCACCGGTCGATCACCGTCGAGAACCTCCTCACCGAAACCTCGGGCATGAAGGTCGGTGTGCTCTCCGAGGGCATCACCGCGGTGATCCCGATCGACCCGCATTCGGCGGTACAGGCCCTGTCGGTGGAGCTGACCAACCCGCCCGGCACCACGTTCAGCTACAGCCAGCGCAATGTCGACCTGCTGTCGTATGTGATCGAGCTGGCCGTCGGCGAACCACTGCAGGAATTCGCGCAGCGGGAATTGTTCGACCCGCTCGGCATCCCCCGCAGCGACTATTACTGGGCGAGCGACCGATCCGGCCACACCTACGGCTACGCCCACCTCATGCTGCCGCCCAACGACCTGGCCAAGATCGGCCTGCTCGTCGCCAACGACGGCCGCTGGGGCGCCGACCGCGTGATCTCCTCGGACTACCTGCGCAAAGCCCGCACGCCCTCGAAGGCGAACCCCTGCTACGGCTACCTGTTCTGGCTGGGCGCCGACTGCGGCGAATCCCCCGACTTCCTGCCCGAGGACACATTCTTCATGTCCGGCCTCGGCCTACAGAACGTCTTCTTCCTACCGAGCCTCGACCTGACAGTCATGTGGACCGGCCCCTTCGGTAACCAATCCGCCTACGGTCCCAGCGGCGTCCTCGCCCACGCCGAAGAACTCCCCCACGAATTCTTCCGCCGCCTCTTCGCCGCCATCACCGATACTCAAGTCCCGACCCCGGAACCCTACGTCGAACCCCCACTCGAATTCGACGCGGCCAAACTCATCGACGCCAACATCCTCCTGGCCGTCTTCGGCATCGGCCCCGGCGCCTACCCCGGCTGCACCGTCTTCGACTGCCTCAACCAACCCCTGGCCGCCCCCTTCGCCAGCATCCCCCCGGGCTGCGCCATCCTCGCCTGCGTAGGCAACGACCCAAGGACCCCTGGCATCCGCCCGATCAACTGAAACGGCAAGGCCGGGCCATCGTGCACGATGACCCGGCCTCGACTATGAGATTCAGCGGTTTTCGAGCAGCACTTCCGCGATCTGAATCGTGTTCAGAGCCGCGCCCTTCCGCAGATTGTCACCCGAGATGAACAGCGCCAACCCACGACCACTGGGCACACCCGGATCCTGACGGATACGACCGACCAGTGAATCGTCCTGACCAGCAGCAGCAAGCGGAGTCGGCACATCGACCAACCGCACACCCGGCGCCTTGGCCAGCAGTTCCTGAGCCTGCAACACCGAAAGCGGTTCAGCGAACTCGGCATTGATCGACAACGAGTGCCCCGTGAACACCGGCACCCGTACGCAAGTACCGCTCACCAGCAGATCGGGCAGCCCGAGAATCTTGCGACTCTCGTTGCGCAGCTTCTGATCCTCGTCGGTCTCGAAGGAACCATCGTCGACCAGCGCACCCGCCAGCGGGATCACATTGAACGCGATCGGCGCGACGTAGTTGTTCGGCGCGGGGAAGTCCGCGGCCGAACCGTCGTGTACCAACTTCTCCGCATCGGCGGACACCGCTCGGACCTGCGACGCGAGCTCCTCGACGCCGGCCAGCCCGGATCCCGAAACTGCCTGGTACGACGACACGATCAGACGCTGCAGCCCGGCGACATCGTGCAGCGGCTTGAGCACCGGCATCGCGGCCATGGTCGTGCAGTTCGGGTTCGCGATGATGCCCTTGGGCAGGTTGCGGGTGGCCTCGGGGTTGACCTCCGAGACGACCAGCGGCACCTCGGGATCCTTGCGCCACGCCGACGAGTTGTCGATCACGATCACGCCTGCCGCGGCGAAACGCGGGGCCTGCACGCGGGACATGGTGGCACCGGCCGAGAACAGCGCGATGTCGAGACCTGAGGGATCAGCGGTCTCGGTGTCCTCGACCACGATCTCGCCGCCGCGCCACGGCAGCGTCTTGCCCGCGGACCGGGCGGAGGCGAAGAACCGCACTTCGTCGGCCGGGAAGTTGCGCTCTTCGAGCAGCTTGCGCATGACGGTGCCGACCTGACCGGTCGCACCCACAACACCTACACGTACACCCATTGCTTAACGCCCCGTTCCGCCGTGGACGACAGCGGCCTCGTCGCCGCCGAGATCGAATGCCTTGTGCAACACCTGAACAGCCTCGTCCAGTTCCGTATCCCGGACCAGCACCGAGATACGGATCTCCGAGGTGGAGATGAGGTCGATGTTCACGCCCGCGTTGGCCAGCGCCTCACAGAAGGTGGCGGTGACGCCCGGGTGCGACTTCATGCCCGCGCCGACCAGCGAGACCTTGCCGATGTGGTCGTCGGAGAGGACCTCGGCGAAGCCGATCTCGGCCTGCCGCTCGGTGAGCTTCTGCACCGCGCGGACCAGGTCGGTCTTGGGGCAGGTGAAGGTGATGTCGGTCTTGCCCGTGTCGACCTTGGAGATGTTCTGCAGCACCATGTCGATGTTGATCTCGGCGTCGGCCACCGCGCGGAACACCTTGGCCGCGTAGCCCGGCTCGTCCGGCAGGGCGACGACGGTCACCTTGGCCTCGCTGCGGTCGTGTGCGACGCCGGTCAGGATTGCCTGCTCCACGGGAATGTCCTCCATCGATCCGAAAACAGTGGTGCCGATCTTGTCGGTGTAGGACGACCGAACATGAACGGGAACGTTGTAGCGGCGCGCGTATTCGACGCAGCGCAGCATGAGCACCTTCGACCCGCAGGCCGCCATCTCGAGCATCTCCTCGTAGGAGATCTTGTCGAGCTTCTGGGCGTCGGGGACGATGCGCGGGTCGGCGGAGAAGATGCCGTCGACGTCGGTGTAGATCTCGCAGACGTCGGCTTTCAACGCCGCGGCCAGCGCGACGGCGGTGGTGTCGGACCCGCCGCGACCGAGGGTGGTGACGTCTTTGCTGTCCTGGCTCACGCCCTGGAAGCCGGCGACGAGCACGATCTGCCCCTCGTCGAGGGCCTCTTGCAGGCGCCCCGGGGTCACGTCGATGATCTTGGCGTTGCCGTGCGCGCCGGTGGTGATCACGCCCGCCTGCGAACCGGTGAACGAGCGCGCTTCGGCGCCGAGCGTGTGAATTGCCATGGCCACCAAGGCATTCGAGATGCGCTCGCCCGAGGTGAGCAGCATGTCCATCTCGCGAGCGGGCGGCGCCGGGGCCACCTGCTCCGCGAGATCGAGCAACTCATCGGTCGTGTCACCCATCGCCGAGCACACGACGACCACGTCGTGCCCCTGCTTCTTGGTCTCCACGATCCGTTCAGCGACGCGCCGGATCCGCTCGGCGGTGGCCACCGAGGATCCTCCGTACTTCTGAACAACGAGAGCCACAGCAGGTCCTTCACGATCGAGTGTCAGATTGGTATCAGCGACCAAGAGTACCGGGCCAGGGCCACCGGTTTTGCTGCTACCTGCCCTGCCTGTGGAAAACGACACAGGCTTGTCACCTGTGGATAACCACCGGATTCAGCTCCGATCGAACCAGGTGACTTGCGC
>JACIXH010000285.1 GCA_014360565.1 Nocardia sp.
TCTTGCCCATGCCGGTGCGGGCCTGGCCGATGAGATCCTCGCCGGCCAGGGCCAGCGGCAGGGTCAGTTCCTGAATCGCGAAGGTGCGTTCGATCCCGATCTCGCCGAGCGCGCGCACGATTTCTTCACGCACGCCCAGTTCGGCGAAACTCGGCGGGATGTGGGTGTTGTCCAGTTCGGCCGTCAGGAGGGTGTCGGTCAAGCCGGGTTCCTGTTCGACAGTGATCTTGCTCAGGGTTCGTGCCTTCCTCGTCATTGCATCTCGCACGCACGAGGTGGGGCGGGCCGGTCGGCCCGCGACGACCACATATCCGCCTGTGATACCCACCGGGCCCTCGCCGATCGCGGAGTGCGTCATCGGCGCGGCACATCGGTGATACGGATTCGGTGCGCGCACATTTTCCTGGTCAACGCCGCCGTCCGCCCGCGCTGCGCACCGGTGGAGTGTCGCGTCCACCGGGGTAGCCGGGGCGACGAAACTAGCGTTGTCCAAGGTGATTGTAGCGTGATAATGTGCGCAATCCGAATTTCCGCGCGGCGTGACGCTGCCCGAAATCAGGTCTGATCAGGGTTGTCACCCGCACCGATGGTGTGTCGCAGGGCAATTCGACGATGCCGAATTCCGCGCGTGTCCCCCGATGTAATCGAGCTCACTTGGTACCGGCGGTACCGGGTGTGAGACATTCATGACGTGAGCATCACCGAGACCGTCACCACTGCCGCGCGCAACGCGTGGGCGCTGAGCTTCGGCGCCGGCATCGAGCCCGTCGACCCGACGCCCTCGACCGTGCTGTGGGACGAGCCGCACCGTCTGCTGCGTCGCTACCACACCGAAACATCCGCTGACACAACAGATTCCGCGGTCCTGCTGGTGCCGCCGCTGGCCGCGCCCGCCACGTGTTTCGATCTACGGCCCGAGCAGAGTCTGGCCCGGCACCTGGTCCGGTCGGGTCGTGCGCCGTATCTGATCGACTACGGCGAGATGTCGTTCGCGGACCGTCGGATGGGCTTCGAGGACTGGGTCACCGACATCCTGCCCGAAGCGATCCTGCGGGCGAGTGCCGATCGCGGCGGCGCGCCCGTCGACCTGGTCGGCTGGTCGATCGGTGGGGTGTTCGCCCTGCTCACCGCCGCCGCGAATCCCGAACTGCCGATCCGCTCGGTGACCGGCGTCGGCCCGCCGCTGGACTACGACAAGATGATCGGCATCCCGCAACTGCGCGCGGTCGCCGGGCTGACCGGCGGTCTGGCCACCACCATGGCCGTGCGCGCCGCGGGCGGCATCCCCGCCTCGCTGACCCGGATCGGCTACCGCCTCGCCGCCATCGACCGGGAACTGGCCCGACCGCTGTTCCTCGCGACCAATCTGGCCAAAACCGAGACACTGGCCAAGATGGAATCGATCGACCGGTTCCAGGCGGCCATGCCCGGCTACCCCGGCCGTTTCTACGGCCAGCTCTGGGGCCGGTTCATGCTGGCCAACGACATCGGCAAGGGCAAGATCGAACTGCGCGACCACACGATCGAACTCGCCGACGTGCGCGTGCCGGTCCTGCTGGTCGGCGGCACCGCCGACGTGATCACCCCGAAATCCGCCGTCGAGGCCGGGCTGCGCACTCTGACCGGCTCCCCCTCGGTCACCTACGAGATCGCCCCCGGCAGCCACCTCGGCATCCTCGCCGGCCCCGAAGCCCGCGACATCACCTGGACCTACCTCGACAAGTTCCTTGCCGAACGCGATTGATCCCCGATCAGGACTACGATTGGCGACCATGGGAGCACAGACCTCTGCCGTGCCGGATGTTGTCTCGGGCGAGCCACTCGCCGCCGATCACCCGGGGGTGACCGAACTGTTCGCGGTCATCGCCTATGGCGAAGTGTCCGCGTTCTATCGGCTCGCCGAGGAAGCCAAGCTGGCGCCCTCGTTGCGCGGGCGGGTGGCGGTGGCCAAGATGGCCGCGGCCGAGCTGGCACACTTCGAGACACTGGAGGCGGCGCTGGCCGCGCGCGGCGCCGATGCCGAGGCGTCGATGGCGCAGTATCAGGGCGCGCTGGACTCCTACCACGCCTCCACCGACCCCTCGACCTGGCTCGAGTCGATGGTGAAGTTCTACGTGGGTGACGGCCTGGCCGCCGATTTCTACTCCGAGATCGTCGGGGTGCTGCCCGCCGAGGTCGCCGAGGTCGTGCGCGAGGTACTCGCCGAGACCGGCCACTCGCAGTTCGTGGTCGACGAGGTGCGCAGCGCGGTGGCGGCCAGCCGCTCCGAGCGCGACCGGCTCACCCTGTGGGGACGCCGACTGCTCGGCGAGGCGATCACCCAGGCCCAGTACGTGATGGCCCAGCGCGACGAACTCGCGGAGCTGGTGCTGGCCGCGACCGGCGATCTCAACGGCATCGCCACACTGTTCGACCGGATGCAGGAGCGGCACGCCGCCCGCATGGCCGAACTCGGACTTTAGGCCCTGACCGGGCGGGACCGCGCCGCACTCGGCACGGTTCCGCCCGACTACTCAGTTGTCGTCGGCGCTGCCCGAGGCGGCGTCACCGGCCGCGTCGGCGGCCGAGCCCGCCGCGCTCCCGGAGTACTTGGCCGTCGAGCCCGCGATGCTGCTGCCGGTGCCGAGCACGCTCAACAAGCTTCCGACTCCCGGGAAGACCAGGCCCGCGAAGTAGCTCGCGGCCGAGCTACCGGAACCGAGTGCGCCGAGCAGAGCGCCCGTCGAGGCGCTGCCCGCGCCCAGCTCGGCGCTGCCCGCCGCGGCGGAGGCGCTCCCTGCGGCCAGCCCCGGCGCGGCGGAGGCCGGTGCTCCGACGGCGAGCGTCATGGCGATTCCCGCGGTGAGCGCGACGGCATATCCGAACCTACGTGTGGTCATGAGATCAACCCCTTGATCGGCCCGTCGCCCTGCGGCACGGACCTGTTGTGGCAGAAACAGCCGGACGAACATAATGGTCATCCGACCTGTACGGATTACAGCATGAAAGACTTTGTAACGCGGGACAATCGAGTAATTCGTGAACGTTCGATGAAGCGCCGGGGCGAAGCGCGCCGGGCCACCCGCTGGATGCTCCGATTACACTGCCAGTCGTGCTTGCACCGGAGCGGCGGACGCGCGCCGACATCTTCGCCGCTGTAGCGATCGCCGTCGCCCTCGTGGTGGCCGCGATCGTGGTGTGGGCGCGCGCCGATGCGACCGGGACCGAGTCGGTCACCGCGCAGTCCCCCGCCCCGACCGTCACCGCGGCCACGCAGCTGCCCGCCGAGCTGCGGGAACTGTGGCATGCGCCCGACGCGTCGAGTGCGCGGGCGCTCACCGCAGGCAATGTGGTGGTGACCGGCGACGAGGGGACCGTGAGCGGACGGGATCCGGTCACCGGTGAGCAACGGTGGTGGTATCACCGCGACATGCCGCTGTGCGGGGTGGAATCGCAGTTCGGCACCGTCATCGCCACCTACCGCGATCAGCGCGGCTGCAGTCAGACCGCCATGCTCGAAGGCGACACCAGCGCGCGCCGCGTCGCGCGCAGCAGCTACATGGACGACGCCATCCGCCTCACCGGCGACGGCACCTACCTGTTGGCCCTCGGCCCCGACCGGCTGGAGATGTGGCGCTCGGATCTGGTGCGCACCCTGGAGTACGGCTATGTCGACGCCCCGGTGAACCCGAACACCCAGCCACGCTCGGGCTGCGCGCTGCGCTCGGCCGCGTCCAGCTCCGCGCGCCTGTCCGTGCTCGAACGCTGCCCCGGCGACACCACCGACCGGCTGACCGTCCTGAATCCGGCGCCGAAGGAAGCGACCCACCCCGAGGAACACGGCTCCCGTGTGCTCACCGCACCGGGCGCCGACTCCCCCGAGCTGCGCGTGGTCGCGGTGTCGGAGAACAAGACCGCGGTCTACTACCCGCCCACCGAGCCCACCGCGACGGGCCTGGGCCTGCCCGCCCGGCTCGCCGTGCACGACGGCACCGGCAACGAGATCGCGACGCACCCGCTGGACGCGCCGTGGAGCGAGCGCGCCACCGTCACCAGGCTCGGCACGGCGGCCTACATCTTCACCGGCGACAGCCTGATCGCCCTGAGCCCGAACACCTTGCAACCGGCCTGGACCGTGCCCGATGTCCTCGGCACCCCGGCGGTGATGGCGGGCCGGCTGCTCGTCCCGGTCGCCGACGGACAGCTCGCGCTCGACACCACCGACGGCAGCACCGTCGCCCGGATCCCGGTCCAGCGCAGTGGCTATCAGGGCGACGTCATCTCTACCGCCGTCCTCGGCGACACCGTGTTCGAACGGCGCGGCGGACAGTTGTACGCGCTCGGCTGAGCGCGCGGCGCCTGCCATGATGGAGCCATGTCCGCACCCGACGCCCGACTGGTCCTGCTGCGCCACGGGGAAACCACCTGGTCCAGTCAGCGACGGCACACCAGCCACACCGACCTGCCACTGACTCAGCTCGGCGAGGCGCAGGCCCGCTCGGCCGGGCTGGTGCTGAAATCACTCGAGCTGCGCGATCCGCTCGTGTTCACCAGCCCGCGGTTGCGGGCGCGCACGACCGCGGAACTGGCCGGATTGCCGCACACCGAGATCGACGACGACCTGGTCGAGTGGGACTACGGCGACTACGAGGGCATCACCACCGCCCAGATCCGCGAATCGGTCCCCGGCTGGACGGTGTGGACCGCACCGGTGCCCGGCGGCGAGACGGCCGAGCAGGTGGGCACGCGGGCCGATCGGGTGCTGGGCCGGGTCGAACCGGTGCTGCCCGAGCGCGATGTGGTGCTCGTCGGTCACGGGCACTTCTCCCGGGTGCTGATCGCGCGCTGGGCGGAGTTCGGGGTAGGCGAGGGCCGCCGGTTCGCGATGTCGACCGGCGCGGTCAGCGTGCTCGGCTTCGACCACGACGCGCACACCATCTGGGCGCACAACCTGACCGTCCGCACCGAACCGACCGAAGGAGCCGCCCGATGAGCGCAGTCGTGCGCCGCGCCGTCCCCGCCGACGTGCCCGCGATGGTCGGGCTCGTCCACGATCTGGCCGAGTACGAGAAGGCGCCCGCCGAGTGCACCCTCACCGACCCGCAACTGCACGCGGCGCTGTTCGGTCCTGCCCCAGCACTGTTCGCACACGTCGCCGAGCGCGACGGCGTCGTGGTGGGCTGCGCGATCTGGTTCCTGAACTACTCCACCTGGGACGGCGTGCACGGCATCTATCTGGAGGACCTGTACGTGCGGCCGGAAACCCGCGGCAGCGGCCTCGGGCGCGCCCTGATCGCGGCGCTGGCCGCCGAGGCGGTCGCGCACGGCTACAGCAGGGTGTCGTGGTCGGTGCTCACCTGGAACACCCCGTCGATCGCCTTCTACGAATCCCTCGGCGCCGCACCACAGGACGAGTGGATCGGTTATCGGCTCTCCGGTGCCGAACTGGCCGCTCTCGCCGCCTCCGCGAACTGAGTCATATGCATATCGCATTACCGCACGAGTGGCCGACCACCCCCGCCGAAGCCATCGCGTTGCAGGACGAACTGCGGCCACTGGTGCGCGCGGAGAATCCGGCGCGGCCGCACTTCCGCACCGCCGCGGGAATTGATTCGGCCTATGCCGAGGACGGCACGGTCGCGACCGCCGCGGTAATTGTCGATATGACCACCGCGGAAACGGTAGAATCAGCTGTCGCACACGGGATTTCGACATTTCCGTATGTACCGGGCCTGCTCGCGTTCCGGGAACTGCCCGCCACGGTAGCCGCATTGGAAAAACTCACTCGCACACCGGATCTGCTCGTGTGCGACGCGCAGGGCCGCGCGCACCCGCGCCGATTCGGACTGGCCTGCCATATCGGGGTGCTCACCGCGATTCCCACCATCGGTGTCGCCAAATCGGTCTGGGGCGAATACACCGAGCCCGGACCACATCGCGGCGACGCCGGCGACGTCACCATCGACGGCGAGGTGGTCGGTCGCGCGCTGCGCACTCGCGATGAGGTGAAACCCCTGTTCGTCTCGGTCGGCCACCTCATCGACCTCGACACCGCCTGCGCCCAGGTCCTCGCGCTCACCACGGGGTTCCGGCAGCCCGAGACCACCCGCAGGGCCGATCAGCTGTGCCGGGCGGCGCTGCGCGCCGCGACGGCCTGACTACCGAGGCTCCTCGGGCAGATGGCCGTAGTCCTGGGCCATCCACCGGCTCGACGCGGGCGCGAACAGGGCGACGATCGCACCGACCACCACGATCCCCAGCAGGCTGCCGAACAGCGGCTGATGGGAGTCGGTGAGCAGCGACCACACCACCGGCAGCAGCAGCACCTGGGCGATGACCGCGACGGCACGGCCCCACCGCCTGCCGGTGCACAACGCGATCCCGGCGGCGAGCACGCCACCGAAGAGCACCGCGAACCAGATCGCCGTGCCGACGCCGCTGGCCACCGACTGGTCGTGGCCGTTCATCGCCCGCACGATCAGCACGATCGCGGTGACCACCCCGGCCAGCCCCTCCAGCGCGACCAGCCCACCGGCCACCCGCACCGTCGTCGGAATGCCGGTCGACCCCTGGTCGCCACTGCCCTGCTGGTCACCGTCGGTCACGTCGTGCTCAGTCACGCGGCCCAGCCTACGACCCCGGCCCCGCACCCCCGCCCCCTAGGGCGGGCCCCACAGGGGCCGCGAACACGCCGTGCCGCAGGCGCGGCAAGATGGGCACAGTGCGGACGTTGCTCATTGTCAATCCCAATGCCACTTCGACCACCCCGGCGACCCGGGATCTGCTCGCGCACGCGCTGGAGAGCCGAACGCAGCTGACCGTTGCGCACACCCAGCATCGCGGGCACGCGGCCGAACTGGCGCAGTGGGCGTCCACGCAGGAAATGGACCTGATCGTCGTGCACGGCGGCGACGGGACGGTCAACGAGACCATCAACGGCTTCCTGCCGCTGCCGCAGGTGGACGACGGCCAGGTGTGGCGGCCGCGGCTGGGGATCATCCCCGGCGGCTCGGCCAATGTGTTCGCCCGCGCGCTCGGTATCTCCCCCGATCCGGTGACCGCGACCAATCAGCTCATCGACCTGCTCGGCCGCGACGCCGATCGCCGGATCGGACTCGGCCTCGCCGACGATCGGTGGTTCACCTTCTCGGCCGGCGTCGGTCTCGACGCCGATGTCTGCGAGGCGATCGACGCCGCCCGGGCAAAGGGCCGCAAAGCCACGCCCGCGCGTTATCTGCGGACCACGGTGCGCCAGTTCTTCCGCGCCAAACGGCGCGAACCGAGCGCCACGGTCGAGGTTGCCGGACATGATCCGATCGAGCAGGTGTATTACGCCTTCGTCACGAATTCGAGTCCGTGGACCTATCTCG
>JACIXH010000286.1 GCA_014360565.1 Nocardia sp.
GGTTTCGCCCCCCGCAGCGTCAACAGTTCCTAACGTCTGAACAATTTATTGCCGAGCCAGACAATTGGGTCATATTTACGATCGACAACCCGTTCCTTCAAGGGAATCAACGCGTTGTCGGTGATCTTGATGTGCTCGGGGCATACATCGGTGCAGCACTTGGTGATATTGCAGTAGCTCAAACCTGCTTCCTCCTGGGCCATTTCGCGCCGGTCGCGCGTGTCCAGGGGATGCATCTCCAACTCCGCGATACGCATCAGGTAACGCGGCCCGGCGAAGGCAGGCTTGTTCTCCTCGTGGTCGCGCACCACATGGCAGGTGTCCTGACACAGGAAACACTCGATGCACTTGCGGAACTCCTGCGAGCGCTCCACGTCGACCTGCTTCATCCGGTAGTCACCCGGCGCGAGCCCGGGCGGCGGCGTGAACGACGGTATCTGCCTGGCCTTTTCGTAGTTGAACGAGACGTCGGTGACCAGATCCCTGATGATCGGAAATGCCCGCATCGGCGTGACGGTGATGACCTCGTCCGGAGTGAAGGTCGACATTCGCGTCATGCACAGCAACCGCGGGCGGCCGTTGACCTCCGCCGAGCACGAACCACACTTGCCCGCTTTGCAATTCCAGCGCACCGCGAGGTCGGGCGTCTGCGTGGCCTGTAGGCGATGGATGATGTCGAGGACCACTTCGCCCTCGTTCACCGCCACGGTGTAGTCCTCGAGATCACCGCCGTCGATGTCGCCACGCCAGACCCGGAACCGGGCGTCGTATCCCATGCTCACGCCTTTCCCTCGGCCGCCGGGTGCGCAGCCAATTCTTGCTCGGTGTAGTACTTTTCGAGCTCGCCGAGTTCGAACAGGGCGAGCAGGTCATCGCGCATCGGCGTCTGATCGGCCGGGGTCACGGTGACGTCGGGTATCTGTGCGCGCGAGTCGGCGACAGCCGCGCAGACCAGCAACTTGTTGCGCCAGTCCGGATCCATGCCCGGGTGATCGTCGCGGGTATGGCCGCCGCGGCTCTCGGTCCGCAAAAGGGCTGCCCGGGCGACACATTCGCTGACCAGCAACATGTTGGCCAGGTCGAGCGCCAGATGCCAGCCCGGGTTGAAGGGCCGCTTACCCGCCACCGTCACGTTGGCGTAGCGGGCGCGCAGTTCGTTCAGCTTGTCGAT
Source organism: Nocardia sp. (assembly GCA_014360565.1). Taxonomy (GTDB): domain Bacteria; phylum Actinomycetota; class Actinomycetes; order Mycobacteriales; family Mycobacteriaceae; genus Nocardia. The sequence continues at coordinate 1,172 of JACIXH010000286.1, forward strand.
CGCGGCACGCACCTCGTCTTCTTTGCGGATGATGCCGACCAGGTCGTTCATCGTCTGCTGGAGTTCGGAGTGCAGGGTGTAGGGGTTCTCCCCGGAGCCGTCGGCGGCCGAATCGAACGGTGCGAGCGCGGTTTTCACCGCGTCGTCGACATCGGCTTCGGCCGGCGCCGGCTTGTCGGTGAGCTGCTGGACGTAGGCGGAGGCGCCGAGCCCGGCCCTGCGGCCGAACACCAGCAGGTCCGACAGCGAGTTGCCGCCGAGCCGGTTCGAACCGTGCATACCGCCGGAACATTCACCGGCGGCGAACAATCCGGGCACCTTCGCCGCGCCGGTATCGGGATCCACCTCGATACCGCCCATCACATAGTGGCAGGTCGGCCCGACTTCCATCGGCTCGGCGGTGATGTCGACATCGGCCAGTTCCTTGAACTGATGGTGCATCGACGGCAGCCTGCGCACGATCTCCTCGGCGGGCATGCGGGAGGCGATGTCGAGGTAGACGCCGCCGTGCTCGGTCCCACGACCCGCCTTCACCTCCTCGTTGATCGCTCTGGCGACCTCGTCGCGGGGGAGCAGGTCAGGGGTGCGGCGCGCGGAGTCGTTGTCGCGCAACCACTGGTCGGCCTCTTCCTCGGTTTCGGCGTACTGGCCCTTGAACACCGGCGGGATGTAGTCGAACATGAACCGCTTGCCGTCGGAGTTCTTCAGCACGCCGCCGTCGCCGCGCACGCCCTCGGTGACGAGGATGCCCTTCACGCTCGGCGGCCAGACCATGCCGGTGGGATGGAATTGCAGGAACTCCATATTGATCAGCGTCGCGCCGGAACGAAGGGCCAGCGCGTGGCCGTCTCCGGTGTACTCCCACGAGTTCGATGTCACCGTGTAGGACTTGCCGATTCCGCCGGTGGCCAAGACGACGGCGGGCGCCTTGAACAGCACGAAGCCACCGGATTCGCGCCAGTACCCGAACGCGCCCGCGATCGCGCCTGCGTCGGTGAGCAATTCGGTGACGGTGCACTCGGCGAAGACCTTGATTCTGGCCTCGTAGTCGCCGGTCGCCGCGTAGTCCTCCTGCTGCAGCGAGACGATCTTCTGCTGCATCGTGCGGATCAGTTCCAGGCCGGTCCGGTCGCCGACGTGCGCCAGGCGGGGATAGGTGTGGCCGCCGAAGTTGCGCTGGCTGATCCGGCCGTCGGCCGTCCGATCGAACAGCGCCCCATAGGTTTCCAGCTCCCACACTCGATCGGCGGCCTCCTGCGCGTGCAGTTCGGCCATGCGCCAGTTGTTGAGGAACTTGCCGCCGCGCATCGTGTCCTTGAAGTGCGTCTGCCAGTTGTCCTTGTCGTTGGCGTTGCCCATCGAGGCGGCGCAACCGCCCTCGGCCATCACGGTATGTGCCTTGCCGAACAACGACTTACACACCACCGCCACCGAAAGGCCCTGTTCGCGTGCCTCGATCACGGCTCGAAGACCCGCGCCGCCCGCCCCGATCACGACGACGTCGTAGTCGTGCCGTTCCACGTCTGGCATTGAAATTCAAGCTCCTCGCATTGTCGCGGCTCAGTTGACGAACCGCAGGTCCGAAATGGTGTCGCTCGCAACCAACATCACGTAGAAGTCGGTGAGCGCGAGGGTGCCGAGAGTGGTCCAGGCCAGCCCCATGTGGCGGGTGTTGAGCTTGGAGATCTGGGTCCAGTACCAGTACCGCACCGGGTGGGCGGAGAAGTTCTTGAGCCGTCCGCCCGCGATGTGCCTGCACGAATGGCACGACAGGGTGTAAGCCCAGAGCAGGATCACGTTGACGCCGAGCACGATGTTGCCCAAGCCGAATCCGAAACCGCCACTGCTGCCGTGGAACGCGATGATCGCGTCGTAGGTGTTCACCAGCGACCCGACAAGCGCCACATAGAAGAAGTACCGGTGCGCGTTCTGGATGATCAGCGGCAACCGCGACTCACCGGTGTAGCGGGCGTGCGGCTCGGCGACCGCGCAGGCGGGCGGCGAGAACCACACCGAGCGGTAGTAGGCCTTGCGGTAGTAGTAGCAGGTCAGCCGGAAGCCGAGCAGGAACGGCAGCACCACGAATCCCAGCGGGATCCACATCGGCAGCTCGGGGAACGGGGTACCGAAGTGCGACGAACCGGGCACGCACGACTCGCTCAGGCACGGCGAGTAGAACGGGGTCAGGTAGTGGAACTCGGGTACCCAATAGGCCGTCCGCGCAAAGGATCTGACCGTCGCGTAGATGACGAACGCGCCGAGCCCGAGGGCGGTGAACAGTGGTGGTAGCCACCAGCGGTCGGTGCGGAGGGTGCGCGCGGAAATGCGGGCACGCGTTCTGCTGAAGACGCCGGTCCCTGCCGAGTGTGATGCGGGGGAGGCGGTCGGTGCGGCACTCACGGTGGATGCCTCGCTGATCTTCGGGGTCTGCGGCGGTGATCATTACCCACCGCGATGGATTGTGATGTGGAGCACCATACGCCTGTGTTCGGGCCGCTCGCGGTGGGTCTCGCGCACTCGGTCACTACTGACGGCGGTGATCTCGATCACAAGCCTGGCGGCGGTGGCAGCGTCGCGAGGCCGGACGAAACCGGACCGCGGGCGCAATCGCAGCAGACAGAGGTCGGCGCGGCGACCCTGGTAGCAGGGCCGCCGCGCCGGTGATCAGGTCTTATTTCGTGCGCGGGCGGGAGTGGAAGCCGAGGCCTTCGTCCTGGGCGCCCATCCAGGCCGCTTCATCGGATTTGCTGTCGGGCACGTAGATCGGCTCGGACCTGCGAGGGGTGGCCAGTTCGGGCGGTGGTTCCTGCTCGAAATCCTCGGCATCGATGACGAGCCGCTCCAGGTCGTTCTCCAGGCGGCGGATGGTGGCCGCGTCGCCGTAGTTGGAGCGCAGTGCGCCGATCGATTGCCGGAGTTGGCCGACCGCGTAGCGCAGTTCCGCGATATCGCTGCGTGTCATCGTTACCTCCTGTGTATATGGCGGGCATACCGACTCGCCGGATCACGGGTACGCCCGAGAATCCCCGGGCCGCACTGCACCGAGCCGTGTGACTCACCACACAACGTGATCTCCACCACAGTAACGGAACTTTTCGGTTTACGCCCGTGATTGTCGAGGATTGCTGCGATTGCCATCCGGTAACTGTTGGGGTCACCCCGCGACGGCGTACCGGGCGCGGATGCCGTCGGCCGCTCTGTCGATCAGATCGGTGATCGAGTGCGCCACCTCCTCCGCGCGCTCGAGGATGACGCTGTGGCCGGCACCCTCGATCCGCACCAGTTCGGCGCCCGCCAGCTGCGAGGCCAGCACCACCGAGTGCGCGAACGGCATCATGAGGTCGGCCGATCCGGCGAGTACGAGGGCGGGCAGATTCCCGAAGCGGGCCAGGGTGTTCGCCTCGTCGAAATCGAGCAGCGAGCTGAGGAAGCCCGACATGGTGAGCAGCGCGGTCTCGTTGAGCACTGCCGTGGCGATGGCGGCCACGCGCGGGTTCACCCGCCGGGTGCCCGCGCTCGCTTCGCGGATCAGTGGCGCGAAGATCCAGCGCGACAACCTCTTCGACGCCTGCATCACGCGGGGCGCATGCACGACGGCGCGTTGTAGCGAGGTCACCGCGTGCCGGTTGAGCAAACGGCCGAGGCCGACCTCGGTGATCCCGCCGGCGGCGCCCGCGATCAGTCCGATCCCGGCGACCCGCGCGCCGATGGCCGCTGGATACAGGCGGGCGTAGGCCAGCACCACCATCGCGCCCATCGAGTGACCGACCAGCACCACGGGCCCGGTCGGAGCGGTCGCGCGCAGCACCGCGTCGAGGTCGGCGGCGAGCTGGTCGATCGTGTAGGTGGCGTGGTGGGCATGCCCGGATTCGCCGTGGCCGCGGTGGTCGTAGAAGACCATCCGGGTGGTCGCGTCCCCGTCCCGCAACAGATGTTCGCGCAGGAACGACCAGGATTCGGTGTGCAGGCAGTGGCCGTGGACGAACACGACCGTCAGGGCCGCGTCGGTGGCGCCGAAACTGCGGACCGCGATCGGCACACCGTCGTCGGCGACGACGGTGCAGCGGCGGCCGTCGCAGTCGGCGAGAGGGAAGGTCTTCGACATGGCGGCCTCCTCCGGTCCGGCGGGACGCACCGAAGGCGGCGTGTTCCTGCTGGGGTTTTCGGAGAAGGTTTCCGGCGCGTTAGCCGCTCAACCCTCGCGTTATCCACCCGATGCGCAACCGATCCCGGGCGGGCTCGCACCGTTACTCAGGTAAATCTTCAACTCTCTTGCTATTCAACTAGAAAGCTGTAGACGAGTATCGAATGGCGACTCGGCAGGTATCTCTTCAGCCTTCTAGGTGAAGCCCTAGAGACTGCAAGAAATTCATACGCTCCTGAGATAGCGCCCGAAGTGCGGGACGGTGAAGCCGATGGTGCCGCGTTCGGCCGAGTAGATGAGGCCCTTCTTGATCAGGCCGTCGCGCGCGGGGGACACCGACGCGGGCTTGCGGCCGAGTTCGGCGGCCACGGCCGAGGTGGCGACGGGGGCGTCGTCGCCGGCCAGGTCGGCCATGGCGCGCATGTACTCACGTTCGGCGGGGGTCGCGCGCTCGTAGCGCGAGCCGAAGAAGCCGACCGCGAGTTCTTCTTCGGCGGCGGGCGAGGCCACCGCCACGTCTTCGGCGGTGATCGGACTGTCGGGTGCCTGATCCCAGGCCGCTTTGCCGTAGGCCTGCACGAAGTAGGGATAGCCGTCGGCCCGTTGGTAGAGCGAGTCGAGCGCGGTCTCGGTGAACTTCACCTCCTCGCGTTCGGCGGGCGCGATCAGGGCGAGGTCGGCCGACTCGCGGTCGAGGCGATCGATGCGGTGATAGCTGAACAGTCGCTCCGAGTAGCTCTTCGACGCCGAAAGAACCGCGGGCAGATGCGGTAGCCCGGCGCCGACGACGATCAGCGGGGCGCCGTCCTGGCTCAATTCATGGCAGGCGCCGCAGATCGCCGATACGTCGGCGGGTCCGAGGTCTTGCATTTCGTCGATGAAGACGGCGATGCCGACACCGATGTCGGAGGCAAGAGCCGCAGCCTCTTTGAACAGCTCGATCAGGTCGATCTCGATATCGCCGGAATCGGCACGGCCGGTCACCGCCGGTACATCGATGCCGGGCTGCCAGCGTTCGCGCATGCCCTTGTCGGCGGTGGCGCGCAGCGCGAAGGCCTTGAGGATGCCGAGGAAGTCGTCGACCTGTTCGGAATTGCGGGCGTTCATCGCGATCCCGCGCACCGCCATGTGCAGTGCCGAGGACAGCGGCCTGCGCAGATCCTGGTCAGGTCTGGCCTCGATCTTGCCGGTGCCCCAGCCCCGCGAGATCGCGGCGGAGCGAAGTTGATTGAGCAGCACGGTCTTTCCCACGCCGCGCAGGCCGGTGAGCATCACACTGCGTTCCGGCCGGCCGCGGGCGATGCGTTCGAGCACGATGTCGAACGCCGCGAGTTGCTTGCCTCGCCCGGCCAATTCGGGCGGACGCTGGCCCGCGCCGGGTGCATACGGATTGCGCACGGGGTCCATGCCGGATAACCGTAGCGCGTGCGCACCGGAGAATCTCGGTAACTCTGGGCTGTGTCCTAGATACTGCTAGCGAAACCGAGAATCGCCGTCGAAACCGGAATGGAGCCCGATGTCCTTCGAACCGCAGACCACCGCTGAGATCGTCGCGAGCTGGCCGCTGCCCCAGGGGGCGTACTTGGCCGACACGATCCGGCGCGGGCTGCTGGCAACGATCGGCGCCGGCTACGACGACCCCGACCCGCACGTGGTGGCCGACCTCGCGATCGGACCACTGCTGATCATGCTCGGCAGACTCGAGGTCGATCTGGCCGACGCCCGTGCCCGCATCGACGAACTCGAACGCGCGTTGCAGGACCGGCGGGACCGGTAACGCGGCGCACGGTGAGGGCGATGAAATCGTTACTCGCGCCGACACGCCGGTGCCGTGGCCTTTGTTCTGGGCTTTTCCGGTCGGGGGAAAACAACTTGCGTGCTTCGCTGGACAGCGCTCATCACAGGCCGTAATCTTCTCGTGACTTAGTGGAGTCTGTCGGTTCGTCAGAGAAGCGGCGCCACGGGTC
>JACIXH010000287.1 GCA_014360565.1 Nocardia sp.
GGCCGATCGGCGGTATCTCACAGCAGACGGGACAGAAATGCCTGTGTGCGCTCGTGCTGCGGGTTGGTCAGCAGCTCCCGTGGCGGGCCCGATTCCACCACTACGCCGGCGTCCATGAACACCAGCTCGTCGGCGACCTCGCGGGCGAAACCCATCTCGTGGGTCACCACCAGCATGGTCATGCCCGAATCGGCCAGCTCGCGCATCACGGCGAGCACCTCACCGACCAGCTCGGGGTCCAGCGCCGAGGTCGGCTCGTCGAACAGCATCAGCTTGGGGTCCATCGCCAGCGCCCGCGCGATGGCGACGCGCTGCTGCTGACCGCCCGACAACTGCGCGGGATAGGCATTGCGCTTGGCCGAGAGCCCGACCCGCTCGAGCAGGTCCTCGGCCCGCTCGATCGCCTCGGACTTGCGGATCCCGCGCACCTGGATCGGCGCCTCGATCACATTCTCCAGCGCCGTTCGGTGCGGAAACAGATTGAAGTGCTGGAACACCATGCCGATATCGCGACGCTGGATCGCGGCGTCGCGCTCGTGCATCTCGTAGAGCTTGCCGTTCTTCTCCCGGTAGCCGACGAGGTCGCCGTCGACGTAGAGCCTGCCCGCGTTCACCTGCTCGAGGTGGTTGATACAGCGCAGGAAGGTCGACTTGCCCGAGCCCGACGGCCCGACCAGGGTGAGCACCTTGCCGCGCTGCACCTCGAGCGAGATGCCCTTGAGTACCTGGAGGGCGCCGAAGTTCTTGCACACCCGATCGGCCAGCACCATCGGCGCGGCTGCCACTTCTGGTTCGGTCATTTCGCCTTCACCGCCGCCTGCGCCGTGGCCAGTTCCTGCAGCTGTTTGGCTGTCAGCTGCCGGGTGGCACCACGCGAGTAATAGCGCTCCAAGTAGTACTGGCCGACCATGAGGATGCTGGTGATCGCCAGGTACCAGGTGGCACAGACGAGCAGCAGCGGGATCGGCTGGAAATTCACGCCGTAGATGTCACGGGCGCGGCCGAACAGGTCGGTGCTCAAGGGGATCGCGGTGACCAGCGAGGTGGTCTTGAGCATGCCGATCAGTTCGTTGCCGGTGGGCGGGATGATCACCCGCATGGCCTGCGGCAGCACCGTGCGGCGCATCGTCTGCGTCCACGACATGCCCAGTGCCACCGACGCCTCGCGCTGACCCTCGCCGACGGAGTTGATGCCCGCGCGCACGATCTCGGCCATGTAGGCGGCCTCGTTGAGGCCGAGTCCGATCACCGCGAACAGGAAGGCTGCCTGCAAGTTCTGCACGTCGAAGTGGAAGAACTGCGGGCCGAACGGCACGCCGAGATCGATCTGCTTGTACAGCGAGGGGACCAGGCCCCAGAACACCAACTGCACGAACACCGGGGTGCCGCGGAAGATCCACAGATAGATCCACGCGGCCGTGCGCAGCACCGGGTTCGGCGACAGGCGCATCACCGCGAGCACCGTGCCCAGACCCACCGCGATCGCCATCGCGAGCACGGTGAGTTCCAGGGTGACGATCGCGCCCTGGGTGATGCGGCTGTCGAAGAGGTACTTGCCGTAGGTGTCCCACCGGTAGGCGGGATTCGTGGCGGCACCGTAGACGAACAATCCGACCAGGATCAGGATGATTGCCGCCGCGATCCAGCGGCCCGGCCTGCGCAGCGGGACGGCCTTGATCGGTTCGGGTTCGGTGCCCGGTCCGGGCACCTCCACCGTGTCTTTCTCCTCGGTCACGTCAGCTCACTGCGCCGTTGATCACCGAGGTCTTGATCTGACCTTCCTGCACTCCCCAGTTGGTGGTGATCTCGGCGTACTTGCCGTTGTCGATCAGATGCTGCAACGCCTTCTGCAGCGACACCGCCAGCGGCGAAGACTTCTGCACGGCCCAGCCGTAGGGCGCGGAATCGAACAGCGGCCCGGCCGACTCGATCTTGCCTTCGCTCTGCTTGATCGCGTACGCGGTCACCGGGGAATCCGCCGACATCGCGTCGACCTGACCGAGCACGAGTGCGTTGGTCGCGGCGCTCTGCTCATCGAAAGCCTTCATATCGATGGCGGGCTTGCCTTCGGCGACGCACTTGGCGCTCTTGGCGGGAATCTCGTCGGTGTGCTCGACCGTAGTGGCCTGTACGGCGACTTTCATGCCGCACGCATTGTTCGGATCGATGCTTTTACCGGTTTGCTGGGCCCACTGGATACCCGCGGAGAAATAGGTCGTGAAGTCGACCTGCTGCTCGCGTTCGCGCGAATCGGTGATCGAGGACATTCCCACGTCGTAGGTGCCTGCCTGAATGGCGGGAATGATCTTCTCGAACGAGGACTCGACATAGTCGACCTTCACTCCGAGGGTGCTCGCGACGGCGTCGAGCAGGTCGACATCGAAGCCGACGATCTTGCCGCTGGCGTCCTTGTACTCGTTGGGCTGGTACGGCACGTTCACGCCGACGACGATCTTGCCTGCCTGCTCGATCTTGTCCGGAAGGGTCGCGGCGATCGCGTCGACCTTCTCCACTGAAACCTTGTCCACCGAGGCGCCGTCGCCTTCGGTGTTCTCGGCGCAGCCGGTGAGCACGAGCGCACCGCCGGCGACGGTACACAGCAGTCGCACGGCGCCACGGCCGAGGACAGTTCGAACAGACAAAGGAGCCTCCACATTTCACGTCGACGCCGGCCACGTGTCAGCGCCTGTTTGGCAATGTATGCGAACCGGACACAGCGTGGTGCGACAGTAACCGAAGATTAATCAGCGAATGTGAAAGGGGTACCTTCACCTCCGGTGCACACGGGCCCGTACCTGCTCGGTGAATTCACTGGTGGAAGCGAGACCGCCGAGATCCGAAGTCGCGATTCCAGCAGCCAGTGTGGCTGCCACCGCGCGGCTGATGCGGTCGGCGGCATCATGGAGCGCACGATTGTCGTCACGAACTGCCAACCAGCGCAACAGCATTGCCGCCGACAATTGCAGCGCGACAGGATTGGCCCGATTGTGCCCGGCCAGACCGGGGGCCGCGCCGTGCACGGCCTGTGCCATCGCGCGCGTTCGGGAACAGTTGAGCGAGGCGGCCATGCCCAGCGAACCGCTGAGCTCGCCGGCCAGATCGGAGAGGATATCGCCGAACAGGTTCTCGGTGACGATCACGTCGAACTCGCCCGCCCCGCGCACCAGACGCGCTGCCATCGCGTCGACATGCGCGTCGTCGACGCTCACGTCGGGATACTGCTCGGCCACTTCGTAGCAGACATCACGGAACAGGCCCGTCGTCATCGGCAGGACATTGGCCTTGTGCACGACGGTGACCCGCTTGCGTCGTCCCCGCGCCAGGCGCAGCGCCTGATGCGCGATCCGCTCGCTCGCCTGACGGGTGATCACCGCGACCGCCATCGCCACGTCCTCGGTGGGACGGAACTCCCCCGACCCGGCGAACATATTGCGGTCCGCGTAGAAGCCCTCGCTGTTCTCCCGCACGATCACCAGATCGATATCGGGCGCCATCGCGCGCACCCCGGCGAACGCGGCGGCCGGCCGGATGTTCGCGTAGAGGCCGAGGCGCTTGCGGATGACGCCGCCCGGCGCCACCCGCATGTCCGACGGGTAGGAGGCGTTGTCGTGTGGACCGAGGATCCAGGCGTCGAGATCCTCGAGGGCAGCCAGGGTCTGTTCGGGCAGCGGATCGCCGTGGGCGGCGATCGCGGCGTGCCCGATCAGCAGCGGCACCCACTGCACCGGCGCCAGCCCGGCCGCGCCGATCGCCTCGTCGACGACCGCCCTGGTCGCGGCCACCACCTCGGGCCCGATTCCGTCGCCGTCGATCACTCCGAGTCGCAGGTTCGCCTTCGCCGCATTCACCCCGACATCATCGCGCGCGCCTGGTCGAGCCCGGCACACGGTGCGTTCTGACACGCGGCCGGTGCCGAATTTCTTGCCGTCGTAGTGCGGAAATCCGATTTGCCCGGACGGTGGAACCCGGGGCTTCGGGCGATCAGGGGAAGATAGTGGGACGCCGCGGCGTTACAGCCGAGGACACCGACAAGGAGAGGACGTCATGGCCACCCAGACGCTGACCCAGCAGAACTTCGACGAAGTCATCACCGGAAACGACGTGGTCCTCGTCGATTTCTGGGCTTCCTGGTGCGGACCGTGCAAGAGTTTCGCACCGACCTACGAGACCTCGTCGGAAAAGCACACCGACATCGTCTACGGCAAGGTCGACACCGAGGCCGAGCAGGGACTCGCCGCTGCCGCCAACATTCAGTCGATCCCCACCATCATGGCCTTCCGCGAAGGCGTGCTCGTGTTCGCCCAGCCGGGCGCGCTGCCGCCTGCCGCGCTCGAGGACCTGGTGACCCAGATCAAGGATCTCGACATGGACGAGGTGCGCAAGCAGATCGCCGAGCAGCAGGAGTCCTCTCCCGCCGAGTAACCGAGCTTTCACCGAACGCACAGGGCCCGTTCACCTTTCGAGGTGAACGGGCCCTGCTGGTGTTCGGGTGGTGTCAGCGGGCGAGCAGGTTTACGCCGGCGATCATGGCGCGCACTGTCGATTCCGCGCTGCCGGCGGCGCTCGCCACCGCCCAGCCGCGCCTGCCGTTGAACTCGCACTGCATGAAGGTGGCGGTGCCGTCGGTGGTCGGGCGCTGATGGAAGTGCAGGATCTCGAGGGGGTAGCCCTCGTCGTAGAGCGCCGAGGTCATCGCCGCGACCGGACTTCCGGTGGCGATCACGGTGCGCAGGTGGTCGGCGAATTCCAGGGTGGCGGTGAAATCCGTTCCGGAACAAGACCATTCGCGCAAGGCGATCGGTCCGTCGGTGCGGGCGAACCGGTCGAGGAAGGCGGCGGGGTCGAGGTCGGTGAGCTCGGCACGCAGGCCCCTGGGGGCGGCGGCGAGCAGGGCATGGTCCAGTGTCAGCGTCATTGCAGGTGAGGTCTTCCCGAAGATGTCTTCGTTGGCAGGGTGGGACCAGCAGAACGATGAAAAGCAGCCCGCAGCGTAGGGGCTGGTCCGAATCAGACCCCGCTACGGCGGATTACTACGAGAAGAATTCGCCGTGAAGCTACCTGCGCGGTCTGCGCAGCAGCGACCGCGAGGTCGCGGTCAGCGACTAGCAGCGCGGCACAGCGGGCGGGATTCGGCACGCAGTCGAGAATAGGGCGATCGTCGTGAAACCGCAACCTGGATCACCGCCCGGAGTGTCTACCCGTGAGTACCATCACCGCAGCTCAGGATCGGTAACACCGGACGCGGGCACGGCGATGGGTACCGTGTCGGGCATGGGGCTGCTCATGGCGATGACGATTCCTGGGCTCGCGTGTCTGCTGATCCTGCTGGCGATCATCGAGGTGGCGATCAACCGGGCCACCGGGACCCGATTTCTCCCGTGGACGCGCAAACGCGGCGGCACGGTTGCCGCGGCGACCGGCTTCGAACATCTCACCGCGATGTTCCAGGGTTCCAAGCATCACGAGTTCGAACAGCGACAGAGCACCCTGATGCATCGGGAGGATCCGACCGACGGCGCGCCGCCGAGGGATCAGGTGGATCTGGCAGGCGGGTCCGCGCGGCTCGTCGGCCGTGATCGCTGAAGCTGTTCGCCACACCCTCGGAGAAAGCTACAGCGCCGCAGGTACTTTCGGCGCCATCGCGGATCAGCGCTCCGGCGCACCGCCGGTCAACGGTTCCCCGGTCAACGGTTCCACCGAGGCGAGGGCACGCGCCGAACCGTCGACGTCGAGCTGCACGCGCAGCTCGCCGGGTCGGGTGCTCGTCCGCAACACCACCTTGTCGCCCATCATCACCGGGCCGACGTGTTCGACGATCGCCCGGTAGGGCAGCCGGTGGCGGTCCGGATGCCCGGCGAGCGCCTCCTCGACGGCCTCCCAGTACACCGCGTTGTTGACGTGGCCGAGCCGGTCGACGTCGGTGACGCGCAGCGGGAACGGCACCTCCTCCACATCCGCGACGTCGAGGTCGGTGAGGGCGGCTTTCCAGCGCAGACGGTGCTCGGTGGTGCTGGCCAGCATCGGCGCCATGAACGCATCGCTCATCCGGGCGGGGCGGCCCGCGACGGGGTCGATGTGGATCAGGAATGCCGCGGCCTCGATGTGCCCGCCCTTCTCCCCGCGCAACTGAATTCGCATGTCACACCAACGATTCGACAGCGCGTCCGCCCACCGGCGCAACTGGACGCGATCGCCGAACACGATCGGCTCGTACACGTCGATCACCGTGCGGCGCACGATCCACGCCTGATGGGTGTCCCCGTCCTCCACCGCGTCGAGATGATCGAACCCGATGTCCTGCAGATAGCGAGCCACCGCGTCCAGGCGCAGCCGGTCCTGCCCGTCGGTGTCGCCCAAACGCACCGGCCACGATCGCGCGAATGCCTGCTCGATGTCTGGGCAGTCGGGCAGCGGGGTCGCGATGACGGGATCGGCCATAGCGCCGATGCTGCCACAGTTGCCCTCGATGGCCGGGACCGAGACCGCGTCCTCGCGTGCGGGCCGGATCGGTGATCGCAACCTCGCGCGACGGCGACGAGCGTGCCCGGCGCGATAGCCCGCGAGATCGCCGGTGCGCCTCGACGCACCGGACCGCGAGATCGTCAGTACGCGAAGTGGCTGCGCGACAACCGAATACATGTGCCCGATAGCTGGCGATGCGCTGGTTCGCGTCATCGGCCGTGAGCAAATCTGCGGCTAATATATTGTGACCAGATCGTGAATCTCCCGCGAGTCGCCGCCGAGAACGACCGATCGCACGGTAGCGTCGCGGCCGCTAGGCCAATTGTTACTGCGTGAAAGGAATTGTTCTACATGGCATTCGAAGTCACTGGGGCTATCGGCGATCACTACAACGAAGCCGGTGGTGCCTCCAGCCCGCTGGGTGAGCCGACCTCGGCAGAGCAGGACGCCCCCAACGGTGGCAAGTTCCAGGAATTCACCGGCGGTGTCATCTTCTTCAAGCTCCCGACCGGAGCCAAGACCGTCTACGGCGCCATCCGTCAGGCTTGGGAAGCCGAAGGCGGCGCGGGCGGCCGACTCGGCTACCCGACCTCCGACGAGCAGGACACCGACGGCGGCAAGATCAGCCACTTCGAGAACGGCTCGATCAGCTACTCGATCGCCGACGACGCGGTGACTGTCAACGCCTGACGCGCGTTCCCGCTACATCACATGATGGGCACCGACCCCCGGGGGTCGGTGCCCATCGTGCTGCGTGGGCTAGGCAGTGCCTCCCAATGGATTTCACGGCACTCGCAAGGCCGATCGATTCA
>JACIXH010000288.1 GCA_014360565.1 Nocardia sp.
TGCCTACACCGTGCCCGACTTCGCCGAATTCCGGCTGGGTTCGGTCCGGTTGCGGCGCATGGCCGCCGGGCTCGTCGTGTTGGTCTGCGCGGTGTATCTCATCCCGCAGTTCCAAGGAGCCGGACTCACGCTGCACATTCTGCTCGGGGTGCCCGCGTGGGTGGGCGCGGTCTGCGTCGGCGTGATCGTGTTGGTGAACGTGGTCGGCGGCGGCATGCGATCGGTGACCCTGGTCCAGGCATTCCAGTACTGGCTGAAATTGACCGCGGTGGCGGTGCCCGCGCTGGTGCTCGGCCTGCATTTCCTCGCCGACGAACGACCGCTCAGCACACCGGTGCCGCCGATCGTCGACGAGCGCACCACCGTCGACATCTCCACCGATGTCGTCGTGCACCTGGATGTCTCACAACGGGTCACGATCACCGGAACCCTCGATGGGCATCCCGTCACGGGTTCGGTCGTGCTGACGCCGGGCAACCACACCCTCGCCGAAGGTACCGAGCTGGTCCTCGCGCCGGGTTCGGCCGTTCCGGTGGTCGCCGGCGCACCGGCCGACGGCGCGAGCTGGATGGCATCCGGCGGCGGCTTCGGTGGGCAACATCCGCAGTACCAGGTCTTCTCGCTGATCGTGGCGACCTTCCTCGGCACCATGGGCCTGCCGCACGTGCTCGTGCGCTTCTACACCAACCGCGACGGCCCGTCTGCTCGCCGGACCGCGCTCACGGTGATCGGATTGGTCGGGGTCTTCTATCTGTTCCCGATCCTGCTCGGCGTCTTCGCCCGTCTCTACGTGCCACAGCTGCTGATCACCGGCGCCTCCGATGCGGCGGTGGTGCTGCTGCCCGGCGCGGTGCTCGGCGGGCTCGGCGGGCAATTGCTGGCCGCACTGGCCGCGGCCGGGGCGATCGCGGCGTTCCTGTCCACCTCGTCGGGGCTGCTGGTGAGCCTGGCAGGCGTGCTCAGTACGGATGTGCTGCGCGGGCGCATCCGGGACTTCCGGCTCGCCGCCCTGGTGGCGGGAGTGGTGCCGCTGACGCTCGCCGTGACCGTCGCCTCGCTCGACCTGTCACGCACCGTCGCGCTCGCCTTCTCGGTGGCCGCCTCGACGCTGTGCCCGCTGCTCGTCCTCGGCATCTGGTGGCGTGGACTCACCGCGACCGGCGCGGCCGCCGGCATGCTCACCGGCGGCGTCACCGCGGGCGGCGCGACCGTGCTCGCGGTACTGGGCGGCGTCTCCCCCGACCTGGCCGACGGCTGGGCCGCCGCGATCGTCGACTATCCGGGCGCGGTGAGCGTGCCGCTGGCCTTCGCGGTGACCGTCCTGGTCAGCCTCGCCACCACGGGCCAGGATTCGCGCACGGTGGCCGGGGTTTTCCTGCGCATGCACGCCCCCGAACGGCTCGGGATGAGTGCCGACCGCGACCCCGAAACCGCCACTCACCGATGATCTCGCGGCGACCGTTCGTCGCACCACACCGACCGCTCACCGCACGGGCGGCCACCTTCACCGAGTGACCCAGGCCACACCGTCATACGCACCTGTCCGGGGACCTACCGTCATCTCCACGCACGACCCCCCTTCACGCTAGGACGACCGGCATGACCGAAACCGACACCGAAGAAGCGCCCGACCGGCGCACGCCGAGTGCCGACGAGTGGCTCGAGGTACAAGCGAGTCCACAGTTCCAGGACCTGCGCAACCGACTGCGCCGCTTCGTCTTCCCGATGACCGGCCTGTTTCTGCTGTGGTACGTGAGCTATGTGCTGCTCGGCGCATACGCGCACGACTTCATGGCCGAGGAAGTGTTCGGAAATATCAATGTGGGTCTGCTGCTCGGCCTCGGGCAGTTCGTCTCCACCTTCCTCATCACCGGGCTCTACGTCCGATTCGCCAACCGTGAACTGGATCCGCGCGCTGCGGCCATCCGCGAAGAACTCGAAGGGAGCGCCGCATGAGCGTCACCCTTGCCGCGTCCTCGACGGTGGGCAACCCCATCGCCAATATCGCCATTTTCCTGCTGTTCGTCGCGGTCACCATGGTCGTGGTGATCAGGGCCAGCCGCAACAACGCCAGTGCCGCAGACTATTTCACCGGTGGGCGCGGCTTCTCCGGCCCGCAGAACGGCATCGCCATCGCCGGTGACTATCTGTCGGCCGCGAGCTTCCTCGGTATCGCGGGCGCCATCGCGGTCTACGGCTACGACGGGTTCCTGTATTCGATCGGGTTCCTCGTCGCCTGGCTAGTCGCGCTGCTGCTGGTGGCCGAAATGCTGCGCAACACCGGCAAATTCACCATGGCCGACGTGCTCAGCTTCCGGCTCAAGGAAGGCCCGGTGCGCACCGCGGCCGCGCTGACCACCCTCACCGTCTCGCTGTTCTATCTGCTCGCGCAGATGGCGGGCGCCGGTGGCCTGGTCGCGCTGCTGCTCGACATCTCCAGTCGCGCAGGGCAATCGGTCGTGATCGCCGCCGTCGGCGTGCTGATGATCGTGTACGTGCTCGTCGGCGGCATGAAGGGCACCACCTGGGTCCAGATCATCAAGGCGGTGCTGCTGATCGCGGGCGCGGCCCTGATGTCGGTGATGGTGCTGGCCAAGTTCGGCTTCAACTTCTCCGACATCCTCGGTGCCGCACAGGAATCGGTGAGCGAGTCCACCAACACCGCAGTCGCCGCCCGCGATGTGCTCGCTCCCGGCGCGCAATACGGCGGCAGCGAGATGTCCAAGCTGAACTTCCTGTCGCTGGGTCTTGCGCTGGTACTCGGCACCGCGGGTCTGCCGCACGTGCTGATGCGCTTCTACACCGTTCCGACCGCGAAAGAGGCTCGGCGCTCGGTAGTCTGGGCGATCGCTCTGATCGGCGCCTTCTACCTGTTCACCCTGGTGCTCGGTTACGGCGCGGCCGCCATCGTCGGCCCGGACAAGATCCTCGCCGCGGCGGGTGGCCAGAACTCGGCGGCACCGCTGCTGGCATTCGAACTCGGCGGGGTGATCCTGCTCGGGGTGATCTCGGCGGTGGCGTTCGCGACGATCCTCGCGGTCGTGGCGGGACTGACCATCACCGCCTCGGCCTCGTTCGCGCACGACATCTACGCCAGCGTGCTCAAGAAGGGCAAGGTCGACGAGGTCAAGCAGGTGCGGGTCTCGCGGATCACCGCCGTGGTGATCGGTGTGCTCGCAATCGGTCTCGGCATCCTCGCCAACGGCCAGAACATCGCGTTCCTGGTGGCGCTGGCGTTCGCGGTCGCGGCGGCGGCGAACCTGCCGACGATCCTGTACTCGCTGTTCTGGAAGCGCTTCAATACCACCGGCGCGCTGTGGTCGATGTACGGCGGCCTGATCTCGACCATCGTGCTCATCGTGTTCTCGCCTGCGGTGTCGGGCAACAAGACCGCGATGATCAAGGGCGCGGATTTCGACTACTTCCCGCTGTCCAACCCGGGCATCGTGTCCATTCCGCTGGCGTTCGCGCTCGGCATTCTCGGCACCTACCTCGGTGGTCGTGGCGAGCAGGTCGACCTGGCCAAGGCCGCGGAGATGGAAGTCCGGTCACTCACCGGCGTCGGTGCGGAGAAGGCGATCTCGCACTAGCGCCCACCCTGCCCGTGCCGGTGGTTCGCCCCACCGGCACGGGCGCTGTCCCCCACGTTTTTCGAAGGAGAATCTCTCGTGACCAGTTACCCGCCCGCCTCCGAGTTCGTCGCGCAGGCCAATGCCGATGCCCTGCTCTACGAGCGGGCACGCACCGATCGCGATGGTTTCTGGGCCGAGCAGGCCAACCGGTTGCACTGGCACAAGCCCTTCACCGAAGTGCTGGACTGGTCCGACGCACCGGTCGCGCGCTGGTTCGGCGACGGCGAGCTCAACGTGGCCTACAACTGCGTCGACCGCCACGTCATCGACGGGCACGGCGACCAGGTCGCCATCCACTGGGAGGGTGAGCCGGGCGACTCACGCGCGATCACCTACGCGGAGCTGCTCGACGAGGTGTGCAGGGCGGCGAACACTTTCACCGCGCTCGGCCTCGTCGCCGGTGATCGGGTCGCCATCTACATGCCGATGGTGCCCGAAGCCATCGTGACCATGCTGGCGTGCGCGCGGCTCGGGCTCACCCACTCGGTCGTGTTCGCCGGATTCTCCCCCACCGCCTTGCGTCAGCGGGTCGACGATGCCCAGGCGCGGTTGATCGTGACCACCGACGGACAGTGGCGTCGCGGCAAGCCCGCCCCGCTGAAGTACGCCGTCGACGAAGCGCTGGGCTCGGATCCGTCGAGTGTCGAACACGTACTGGTGGTGCGCCGGGTCGGCCTCGAGGTGCCGTGGACCGAGGTGCGCGATCTGTGGTGGGACGAAACCGTCGCTGTCGCTTCGCCTTCGCACGAAGCGCAGCCCTTCCCCGCCGAGCATCCCCTGTTCATCCTCTACACCTCCGGCACCACCGGAAAGCCCAAGGGAATCCTGCACACCACCGGCGGCTACCTCACCCAGACCGCCTACACCCACCACCACGTCTTCGACCACAAAGCCGGACACGACGTCTACTGGTGCACCGCCGACATCGGCTGGGTCACCGGACACAGCTACATCGTCTATGGACCGCTCGCCAACCGCGCGACGCAGGTCGTCTACGAGGGCACCCCGAACTTCCCCGATGAGAATCGCCATTTCGAGATCATCGAAAAATACGGCGTCACCATCTATTACACCGCCCCCACCCTGATCCGCACCTTCATGAAGTGGGGTCGCGAGATCCCCGACGCCCACAATCTGAGCACCCTGCGCCTGCTCGGCTCCGTCGGCGAACCGATCAACCCCGAAGCCTGGCGGTGGTACCGGGAAGTCTTCGGCGCCGACAAGACCCCGATCGTCGACACCTGGTGGCAGACCGAGACCGGCGCCATCATGATCTCGCCACTGCCCGGCGTCACCGAGACCAAGCCGGGCGCGGCGATGGGCCCGCTGCCGGGGATCTCCGCCAAGGTCGTCGACGACGAAGGCACACCGCTGGGCTCCGACGAATCCGGGCTGCTGGTCCTGGATCAGCCGTGGCCGTCGATGCTGCGCGGGATCTGGAACGACATGGACCGCTACCGCGAAACCTATTGGCAGCGTTTCGCTTCCGAAGGCTGGTATTTCGCCGGCGACGGCGCCAAGCTCGACGCCGACGGCGATCTGTGGATTCTGGGGCGCGTCGACGACGTGATGAACGTGTCCGGTCACCGCATCTCCACCGCCGAGGTGGAATCCGCGCTCGTCGGGCATCC
Organism: Nocardia sp.; assembly: GCA_014360565.1. Lineage (GTDB taxonomy): Bacteria > Actinomycetota > Actinomycetes > Mycobacteriales > Mycobacteriaceae > Nocardia. Next base: position 5,264 of record JACIXH010000288.1, read on the forward strand.
GTCCGTCGCCGAGGCCGCCGTGGTCGGCGCCTCCGACGAGACCACCGGCCAGGGGATCGTCGCCTTCGTCATCCTCACCGGTTCGGCAAGCGGCGCCGGCGACCTCGTGTCCGAACTCAAGGCGGCGGTCTCGCTCGAGATCAGTCCGATCGCGCGGCCGCGTGAGATCCACATCGTGCCGGAACTGCCCAAGACACGCAGCGGCAAGATCATGCGCAGGCTGCTGCGCGATGTCGCCGAAGGGCGCGAACTCGGCGACACCTCGACCCTGGTGGATCCGACGGTATTCGAGGCGATCGCCACCGCGTGAACGGTCGATGCCTCGACGAGGCGGCCTGCCTCGTCACGGAGGGCGCCCGATGGCGCGGGGATGTACTGTCCCGCGCCACGGACGAGCGGACCCGAATCCGCTGAAAGGACACGGCATGAGCGCGCCGGATGGACGTGACCCCCGCGGTACCGGGCATGCTGGGACGGTGGAGATACCTGTTTTCCCGCTGGGCGCGGTGCTGCTACCCGGCGAATCGCTGTCGTTGCAGATCTTCGAACCGCGGTACGTGGCGCTGGTCGAGGACTGCACGGACGGGCGGCGGGACCCAGAATTCGGTGTTGTGCTGATCGCGCGTGGGCACGAGGTGGGCGGTGGCGAGGTGCGCACGGAAGTGGGCACCGTCGCCCGGATCACCGAGGTCATCGAATTGCCCGGGTCGCGATACCGTCTGCGCTGCCAGGGAACCGACCGTATCCGGGTCGAAAAGTGGCTCGACGACGCCCCGTATCCCCGGGCCGAAGCCGCGCTCTGGCCGGACGGCCCCGGCACCGACGACACCGCGTTGCTGGCGAGCCTGCGTGAACGCGCGGACCGCTTGCACACCCTGACCGCCGAGTTCGCGCGCCGCAACGGCATCCGCCGCCCACCGCCGTCCGCATCGCTGGACGGGCTGTCCGACGACCCGACCGCCCGCTCCTACGAGCTCGCCGCCCGACTGCCGATCGGCCCGACCGACCGCCAGTCGGCGCTGTCGGCACCGGATCCGACCAGTCGGCTCGCCGCACTCGCGACTGCGGTCGACGATGCGATCGCGATGATGGAATTCCGCTTGCTGTGATGCGTGGACGAGCATTCTCAGCGTCCTTCACACGAGCCGCACCCTTGTCATTCGCCGGTGTCGTCGCGATGGCGGTCCCCGGTCGAGCGCCCGGTCGGCGAAGCCCCGGTACTCGGGAGCCGAACTTTTCCCCGCCGTCAGGCAGTGGAGAAGTAGTGGCCGTTGTCCAGATCGGCGAACAGGCCGGGCGCAACGGGCTCCCAGCCGAGATCACGGCCGAATGCGGGAACCATGAGGCTCATGCAATCGGTCGCCTGGAGGTGTAGGGCGACGTACGGCCGACGCGACGCGATGCGCCTGCCCACCCATTCCCCCGGATGCGTGCGGTGATTTCACGCCAGGGACGAAAACCGCACGCGAGGCATCACTGTGCCGAATCGGAAGTGGGTGTGGGTCGTTGACAAGGAAGGAGCTGGTCGCGCGAGGCCGCATTTTCTGATCGGAGAACGACCGATGACCATCGATGAGTTCGCACTGAACCGCCGCACCGCCGTCGTGGGTGCGGGCGTGCTGGCCGTTTCGGCGACGCTGACCGCATGCGGTAGCTCGGCGACGAGCGAATCGGCCCCCGTCGCGCCACCGGACCCCGGGGCGCCCGCGGGCGCGCTGGTCAAGGCGGCCGACGTTGCGGTGGGTGGCGGGGTGATCGTCGGCGACACCGTGATCACGCAGCCGACCGCGGGGAATTTCGTCGGACTGTCCTCGACCTGCACGCACGCGGGGTGCAAGGTCGCGACGGTGGCCCGTGGCACGATCAACTGTCCGTGCCACGGCAGCCGGTTCGGGCTCGACGGCGCCGTACGCGGCGGTCCCGCGAACCGGCCGCTGGCCGCCAAACCTGTTCGCGTCGAGGGGGAATCGATCGTTCACGTGTAACCCGGCACCCCGCCACAC
>JACIXH010000289.1 GCA_014360565.1 Nocardia sp.
CGCCGCGCTCGGTGTGTCGAAGATCCTCGACAACATGGAGATCGGCCACAACGTCATGCACGGCCAGTACGACTGGATGCGTGAGCGCGGCATCAACTCCCGCGAATTCGACTGGGACACGGTGTGCCCGGCCGACCAGTGGAAGCACTCGCACAACTACATGCACCACACCTACACCAACATCGTGGACATGGACCGCGACATCGGTTACGGCATCCTGCGGATCGACCCCGCGCAGAAGTGGAACCCCTACTACCTGGGCAACCCGCTCTACGCCTTCCTGCTGATGACGTTCTTCGAGTGGGGCGTGATGCTGCACGACCTCGAGGCCGACAACATCGTCAAGGGCAAGCGCAAGTGGTCCGACCTCAAGCCACTGCTCAAGGGGCAGGGCAAGAAGGCGGGCAAGCAGGTCCTCAAGGACTACGTGATGTTCCCGGCGCTGACCGGCCCGCTGTTCCTGTCCATGCTGGCAGGCAACGCGGCCGCGAACCTGGTGCGCAACGTGTGGACCTACTCGATCATCTTCTGCGGACACTTCCCCTCGGGTGTACAGACGTTCTCCAAGGAGGAGACCGAGTTCGAAACCCGCGGTGAGTGTTACGTGCGCCAGATGCTCGGCTCGGCCAACATCACGGGCTCGCGGCTGTTCCACATCATGTCGGGCAACCTGTCGCACCAGATCGAGCACCACCTGTTCCCGGATATCCCGGCCAACCGGTACCCGGAGATCGCGCCCGAGGTGAAGGCGCTGGCCGAGAAGTACGGCCTGCCCTACAACACCGGTCGTTTCTCCAAGCAGATCGGTTCGGTCTGGGCCAAGATCTTCCTGCTCTCGGTGCCCGATCGTTTCGTGAAGAGGGCCACCGAGCCCGGTGTTATCGTTATGCGTAATCGGAAGGCAACCGAAGTGGGCGTGTAAATGGTCGGCAAATTCGAAAGTAATAAGGATCTGGTCCAGGAACTGACGGCATCCGGTGCCCAGCGGGTCGGCAAGATCGCGACCCTCATCACCGGAACCGTCGCCGAGGTTGCCCGCGAGATCGGTGAATTCGTCACCGACGTCATCGAGATGAGAGAAGCCGCGGCTGCCGCTCGTCACGATGCGGCCCAGGATCGGGCCGAAGCGGAGTTCGTCGAAGCGGGAGTCGCCGAGACCGCCGACCTCGACGCACCGCTCGTCGAAGACCTCGATGCCGCGCCGGAGCTAGCCGAACCGCGCGACAAGGCCTGACCTTCACCACACCGGTAACCGCCTGCGGCGTTCGGTCACATCGGTGATCAGATCCCGATAGCCGTCGGTCAATTCGGCAAGACGACACCATTGCAGATGGGTGCGAGCCTCCCGCTGCCGTGGTGTCGTCGTCGTTTGCGCCGCCAGAGCCAGGTGCGCGGCAACCCATTTCGCGGCCATCCGGTCGATCACCGCGCCGAGGGTCTCGGTGTGCAGCGAGGCGCCGTCGCGGTGCTCGACATGGGCGGCGACCCAGTCGTCGATGCGAGCGATCAGCGCGATGCGGTCGCTGTCGATTTCCTCGACCAGGCGCCCGCACGCCGCTACGGCGCTGCCCGAGGTGGCGGGATCGCGTGCCTGTTCGAGGATTCTGTGGCGGCGATCGTGGCAGTTCGCGAGCCCGCGCGCGGCGTCGAGAACCTGGTGTGGCGTCGGGTCGGGGTGGTCGGTTCCCAGAAAAGCCCGCAACAGTGCCGAGGGTGTCGGCAGCTGTGCGGCGTCCAGTCGATGGCCGTGATGGATCGGCATGGCTGCCCCCGATGACGCATTGGTGCACGGATACGCCGGCGCCGAAGAGGACGTGTGGGGTGCACTCCCCGGCGCCGGCGTAGCCCCGCCCGGACGTCGACAAGAATCCGCGGCGCTGCGGGAGGAGAAGACGGCCCGGGGAAAATCGGGACCCTTTCAGGAAAGCGCGATCGGGCGGCGACGCGCAACAGTATGGTGTATGAACTCGGCGCGTCGGCGGAAATCGTTATCGACCATTACGGCGGGATCTCCCGGTGAGCACCAGTCGGTAACCGCGGTGGCACATTTGCGGCAACCATTCGCCGCCCTATGCACTAACCTCGTTCATTGTGCCGGCATACGTGTCCTCGCCAGAGCTGACCTTCGGGTTCCTCTTCGCGCTGGAAGACCCAGAGCGAATCGCCGATGTCGTGCGCGGTCTCATGGAACGTCGTGCGGTGTCGGTGTTCCGGCTCGCGCGACTGTCCGGCGACGCCGGGCCACCCGAACGCTATGTCGTGAACTGGGCTGCCATCCCGCAGATTTCGATCACCACCGGCGCCCCCGACGACGAGGAGTTGCGCGCGCAGCGGATCATGCTGGTCAACGCCTTCCTCGGCGAAGGCGGCGAGGTGAGCATGTACGCGGGAAACCCGGACGGGGCAGCCTGAGTTCAGCGAGTGGACTCGTAGATCCGGCGTACGACATCCTCGATATCGGGTTCCTCGATCGACAGATCGCGCACCTGCGCCCGGTCCGACACCGCGGCCAGTAAAGCCGCCGCGGTGGTCTTCTCCGCGTCGAAGGCCAGTCGCTGGCGCATGCCGCCCGCCTCACTGGACAGTAACTGGGCCCCGCACGGCAGGTCATCGAGATCCGGTGTGGGAGCGGCCAGGTCGACCACCAGCACCCGGCGCGCGCCGACAGTGGCGCCGAGCCCGGCCAGCGAACCGTCGTACACCAGCCGCCCGTAATCGACTACGAGCACCCGATCGCAGAGTCGTTCGATATCGCCCATGTCGTGGGTGGTGAGCAGCAAGGTGGTGCCGCGCTCGATGCGTTCGGCGCGCAGGAACTCACGTAATCGCTGCTTGGACAACACATCGAGGCCGATCGTCGGCTCGTCCAGGATCACCAGCTCCGGCGAATGCAGCAGCGCGGCCGCCACTTCCGCACGCATGCGCTGACCGAGCGAGAGCTGCCGGACCGGGGTATCGAGGGTGTCTGCCATTTCCAGCTGTTCCACCAGTTCGTGGGTCCGCTTGTCGGCGATATCGGGATCGAGGCGGTGGATCGCCGCCAGGATCGAAAACGACTCGTGCAGCGGCAGATCCCACCACAGTTGCGAACGCTGCCCGAAGACCACGCCGATGCGCGAGGCGAGTTCCTTGCGTTGGCGCACCGGCTCCAGGCCGCAGGTGCGCACGGTTCCGGTGGTCGGTACGAGGATGCCGGTGAGCATCTTGATGGTGGTCGACTTGCCAGCGCCGTTGGCGCCGATATAGCCGACCGCCGAGCCTCGTTCGATCCGGAAGCTCATCCGGTCGACGGCGGTGATGGTGTCGCGATGTCGGCGCCAGCGGCTGCCGTTCTTGCGGTAGACGGTGAACTGCCGGGTGAGGTCGTCGATGTCGATGATCGGTTCGCGGTCTTCGCTGTCGTTGTCATTGTCGTTCATCTGCTATCCCCCGCCTCCCTGATAGTGCCTCGTGCCGATTCGCCATGCCGCTGATGCGAGCAGCCAGACCCATGCCGCGGCGAGTGGCGTCAGCCACGCCGACCACGCCGGGAGCAGCGGTGGCCCCGGCAATCCGAGCAGGGCGACGGTCGGTACGTACGCCGTGAACGCGACAGGAATCGCGAACCCGAACAACAGTTTCAGCGGTGTCGGGAACACCGAGGCCGGCTGCATCGCGGCGAACGAACCGCCGTAGGTGAAGCTGTTGGTGAGCTCGGCACCGTCGATCAGGAAGAACTGTAGTCCGGCTGCGCATACGAAAAGGCCACAGAACAGCGCGATTCCACTGATCAGGGTGATCACGATCAAGATAACCGGGGCTATGCCCCAGTCGATATCGTTGCGCCACAGTCCGATCCCGAGCACGATCACCGCAACGGCGGCACGGGCGAGCCTGCGTAAGGAGATGTCACTGGTCACCAACTGCAACAGCAATGGTTGGGGGCGAAGGTGATATGCGTCGAGGGTACCCATGCGGATCATCGCCGGCAGCGAATCCAGGTGCCCGACCGCCACCTGGGCCAGCGCGAAAGAGGTGTTGGACAGGCCGAACAGCAGCAGCGCCGCATCCACATCGAGTCCGCCGAGGGTTTTGACGTTGTGGAAGATGACCCACACTTCGCCGAACTCCACCAACCCGATCAGGAACGCGCTGAACACCTCGATGGCGAACGAAAGCCGGTACACCTGCTGTGCTTTCACACGCGAACGCAATACTGCGAGATAGGGGGTGAACCAGGTCCCGGCAAGGATGCGCGCCGAATCCGGTTCAGCCACCCTGTACCTCCAGCCTGCGTTGTCCCGCCCGCAGCAACACCCTGCCGAGCAGTCCGATCACCAGCACCCAGAAGGCCTGTATCGCAACGATGACCAAGGCTTCCGAGCCGGCGGCCCGCCCGGACAGCGTATCGATCGGCGCCTGCAGGATGGACGGAAACGGCGTAGACATGGCGACGACACGCAGCCAGTCGGGGAACATGTGCACCGGGACGAAAAGCCCGGCCAGAAAGGTTCCCACGATTTGGTACAGCACCCGGATGCCGCGGATTTCGACCACCCAGAACCCGATCAGGGCCACCGCGAACAGGCACAGAAACGACAGCGCGACCGCGAGCAGCACACTGATCAGACCGAGTAGATATGCCGTCGGTGTGTCGGGCATCGAGAGGCCGAAGGTGGCGGCGCCGATGGCGATACTGGGTACCCCGCGCGGCAGGATCGTGCACGCGGCGCGGCCCATGTCGGTGGCCAGGTAGCCCAGTTGCACGTCGACCGGGCGCAGGAAGTCGATCGCGACATCACCGGTCTTGATCCGGTCGACCAGGTCGATCGGCGGTCCCATGAACTGGGTGGCGCCCAGCAGCGCCTGCGACAACCACACGTACGCACCGATGGTTCCCTCGTCGTAGCCGCCGAAGTCACCGGCGGCACGCACCGCCGCGAGCATCACCGCCGCACGAACGAACCCGAACACACAATTGGTGAAAAGCCCGGCGAACATCGCCAGCTTGTATTGCGCCTGCCGCTTGAACCCCGCCCGCGCCAACGTCCAATACACCCGGAAAGTGCCTGGCTTGCGACGACGCCGCATTGCGAAAGCAAGCCCACCATCCCCCGCCGCATTGCCCCGCACAATCAGTCAACTCTAAGCCGATCGCCACGAATCAGGACCGAAACGGCCTGGATCGCCGGTGCTTGTCTGCGCGCGGTCGACCCGCGGAACGCTCAGTCCTTGGGGAAGCCTGTCGCGAACAAGATCGCAATGGCGACCGAGCTGACCACGGAGATGGCAAGGATGATCCACATGGGCCGAAAGATTACCTGGCACCGAGTGCCGCCCCGCCATCGCACCGCCCGACCACCCGTGGCCCCCTTGACCATGCAGGTCAAGGGGGGTTCTGCGCCCCCGGCAGGAATCGAACCTGCGACCTAGGGATTAGAAGGCCCTTGCTCTATCCAACTGAGCTACGGAGGCAGTCGCTTTTACCTTGGCCGAACTCGGCCATGCTGTCCAGCCCGAAAAGTATAGCGACCGACCGGTGCGGCGAGCGCGGTATCGGGTGTTGCGCCCCATCGGGGCGTGGCCGGGCACGCCGAACTACCCTCGTTGTCATGTCGTTATCGCAGGACTCCTCCGCTGGTCCCGCCGTAGACGGCGGCCCACCTGCGGAATCGGGTTCGGCGTCGTCGTTCGGTCTGCTCAGTGTCGTGGCCGGGTGCATCGCGGCGGTGGTCGCGGCCATGGTGGTCGGGTTGTCGGCGGCGCACGCGCTCAGTTTGCTCGGTATACCCGATCCGGGCGCGTTGACAACATATGGCTTGCCCGCACTGCGTGCGGTGGCCGATCTGGCTGCCGCGGTGACGGTCGGCTCGCTGTTGTTCGCGGCGTTCCTGCTGCCCCCGCGCGATGGCGGGCTGCTCGAAGCGGGTGGGTACCGAGCGGTGCGGCGGGCCTCGCATGCCGCGCTGGTGTGGGCGGCCAGTGCCGCGCTGCTGGTGCCGTTGACGGTGTCGGACACGACCGGTCAGCCACTGAGCCTCATCTGGCGACCCGAAGTGCTGTGGCCGGTGATCACGCAGGTCGAGGTTGCTGGCGCTTGGCGGACAACGGTGCTTCTCGCACTGATCGTGGCGATCGGCTGCCGGTGGGCGCTGCGCTGGGGCTGGACGCCGGTGCTGCTGGCAGGCGCCTTGGCGACCATGATGCCGCTGGCGCTGACCGGGCACTCGTCCTCCGGCGGCTCCCACGACGTGGCGACCAATTCGCTGATCCTGCACATGGTGTCGGCCTCGGTCTGGGTGGGCGGGCTGGTGGCCGTGCTGGCGCACGCGATGCGCGGCGGCGCGAACACCGACATCGCCGCGCGGCGGTTCTCGGTGGCCGCGACCATCTCGATCGTGGTGATCGGCCTCAGCGGCGTGATCAATGCCTGGGTGCGGGTGCCCGCTTCGGACCTGTTCACCACCACCTACGGCAGGCTGGTGCTCGCCAAGGCAGCCGCGCTGCTGGTGCTCGGCGCCATCGGCTACCTGCAACGACGCGCCTCGCTGCCCGCGTTGGCCGCCGACCCGCGCGACCGCGGTGCGCTCATCCGATTCGCCGGCGTGGAGATGCTGATCTTCGCGGCCACCATCGGCCTTGCCGTCGGCCTCGGGCGTACCCCGCCGCCGCCGCCGACCACGGTGCCGACGCCGGTCGAGGTGGAGTTGGGCTACACCCTTTCCGGGCCGCCCGCGGTGAGCCGTCTGCTGTTCGACTGGCGGTTCGACCTGATCTTCGGAACCCTGGCGATCGTGCTCGCCGCGCTCTATCTGCTCGGGGTCCGCCGGCTGCGCAAGCGCGGCGATGCCTGGCCGATCGGGCGCACAATCGCCTGGTGCAGCGGCTGTCTGGTGTTGTTGTTCGCCACGTCGTCCGGGGTCGGCCGCTACGCACCGGCGATGTTCAGTGTGCACATGGGCGCGCACATGGCGTTGTCGATGCTCACGCCGATCCTGCTCGCACTCGGTGGCGCGGTGACCCTGGCGCTACGCGCGCTCCCACCTGCCGGACGCGGGGGAGTACCCGGCCCGCGCGAGTGGATCCTGGCGGCCGTGCACAACCCGGTCTCGCGGTTCCTCACCCAGCCCGTGGTGGCGTCGCTGATCTTCGTCGCAGGTTTCTACGCGCTGTACCTGGGCGGCATCTTCGACACCTATGTCGACTCGCACGCCGCCCACCTGATGATGAACGCCCACTTCCTG
>JACIXH010000029.1 GCA_014360565.1 Nocardia sp.
CGGCTCGCGGCTGATTCTGTATCAGATCGCTATCACTGCCGACACCGGAGTGTGACCTCCGGCGTCGCCGGCGACAGCTGTCTGGGCTACCCGATGGTGAAGCAGGTGCGGCAGAAATCCTCGCCGAATTCCGAGAGGCGAAGGCTCTTGCGCACGATCTTCGGCGCGCGGCCCGCCTTCTTGAGCGCCTGCTCCACGACCGGCTGTACTTCCAGCACCATGTACCGGCTCAGTACCACCGGGTCGTCGGAAGTGAGGGTGAGGCCGAGCCGGTTGAGGTTGATCAGATAGGAGCGGGAACGGTCCGGGTAGCGCACGCCCGCCTGCTCGGGAACCGAGGTCAGGTCGCCCTGCACCAGTTCCGAGCCGATGCCGAGCGGGCGGTTGGTGCGTACGTCGACCGAGGGCTGAGGACCGTTGAGCGCCATGAATCGCAGGATGCGCGCCTCGTCGGGCGCGACCTCGTCGAGGATGCGGTCGTAGGCCGGATGCACGTCTTCGGTGAAGTACACATCGGCCGAACGGGCCAGCAGTGCGTCGCCGCGTCGGCGCAGGTCGTCGGTGGTAGCCGAGCGCAGGTACGGGCCGACCGCGACAGCTTGCTGCGACCCGCCGTTGGGTGTGGGCACGTAGCTGACGATCTCGCGTACCGACCCCTCGGTGACGCCGAGTGCGCTGCGTGCGATGGAGCGCAGGGCGTTGCCGGTGCGCTCGGCGATATCGGCGGAGGACTCGCCGTCGAGCGCGGCCTGCGCCAGTTCCTTGGTGACCTCATAGGTGGTGCCGACAGCCCACTGGCTGCCGCGCACCGCGGTACCGGCGGCCAGTCCGGCGGCGCGGAAAACGCCGCGGATCAACCGCGCTTCGTTACTGATCTGTCGCTGCTCGACATCCGAGCTGCGCTCGACGGCGCGGGTACCGGCACGGGCCAGGTCCTGTCCGGTCCTGTCGTCTGTCACGTCCTACTCCGAAGTCTCGCCATGTGAACAGTGCTGCCACCGCGCGCCCCCTGAATGCACCGCTGTGGCCTGTCACGAAATGTGGTGATGGTCATTGTTCCGACTAGCAAGGGTGAGTACGGCATTCCGGACAGGTTCTGTGACTGATGTCTCAGACACTACCCTGTGGCCTGACACACGACGAATGGACCCAGTTCCTCATCTCACAGTAGGGTCACCTCGCCGCGGGGGTGATAAATTTTGGTTCCCGGTGAGGCGGTGGTCACCGGGTATCGGCAGGAGGGCGTGTCGTGTTGGAGAGTGTGTTCGGGTTACACCCGACACTCCTGCTAGAAATTCTGACCATTCCTCTTTTCACAGGAATTATCGGTTACATCACGAACTGGTCCGGCATTCTCATGCTGTTCCAGCCGATTCAATTCCATGGTTTCCGGCTGCCCGGTCTGCGCGCGGTCTTCCCTTTCCTGCCCAAGCGGATCCAGGTGTTGCCGCTGCTCAGCTACGACGGCCGGATCGGCTGGCAGGGCATCGTGCCCTCGCGCGCCGACAAGATGGCCAGCATCGCGGTCGACAAAGGACTGTCCAAGCTGGGCAGTGTTTCCGACTTCTACCGCGAGCTCGATCCGGAGAAGCTGGCTGAACATCTCGCCGAGGTGGCCGACGCGCAGATCCGCGACATCGTCGAAGTGATCCTGCGCCGTGAACACCCGCAGCTCTGGTACAACCTGCCTGTTCAGGTCAGGGAGATGATCCATCAGCGGGTGCGTTCGCAATTGCCGGAGATCCTGCGCGACCTCACCATGGAACTCGGCGCCAATATAGATCAGCTGCTCGATGTGAAGCAGATGGTGATCCGCTACTTCCAGGCCCGCCCGCAATTGCTCAACCAGCTGTTCCAGGTACTCGGCGCCAAGGAACTGCGGTTCATGCAGAACTTCGGCTTCTACTTCGGCGCGCCCTGCGGGCTGTTGCTGGTGCTGACGCTGCACACCACCGGGCTCTCACCGCTCGTCGTGCTGCCCGTGGGCGGCATCATCATCGGCTGGGTGGTGAACTGGGTGGGCCTCAACATGATCTTCGCGCCCGCCACGCCCAAGTGGTGGTGCCCGTGGCGGCAGGGGCTGCTGATCAAGCGCCAACCCGAGATCACCGCCGGTTACGCGGCATTGGTGTCCACCGAGGTCGTCACCGTGGCCAACATCGGCGACGAACTGCTCAACGGCCCGCGCTCGGACCGCACCCTGCAGATGCTCGAGGACACCCTGCGCCCGGCCGCCGACCGGGCACTCGGCCCTGCCCGGCCTGCCGTGAAATTCATGCTCGGCAGCCGCGAATACGACTCGCTGCAAACAACTCTCACCGCTCAGGCGATGACGATCGCGCCGATGGCGTTCGCCGACCCGGCGTTCAATGTCCAGCAGGGCAGGCAGGTCAACGAATATATCGCCCGGCAGATGTCCGCGCTTTCGCCACATGACTTCGTCGACATGTTGCGCTCGGCGATCAAACAGGACGAATGGTTACTTTTCGTCCATGGTGGCGCGCTGGGGCTGCTCGCCGGATACGCTCACATCCTGGTCTTCGGAACAGGAGTAGCGACGACATGGATGTAGACGACGGGACCCCGTCCACCGAAGTGGTGCGACGATCGGTGCCGCCGCTGGAGACCTCCGCCGACAAGCGCGGTCTGCTGCCCGTCTCACCGGCACGTACGGTGCGGGCGGCGACCGGCGTGGCGCGGGTCGCGCTGACCGCGGCCTCGGGTATGACGCTGTGGACCCTGGACACCGCGCTCGGGGTGACCGTCACGGTGTTGCGCGGCAGCATGGCGGGCAACCCGCCCAACGAGGTGCTCGCGGAAGCGGAAACCGAAGTGCGCGACCGGCTTCGGCACGCGCTCGGCCTGCCGACGGGCGCCGACCACCACCGCGCCGACGGCGCGCCGACCCTGCGCGAGCAGGGCGCCGAACTGCTTCGCCTGTCCGCCAGCACACACGCCGCGCAGCCCGATACGCATCCGGCATATCCCGGCATCCTCGCCGAGATCACGCCCGACGAGGCACGGATCCTGCGATTCCTGCACGTCGACGGTCCGCAACCCGCCATCGATGTGCGCACCGGCAGGCAACGCGCGTTCGGCGGCGAACGATTGATCAGCGGACTCACCCTGCTGGGCGATCACGCGGGCCTGCGGTTTCCGAACCGGGTGCCGCAGTACCTGCCCAATCTGCGCAGGCTCGGGCTCATCGAGTCCACCCGCGAACCGGTCGGCAACCCGCACCGCTACCAGGTCATCGAGGCCCAGGAGCAGGTGCGAGAAGCGTTGAAGCGCCCCGGTTTCGGCACGAAGGTGAGCTACCGCAGTATTCTGCTCACCGAATTCGGCGCCGACTTCGTCCAGACATGTCTGCCGGTCGTGATCAACGATGGCCGCGACACCGCGACCTAGTTCTCCCCGAGCTCGGCCAGCTCCATCCAGCGTTCTTCGGCTGCTTCCTTGTCGGCGACGACTTCCTTCAGCTCGGTGCCCAGCTTGACCAGCTTGTCCGGTTCCGTCGCGGCATCGGCCAGCGCCTTGTGGAGTTTCTGTTCGCGCTCGTCGAGTTTGGCGATGCTGCGTTCGACCTTCGACAGCTCCTTGCGGGCGGCGCGGCGGTCGGACGAATCCGTGGCGGTGCCGCCGGTCTTCGCGGTGAGCGGCTTGGTGTTGCCCGCCATGGCGGCACGCTTGGCGAGGTAGCTGTCGATGCCGCCGGGCAGGTTGGTGAGCTTGCCGTCGCCGAACAGGGCCCAGGTGGAATCGCAGATGCGCTCGACCAGGTAGCGATCGTGGCTGATGACCACCAGCGTGCCCGCCCAGTTGTCGAGCAGGTCCTCGAGTTGCTGCAGGGTATCGATATCGAGGTCGTTGGTCGGCTCGTCGAGCAGCAGAACGTTCGGTTCGGCCATCAGGATGCGGGTGAGCTGCAGGCGACGGCGTTCACCACCGGAGAGGTCGCCGACCGGGGTGCGCTGGCGGGCCGGGGTGAACCCGAGCCGTTCGGCGAGCTGGCCGGCCGAGATCTCCTTGTCGCCGAGCATGATTCGCTGCGCGACCTGCTGGACGGCTTCGAGCACCCGCATATCGGTGGGCAGGTCGTCGAGTTCCTGGCGCAGCCAGCCGATCTGCACGGTCTGACCCTGGATCCGCTTGCCCTTGGCGGGCTCGGTAGCCCCGGCGAGCGCACGCAACAGCGTGGTCTTGCCCGATCCGTTGACGCCGACCAGGCCGACCCGCTCGCCCGGCGCGAGCCGCCAGGTGAGGTCGTCCACCAGCACGCGGCCGTCGGGAGTGGTGAGAGTGGCGTCCTCGAGTTCGATCACCACGCGGCCGAGGCGCTTGCGGGCGAACGCGGCCAGCGAGACCGAGTCGCGCGGCGCGGGCACATCGGCGATCAGTGCCTCGGCGGCCTCCACGCGGTAGCGCGGCTTGGAGGTGCGGGCCTTCGCGCCGCGGCGCAGCCAGGCCAGTTCCTTGCGGGCCAGGTTGGCGCGACGCGATTCCGAGGCGTCGGCCTGACGTGCGCGTTCGGCGCGGGCGAAGATCCAGTCGCCGTAGCCGCCTTCATAGGCCTCCACCTTGCCGCCGACGACCTCCCAGGTGCGGTTGGCGACGGTGTCGAGGAACCAGCGGTCGTGGGTGACGACGACGAGCGCGGTGCGCCGCGCGACCAGGTGCTCGGCCAGCCACTGCACACCCTCGATGTCGAGGTGGTTGGTCGGCTCGTCGAGGACCAGCAGGTCCAGGTCGCGCACCAGGGCCGCGGCCAGGGCGACGCGGCGGCGTTCGCCACCGGAGAGATTCGTGACGAGAGTGTCGAGGCCGAGATCGGCGATGCCGATGCCCTCGAGGATCGAGCGCACGCGCGAATCGGCGGCCCACTGGTGGTCGGCGATGTCGGCGGTCGAGAGATCGTCGGACAGCCCGGCGAACACGATCGAACCGATGCTCGCCCCCTCGGGCAGCACGCCGCGCTGGGTGACCACGGCGATCCGCAGCCCGCCCACCCGGCTGACCCGGCCCTTGTCCGGCGGCTCCAGTCCGGTCAGGACCTCGAGCAACGTCGTCTTACCGCCACCGTTGAGACCCACCACCCCGATCCGTTCCCCCGCGTGAATCCCGAGGGAGACGTCATCCAGCAACGGCTTGACGCCGAAGCTCTTGGAGACCTGTTCCAGGTTGATCAGGTTGGACATAGGTGTTGCTCGCCTGTTCCGCCTCCCCCGCGACTGTGGGCCGGACTCGGGCGCGGGGAGGCGGTACGTCGGCGGCATACGTTGGATTGCTGGATCAGTTGGCCCGTCCCCGGCGAGTTACCCATGTCCATACAAGATCTGTTGGTCTCAATCATAGAGGACCGGCCGTCGGCCGCTCTGCCCCCGCCGCCACGGCCGTGGTCGGTCAGCGTTTGGACTGCGCCTCGGTGTCGAGCACCCGTGCGCCCGATACCGGCCCACTGGCCGTGCGCACGCTGCGACACACGCCCGCGCCCGCCAGCTCCGCCGCGACGCCGATCGCGGCCTCCTCCGATTCGCAGAGGAACGCGCAGGTGGGCCCCGACCCCGAGACCAGCCCGGCCAGGGCGCCCGCGCCGACGCCCGCGCGCAGGGTGCGGCGCAGTTCCGGTTTCAGGGACAGGGCGGCGGCCTGGAGGTCGTTGCCGAGCAGCGGCGCCAGGGTGTGGGGGTCGCCTGCGGCCAGTGCCTGCATGAGTTTCTGCGGGTCACCGAGGCGCGGGGGCTCCCCCTCGGCCCGTAGGCGGTCGAGTTCGTGGAAGACCGAGGGGGTGGACAGCCCTTCCTTGGCCAGCGCGAGGACCCAGTGAAAGGTGTTGCGCGAGAGCACCGGAAGCAGGCGTTCGCCGCGGCCGGTCCCGAGGGCGGTGCCGCCGTGCAGGGAGAACGGGACGTCGCTGCCGAGTTCGGCGGCGATCGAGGACAGTTCGTCGCGGGTCAGCCCGAGGTCCCACAGTTCGTTCAGGCCCACCAGGGCCGCGGCCGCGTCGGCGCTGCCGCCCGCCATGCCACCGGCCACCGGTATCCCCTTGGTGATGGCGATCTCGACCAGCGGGGCACGGCCTGCCAGGTGCGCCAGCCGCACCGCTGCCTTCCAGACCAGGTTGGTCCGGTCGGTGGGGACCTCGGCAGCGCCTTCACCGCTGACCCGTACGGTCAGGGAGGCCGATGGCGCCAGCCGCAGGTCGTCGGCCAGGGATAACGCCTGAAAAACAGTGGTCAGGTCGTGGTATCCATCCGGGCGCAGGTCAGCGACTCCGAGATGCAGGTTCACCTTCGACGGAGCTCGCACGACGACCGGGCTGGGCACAACTGACAGCACGATTACCCAGCGTAATAGGTTCCACCGACGAGTACGCACGTCAAATGCGGGCCACCCGATCGCAGGGTTGCGCCAGATACCCGTAGGGGGTATGTTCGTTCATGTCGGGGACATACCCCTGGACCGTATGTTCGAAGAGCGAAGGAGTCGGCCATGGCCACCACCACCTACACCGTCACGGGGATGACCTGCGGGCACTGCGTGAGCTCGGTCAAGCAGGAGATCGGCAAGATCGACGGCGTCACCAGTGTGGACGTCGACCTCGCCACCGGCCTTGTCCGGGTCGACAGCGCGGGCGAACTCGCCGAGACCGAGGTAGCCGCGGCAGTCGACGAAGCGGGCTACGCGCTCAGCGCCTGACTTCCGCGCCGACGGTGCGAAGACACTGTGTTCCTGCCGGATGGGACCGCCGCCTGCGTCTCATCCGGCAGGACCGAGTGCTCGACCCGTCGTTCACCGGCGGTTCACCCGCGTCGCGCCGCGCATCGAATCATCCACAATGTCATCCACATCCCCGCCCGAGCGCGGTGCGACAGGATTTTCGGCGTGCCACCGGGAGCGCCACCGGCCGAGCATGATCAACTCCGACCGGTGCGAAAACCGGTTGTCCACAATTGCTTTCACAGGGGTGCACAACCGGACCCGATGAACGGCCGGTGTACTGCGGGTTCGCCTGCGCGAACCCACGATTCAGGCGTCTACGTCGTGGCAGCCAAGCGGACGAACGCCGCGGTCTCGAGCGTCTCGCCCCGGGCCGTCGGATCGATACCGGCGGCGACGAGCCTGCGCTCGGCTTCGACGGGCGATCCCGCCCATCCGGACAGCGCCGCCCGCAACGTCTTTCGCCGCTGCGCGAACGCCGCATCGATCACCTCGAACACCCGTCGGCGATGCGCCTCGTCCATCGGCCACGGCGGTTCGGCGTAGCGGTCGATCCGCACCAGACCCGATTCGACGCGCGGCACCGGCCAGAAGACCTGCGTGCCGACGTGACCGGCCCGCCGGACCTTGCCGAAGAAACCCGCCTTGACGCTCGGCACCCCGTACACCCGGTTGCCCGGCTCGGCGGCGAGCCGGTCGGCCACCTCCGCCTGGACCATCACCAGCGACACCATGATGCTCGGCAAGGTGGCGAGCAGGTGCAACAGCACGGGCACCGCCACGTTGTACGGCAGGTTCGCCACCAGCGCGGTCGGCACGGCGGGCAGCTGTTCCGGGCGCACCCGCAGCGCGTCGGCCTCGACCACGCGCAGGCGCTGCACCAGGCCGGGTGCGCGATCGGCGACGGTCTCGGGGAGATAGTTGGCGAGCACCGGGTCGATTTCGACGGCGACCACCTGGTCCACCACGTCGAGCAGCGCCAACGTCAGCGAGCCGAGACCAGGACCGACCTCGAGCACCGTATCGCCCGCGCCGACGCCCGCCGCGGACACGATGCGACGCACGGTGTTGCCGTCGTGCACGAAGTTCTGTCCGAGCTGCTTGGTCGGTCGGACGCCGAAGCGTTCGGCCAGGGTCCGCACCTCGGCGGGACCGAGCAATGCGGCACGGCTACCTCGGGCGGAATTCTCTGGTGCGGACACTGCTAGAACTTACCAACCTCACCGATGGGGCAGCTCAGCGCTGTGTCGGGGCGGCGTTGACGCGCGCGAGGAAACCGTCGATGGCGGCGAGTTGCTCGGGCGAGGCCGAGCCGTGCTGGCCGTTGCCGGGCACCACTTGCTGATCGACGCCGTTGATCGCGAACTGGGCCACCAGCGCCGCATGCAGGGGTGACGGTACGACCATGTCGGCGACGTTCATCGACAGCAGGATCGGGGCATCGTAACCACTGGTCGGCAGCGTCATGTAGGCCGCGAGCGGCTCGCGCAGCGGGGCGAGCGGGCGCGCGAGCAGGTCGGCGAAGGCGACACCCTGGGTGGAGACGAAGATCTCGTCCAGGCACTGACTGCCCGTGGCGTCGACGATCTCCTTGCCGCGCGGGGTCAGGTAGGAGTCGATGTCGAGCTCGGGACGGGTGGCGCGCAGACCGGCCAGGATGCTCACGACGAACGAAGTGGTGGCGCTGGACAGTCCCGGCACCGGCGGTGTGGCCGGACCGAGGAACGGCAGGATCTTCTCCACATCCGAGGCGGGATCGATCGCGGCGACCCCGCGGAAATCCAGTTCGGGGGCATATTCCGCCTGCACGTGCGCCGCGCTCAAGGCCGCGTGACCACCCTGGGAGACGCCGATCGCGCTCCAGGTGCGCGAGAGGTCGGGGTTGGCCTCGCGCGCCGCGCGGACCAGGTCGATGGTGGCGGTGGCTTCGCTGCGGACCTCGAGGTAGGGGTGCGGGCCGGTGTCGAAGCGGCCGAGCCCGAGGTAATCCGGGCTGACCACGGCATAGCCCTGGTCGACGAACCGCTTCAGCAGCCGGTCCTCGGACACGCGATACTGCGGCAGTCCGCCCAGCTCCGGATCGGCCTGCCCGCCACAGTTCGGGCCGGAACCCGAGGTGCCGTGGGCGTAGGCCACTACCGGCCAGCCGCCTGCCGGGGCGTCGCCCTCGGGCAGGAACATCGCACCACTGGCCCGGCGCTGCACACCCGCCGAATCCGACATCCAGTATTCGACGGACGATCCCCGGTCCAGGCCGTGGAAGCCGGCGGGTTCGGCCTGCACCGAGATCAGCGATCCGGGAGTTTCGGCCATCGCCGGGGTGACCCCGCCTGCCGCTACGGCGCTTGCGACCAGTGCGGCGACAGCAGACGCCCGAATCGGGTTCTTCAGCACAGTTCCGTCTCTCTACCAGGCGATCAGATCCTGGACGAGTGTACAGATCGACCGGAGCGCAGGCCCGGAACGACAGGCGATTCGGCGCTCGAGGATCAGCGCTGCGGCGAGCGGAGATTGCTAGCTGATGCCCAAGCGCCCCGTGCAAGCAGGCCAGGCGCCCCATCCCTGACGTGCGCGCGTCACTTCGGCGATCGCGATCTGCTCCTCGCGAGTGGCCAGGTCGGCCCGCGGGGCGTACTTCAGTCCGCCCTGCCGCGCCCAGGTGCTCTCGTCGAACTGGATGCCACCGTAGTAACCGTTTCCGGTGTTGATCGCCCAGTTGCCCGTCGACTCGCACTGCGCCAGCGCATCCCACACCGCACCGTCGCGGACCGGGGGCACCTCGGTGCCCGGCTTGGCGCCCTTACGAATCGTCTTCGGCAGGGCCGGGGTGATCACGTTCGAATTCACCTGCACGCGTGAGGCTTCCACGCCGTTGACCATCTTCACCGCGAAGGTCGCCTCGTGCAGCCCCGGCTCGCCGGGACTCTCGACGACTGTGCGACTCATATTCATGGTCACGTCCTCGATCACCAGTTCAGCGGGATCGAGCGGCAGCGTCTCGGTGCGCTGCTCGGTGCGCTGGCGGGTGACCACCACCTGCATGCCTTCGGCGAGCGGGGTATCGGCGGCGGGCTCGGTGAAGTCCTCGTTCGCCAGCGGAACGCCGGCGGCGCTGAGGAATTCACCGATGGTCGCGGCGGCCAGGCGCACATCGACCGGGGCGGCGTCACCGTCGATCAGTGAGACATTGCGCGGGGTGAACACGCTGAGCGCCGCGCCGGCCAGTGGCAGCTTCTCGGTTCGGGTCGGCACCACGTGGGTATCGGACGGGATCTGCATCGCCGCGAGCGCGTCGCCCGCGGTGGTGCCGGTGGTCCATACCTTGCGCTCGACACCGTCGACGGTGACCGTGATCTCGCGGCCCCGGTTGAAGGTGATGGTGGCGCCGTCGCCGACCTTGGCGCTCGCAGCGGGGATGACCTCGTCGTGTTCGGAGACCTCATAGCCCGCGTCGGCCAGGATGGCGCGCACATCACGCGACATCGTGGTGAGCTCGGTCCGCTCGCCGTCGATCACCAGCGCGACCGTCTTGTGGTTGACGATGGCCAATGAGGCGCCGACGAGCAAAATCAGCAGCATGGCCGCCACCGCTGCGAACAGCAGCGGTGAACGTGACGAGTTGATCCGCGCAAAAGCTGACATGATTACAGGACGATAACGACGAGGTGCGCAGTAGACAACACCGGACGGTCCGATCAGCGGGATCGTAGATCACGATTCGATATAGACGGTGCTGGTAGATAACGAAGTCGACGGCCGATTGTGAGCCGACTCACGTTTATCGTCCAGTCCCCTA
The DNA here is from genome assembly GCA_014360565.1 of Nocardia sp. Classification (GTDB taxonomy): domain Bacteria; phylum Actinomycetota; class Actinomycetes; order Mycobacteriales; family Mycobacteriaceae; genus Nocardia. The sequence goes on from JACIXH010000029.1 coordinate 10,514, forward strand.
CCGACCAGACGAATCGGGCTAACGAATCCGATACAGCCTGCGCGCGTTCGCCGTGGTGATCTCCGCGAGTTCCTGCGGGTCCTGCCCACGCGCCTCGGCGAGTGCACGCACCGTGTACGGCAGGCAATAGGGCTCGTTCGGCGCACCGCGATATGGGTGCGGCGTGAGATAGGGCGCGTCGGTTTCCACCAGGATCTGGTCGTCGGGCACCAACTCGGCGGCCTCGCGAAGTTCATGCGCGTTCTTGAAACTCACGGTGCCGGAGAAACTCAGTACGTATCCCTCCGCCACGCAGGCCTGCGCCATGGTGGCGTCGGAAGAGAAGCAGTGGAAGATCACCGTGTCCGGCGCGCCCTCGTCGAGCAGCACCGTGAGCAGGTCGTGGTCGGCTTCGCGGTTGTGGATCATCAGCGGTTTGCGCACGCGCTTGGCCAGGTCGATGTGCCAGCGGAAGCCCTCGATCTGGGTTTCGACATCGGCGCAGCCGTCGAGCTTGCCCGGCCAGTAGTAGTCCAGGCCCGTCTCCCCGACGGCGACCACGCGCGGATCGTTGGCGAGGTGCTCGAGCTCGGCCTTGGCCTTGTCGTCGAGGGCGTTGGCCCGGGTGGGGTGCAGCGCGACGGCGGCGTACACCCGCGGATCCCACTGCGCCGCCTTGACGGCCCACTGCGCGGCGGCGAGATCGTCGGCGACGGTCACCACGTGCCCGACACCGGCCGAGGCCGCGCGATCCACGATGACCGCGGTCGACGCGGCATCGGTTGCGCCACAGGCGTCCAGGTGCGTGTGGGCATCGATCAGCGGCGCGAGCGGCGCGGGAACGGGCGGAGCCGGACGATTCGTGTTTGCCACCCGGATTACAGTAGTGGGCATCATGAGTGCAGCCGAAGGCGCCGAGGCGCCCGCCTTCTACGTCACGACGGCCATCGCGTACCCGAACGGTGCGCCGCATATCGGCCACGCGTACGAATACATCTCCACCGACGCGATCGCCCGCTTCAAGCGACTCGACGGGTACGACGTGTTCTTCATGACCGGCACCGACGAGCACGGTCAGAAGATGCAGCAGACCGCGGCCACCGAGGGCATCCCGGTACAGGAGCTCGCGGCCCGCAACTCCGATGTCTTCGAGGCGATGGACAAGGCGCTCGACATCTCCCTCGATCGCTTCATCCGTACCACCGACGAAGACCATCAGGCCGCCTGCGTGGCCATCTGGGAGCGGATGCTCGCCAACGGCGACATCTACCTCGGCAACTACTCCGGCTGGTACTCGGTGCGCGACGAGGCGTTCTACAACGAGGAAGAGACGACTCTCCTCGCCGACGGCACGCGCGAGTCCACCGAGACCAAGACCCCGGTCACCTGGACCGAGGAGTCGAACTACTTCTTCAAGCTCTCGGCGTACCAGGACAAGCTCCTGGCCCTCTACGAGGACCGCCCCGAGTTCATCGCGCCCTCGACCCGGCGCAACGAGATCGTCAGCTATGTCAAGGCCGGGCTGAAGGATCTGTCGATCTCGCGCACCACCTTCGACTGGGGCGTTCCGGTCCCCGGCGAGCCCGATCACGTGATGTACGTGTGGGTCGACGCGCTCACCAATTACCTGACCGGCGTCGGCTTTCCGAACACCGGCTCCGCCGCGTTCGAGAAGTTCTGGCCCGCGAGCCTGCACATCATCGGCAAGGACATCACCCGCTTCCACACGGTGTACTGGCCCGCGTTCCTGATGTCGGCCGGGATCGACCTCCCCGACCGGGTGTTCGTGCACGGGTTCTTGTACAACAAGGGCGAGAAGATGTCGAAGTCGACGGGCAACGTGGTCGACCCGCTGTCGCTGGTGTCGACCTACGGCCTCGACCAGGTGCGCTTCTTCCTGCTGCGCGAGATCTCCTACGGCCAGGACGGCAGCTACAGCAACGACGCCATCGCGGGCCGCATCAACAGCGATCTGGCCAACGAGTTCGGCAACCTGGTCCAGCGCAGCCTGACCATGGTGAACAAGAACTGCGACGCCAAGTCCCCCACCCCGGGCGAGTTCACCGACGAAGACCGCGTGCTGCTCGACCGCGCCAACGCGCTGCTCGACAAGTGCCGCGCCGAATTCGACGTCCAGCAGATGCATCTGGCCCTGGAAGCCATCTGGCTCACCCTCGGCGAGACCAACCGCTACTTCTCCGCCAATGCCCCGTGGGCGCTGCGTAAGTCGGGCACCGAAGAAGACCTGGCCCGCATGGCCACGGTCCTCTACGTCACCCTCGAGGTGGTCCGCATCGTCGCCATCCTGGTCCAACCCGTCATGCCCGGCTCCGCCGCCAAGATCTTGGACCTGCTCGCCCAGGACGGCCGCACCTTCGCCGACATCGCAACACCCTTGGCCCCCGGCCTCGACCTGCCTGCGCCGGAGCCGATCTTCCCGCGCTACCTCGAGCCGAAGGAATAGTCGAACGTGCTGTGGCGCACGGTCTTTCGCCGTGCGCCAGGCATCGGCGCCGCTACTTCCAGGCGGCGAGCAAGTTGGTGGCTTCGACGCCGAGTGCGGCCTGGAGGAACGGGCCGAAGCTGATCCGGGCCACGCCGAGGTCGGCGAAGTGGGCTTTGGCCGGGGTGCCGGGCTGACCGAACACATTGACCGGCAACGGCAGGTCGGTGGTGAGGCGGCGCAGGTCGGCGTCGGCGTGCCTGCCGACGGGGTAGAGAACGTCGGCCCCCGCGTCGGCGGCCATGGTCAGGCGGGCGATCGCGCGGTCGAGGCGGTCGGCCTCTTCGCCGTCTTGGCGCAGGAACAGATCGGTGCGGGCGTTGACCACCACGTGAACGCCTGCCGCGTCGGCTGCCTCGCGCAGACCGCGGACCAGGTCGGCGTGTTCGGCGGGCGAACGAAGGCGCTTGCCCTCGCTGTGGACCGTGTCCTCGATATTGAGGCCGACCGCGCCCGCGGCGAGGAGTCCGTCGATGAGCTGCAGCGGTTCGAGGCCGTAGCCGGACTCGATGTCGACCGAGACCGGAACCTCGACCGAGGCGGTGACCTGAGTGACGCGAGCGAGGAGCTCATCGAAGCTCATCCCCTCGCCGTCGGTGCGGCCGATCGAGTCGGCCACCGGATGGCTGCCCATGGTCAGTCCCGAAAAACCGGCGGCCGCAGCCAGATTCGCCGACCACGCGTCCCAGACGGTCGGCAACACCACCGGATTGCCCGGACGGTGCAGTTCGAGCAGAGTCTTCGCCTTGGTATCCAGAGAAGTCATACCCGCGATGATGCACGAGGTCTCCGGCAACGGCTATACGCAGCCGGATTTCGGTGGGCAGTTCACCTGCACATCGAGCACGCGGGCGCCGGGGCCTTCCGCACCGAGCCGGTCGTGCTCGTTGACGAGTTTGCACGAGCCGAGCGAGAGGCAGCCGCAGCCGATACAGCCGGTCAGGTTGTCGCGCAGACGGACGAGCTGGGTGATGCGGTCGTCGAGATCTTCCCGCCAGGTCGTCGACACATTTTCCCAGTCGCGACGGGTCGGGGTGCGACCTTCGGGCAGGCGGTCCAACGCTGATCGGATCTCACTGAGCGGGATTCCGACGCGCTGCGAGATGCGAATGAAGGCGACCCGGCGCAGGGTCTCGCGAGAATACCGACGTTGATTGCCACTGGTTCTACGGCTCGTTATGAGACCTTCGCGTTCGTAGAAGTGCAATGCGGACACTGCGACTCCACTACGATCGGAAAGCTGCCCCGGGGTCAGCTCCTTCGTTTGCCAATCGGCCATCGTCATCTGTAGCTCCTCCCACGTTCCACCTCAACAATACTTCAGGTATTCGTGTCGTGTACGAAAAATGAGCGGAACAGGGTGGCAGCACGCACACGACCGGCCGAATCCAGCGCGTTGCGGCTCGCAGACACACCGTCCTCGCATTACGGTTTGCAGATGGGAACTGCCCCCGACTCGCACCTGACCGTCACCTCCGAGGTCGGCCGGCTACGGACGGTGCTGCTGCACCGCCCCGGCGCGGAACTACGCCGACTCACCCCGAGCAACAACGATCAGCTGCTTTTCGACGGCATCCCCTGGGTCGAGCGCGCGCAAGCCGAACACGACGCCTTCGCCACCGTACTGCGCGAGCGCGGGGTGGAGGTGCTGTTATTGGCAGATCTGCTGGCCGAAACCCTCAGCGCCAGTGGCGCGGCCAGGATTCAGGGCATCTCGGCGGCTGTCGACGCCCGCAGGCTCGGCCACGGCCTGGCCGACCAGCTCGCCGCCGAACTGCGCAAATTCGAGGCCCCCGCACTCGCCGACATCCTGATGGCCGGGATGACCTTCGACGAGCTGCCGTTCGGTCCCGACGCCGCCTCCCTGGTGCGGCGCATGCACCACGGCGGCGATTTCGTCATCGATCCGCTGCCGAATCTGCTGTTCACCCGCGATTCCTCGTTCTGGGTCGGCCCGAAGGTCGCGATCACCTCGCTGGCGCTGCCCGCCCGCAGCCGGGAAACCTCGCTCACCGACCTGGTCTACGCGTTCCATCCGCGCTTCCTCGGCGTGCGGCGGGCCTACGAATCGCACACCGCGCCGATCGAGGGCGGTGATGTGCTGTTGCTCGCCAAAGGCGTTGCCGCCGTGGGCGTCGGCGAACGGACGACGCCGGCGGGCGCGGAAGCGTTGGCACGCAGCCTGTTCGACGACGACCTCGCGCATACCGTGCTGGTGGTGCCGATCGCGCAGAACCGGGCGACCATGCATCTGGACACCGTCTGCACGATGGTCGACACCGACGCGGTGGTGATGTATCCCGGTGTACGGAAGACGCTGGAAGCGTTCACCATCCGCCGCGAAGACGGCTTCACCGGGCGCGGCGACCTCGAACGCATCAGCATCACCGGACCCGAACCCTTCCTGCCCGCCGCGGCCGCGGCGATGGGCATCGCGAAGTTGCGCGTGATCGATACCGGTCGCGAGGGGCCCGATGCCGAACGCGAACAGTGGGACGACGGCAACAACACCCTCGCCCTCGCGCCCGGCGTGGTCGTGGCCTACGAACGCAACGAGATGACCAATTCGCGCCTGACCGAGGCGGGGATCGAAGTGATCACCATCAGCGGCTCGGAGTTGGGCTCCGGCCGCGGCGGCCCCCGCTGCATGTCCTGCCCGCTGTCCCGAGACGAGGTGTGAGCAACGTGTTCCACGTCGAGTTGTCCACCGACACCACGCAACCGCCGTACGAGCAGCTGCGGATGGCCGTGATCGAACAGGTCCGCGCGGGCACGCTCACGGCGGGCACCAAGATCCCCACGGTCCGCGCGCTGGCCGCCGAGCTCGGCATCGCCCCCAACACCGTCGCACGCGCCTACCGTGAACTGGAAGCCGACGGTGTGCTCGAAACCCGCGGCCGCCAGGGCTCTTTCATCGCCTCCTCCGGCGACCCCACCCGTGACATCGCCAGCCGGGCCGCCGTCGACTACGTCACGACCGTCCGGCGACTCGGCCTCGGCGACGCGGACGCCATCGACCTCGTCCACCGAGCACAGAACACCTGAACGACCCTGCTCCTACCGCCAGCTGGGTAGCCAGAGGTGGTCTTGCCAGTTCTGCGGCGTGATCGCCTGACCTGTGAGAATCGGCCACAGCCACACGAAATTCGCGATCACCAAGCCCAGATAGATGCTCACGATCAGCAATCCGAGCGCGTACCGCTCGTTCACGGGCGCGGGTAGGTAGGTTCCCGTCGGACTGCGCGGTATCCCCGCGGGTCTGGCAGGCCCGAGAATGTCACCGAGCGCCAGCGCCATTCCCATCACCAGGAACGGCGCGAGCACCACCGCGTAGAAGAAGTACATCTGCCGGTCCAGAGTCAGGAACCAGGGCAGCAGCCCGGCGCCGTAGCCCACCAGCACCGCCGCGTAGCGCCAGTCGCTGCGCACGACCGAACGCCACGCCATCCAGCCGATCAGCGGCAGCGCCAGCCACCACAGCGCGGGCGTGCCGACGGCCATCACAGCTTTCACACACTGCGTTTCACCGCAACCGGTGACCGTGCCGTCGGCGTAGTAGTAGAGCATCGGGCGCAGGCCCATCGGCCAGGTCCACGGCTTGGACTCCCACGGATGGTGGTTACCCGCGGCATTGGTGAGACTGGAGTGGAAGTCGAGGGTCTCGCCCTGGTAGTACCAGAGTGCGCGCAGCGCGTCGGGCACGAACGCGAACGCGCCGCCGCTGCCGACCTGATTGCCCACCGCGTACCGGAACACCCCGCTCTCGCTGGCGAACCACGCCCAGTACGAGGACAGGTACACCACCAGCGGAATCACCACCAGCGCATACAGCGCGGGCCCCACATCGCGGATCAGGGTGCCCAGCCACGGCCTGCGCACCCCGTACGCACGTCGCGCGCTCACGTCGAAGGCCACGCTGAGCAGGCCGAAGAACATGATGTAGTAGACGCCCGACCACTTCGTGCCGCACGCGAGTCCGAGCAGCACGCCCGCACCGAAGCGCCACCAGCGCACGCCGAGTCGCGGGCCCCAGTCCGAGATGGCGACCCGGCCCGCCAGGTCCGCGCGAGCCATCCGCTCGCGCACTTGGTCGCGGTCGACTATCAGGCAGCCGAAAGCTGCCGTGACCAGCAACGACATGAAGATGTCGAGCATGCCGATGCGCGAGGAGACAAAGGTCAGGCTCTCGGCGATGAGCAGCACCCCGGCGACCGCGCCGATCAGCGTGGACCTGGCCATCCGGCGCACGATCCGCACCACGAGCAACACCAGGATCGTGCCCGCCAAGGCCGCGGTCGCGCGCCAGCCCCACGCGTTGTAGCCGAAGATCGCCTCGCTGATGGCGATGAACTGTTTGCCCACGGGCGGATGGACGACCAGACCGTAGGCGGGGTTGTCCTCCACACCGCCGCCGGTGACCATCTGCCAGGCTTGCGGAGCGTAGTGCTTCTCGTCGAAAACCGGCGTCCGCGCGTCGGTCGGGTAGTTCAGGTTGATGAACCGGGTCATCGCGGCGATGAGGGTGAGCACGCCGGTGACCACCCAGCCGCGCGCGGTGTCGAGCGGACCGAAATCGCGGGCCGGGCGCAGTGGCGCGGGACTCACCATCGCCGACGCGGGGCGCGACGGGGGCATCGCGCGCTCATCGGTCACCGGGATCACGCCCCGATCGTAGGCGGTACGCCTACTGAAGTCCGACCCCGACACTGTGCCCCCTCGTTTCCCCACCTACGCGCGCACAAGGGCGGCACGCTCGCCTGACAGAATGAGCGGGGCGCCACTAACCTGCTCGTCGCACGCACCGCTCGCCGTACTCGATCGCCTGCGGCCAAAATACCGGAGAGGCGGGACAACACTGTGTTGGTCTTAGCGGCAACCCCCATGGGCGACATCGGCGACGCGTCGCAGCGACTGCGCGACGCGCTCGGCTCGGCCGACGTGGTCGCCGCCGAGGACACCCGCCGCACGAAGACGCTCGCGAAGGCACTCGGCGTCACGATCACCGGTCGCATCGTCAGCTTCTACGACCACGTGGAGACCGCCCGCATCCCCGCGCTGCTCGACGACATCGAGAGCGGCCTGACGGTCCTGCTGGTCACCGACGCCGGCATGCCGTCGGTGAGCGACCCCGGGTATCGGCTGGTCGCGGCCGCCGTGGAACGCAATCTTGCGGTCACCTGCCTGCCCGGTCCCTCCGCGGTCACCACCGCGCTGGCCCTGTCCGGCCTCCCCGTGGAGCGCTTCTGCTTCGACGGCTTCGCTCCTCGCAAGGGCGGTCAGCGCCGAGAGTGGTTGCGTACCTTGGCCTCCGAACAACGCGCCATCGTCTTCTTCGAGGCCCCCCATCGTCTCGCCGACTGCATGGCCGACGCGGTCACCGTCCTTGGCCCGAACCGCCGCGCCGCCATCTGCCGCGAACTCACCAAAACCTACGAGGAAGTGGTGCGCGGCACGCTGGGCGAACTGGCCGCCTGGTCCGCCGACGGCGCCCGCGGCGAAATCACCGTGGTTCTCGAAGGCTCCCAACCGGTTTCGGCCGAACCTGCCGAACTGGTGGACGAGGTCGAAACTCTGGTGGCCGGCGGTATGCGGCTCAAGGACGCCTGCGCAGAAGTGTCGGCGGGCCGCGGCGCCTCCCGTCGCGAGCTCTATGACGCCGTGCTGGCTGCCCGCTCGCAGGATTGAGCCGCCGCAGGTAAGTGGCCACCGACGGCGGGGTCAGCGTCCGAGCACCGCGAGCATTCCCGCCACCGCGCGTGGCCAACCGAATTGCTCTGCGCGGGAGCGCGCGGCCAGACGGCGGCCGGAGGTCGGCATGGCCAACACGTCGGTGACGGCTCGGGCGAAGGCGCGGGGACGGTCGGCGGCGATGGCTCCGCATTCGGTGGTGACGATGTCGGCCAGGGCCGAGGAGCGGCTGGCCACGACCGGGGTGCCCGCGGCCAAGGCCTCCAGTGCGGCGAGGCCGAAGGTTTCGTGGGGGCCGGGCGCCAGTGAGACATCCGCTGTAGCAAGGAGTTTCGCGACCTGGGCGCGATCGTTGATGAAGCCGGTGAAGTGCACGGCCTGCTCACCACCGGGCAGGGTGGGCAGCATCCTGGCGCGACGTTCCAGCGACTCGCGGCGTGGGCCGTCGCCGGCGACGACCAGGCGCGCGGGGACCCCGGCTCGATGCAGGGCGCCGACCGCCTCGATGCTCCGGTCGACCCGCTTCTCCACCGACAGCCGTCCACAGTGCACCAGCATCGGATACCCCGCGACGCCGAGATCCGCCCGCAGCCCCAGGTCACGGCGGCGTGGGCTGAACAGATCGAGGTCGACACCGAGCGGCACCAGCGCCACATTCGCCGCGCCGATCCGCAGAAACTCCTCGCGCGCGAAGTCGGTGGTACACACGACCATGTCGTAGTCGTCGGCCGTGCGCCTGTTGGCGACATCGGCGCAGCGGCGCGCGGCGGGCCCCGGCAGGAACTGGCCGAGCAGCCGATCGAGACGCTCGTGGGAGATCATCACGCTCGCCACCCCGCGCCGTCCTGCCCACCGGCCGAAACCGCGCAGCGTGAGCCGATCGGACACCTCGAGCACATCCGGCGACAACCCCGACAAGACCTCGGCCACCCGCCGCGGATCGGCCGCCCGGTATCCACCGGTCCATGGAATTCCCAACGCGGGCAAGGTGATCCGCAGCGCGCCCGTCGGCAGCACTTCCTCCGACCGGCGCGACCCCGGCACGATCAGCACCACTTCGTGCCCGGCTGCCACATAGCCCTCACCGAGATGGTGCAGGGCAGTGCGCAACCCACCCGATCGCGGGCCATAAAAATTGGCTAGCTGCACGATGCGCACACGCCGATCGTCGCGCCGCACGGGTTACCCAGGGGTTATGCACGAGGAACGCGGGGTGAACAGCGTCGAAAGATGCGACCAACCCGCCTCTGCCGGCGTTGCGGCGCCACACCGACAGGCGAGCGTTGTTCGGGCCTGACGGCACCGCCTCGTCCGTGAGCCCCGTGTCGACGACGGACAAATCGAACCAGGACCGACCAGGCTCGGGCGGTCAGGGATCAAGCGTCAGCGGACTCGCCGTCGACCGCCGACCAGACGCGCAGCAACCCGTGCCCGGCGGCCCCCGTGGTGATCGTCATCAGCTCGGCGTCCACGCGAATCCATTCCCCCTCGGCGAAGCGGACCCGCAACTCGAGCCGCCGGGTCGCGCCGGGGCGCGAGGCGACCTCGGCGCAGGCAGCACGCAGCGCGGCCGCATCGGCGGGATCGATGGTCGGTCGCTCCACCGCCCATCGATCCAGCGGCGGCGGTGGCTCACCGGCCCACTCGTAGATCACGGCACTGGACAACAGGATGAAACCGACGCCGTCCGTGCTGCGCTGCGACACCGCGCGCAGCATCGTGACGTCGGGATCGACGGCCGCGGCATCGTCACCGAGTTCGGGAATCGCGTGCATCAACGCGCTCACCCTGCGCTCATCGGGCCGGGCCCGCGTCACCATCTGGAATCGGCGAACGCGGTCGTCGTCGCCGCGCATGTCCACTTCGCCCTGCCAGTGCCCGCCCGGTTCCAGCCGGGTCGCCATGTCGAAGTAGTCGACCCTGCCGTCGAAGCGAACCATCCGCCCGAACGCGTCGGGCGGCGTACGCACCACCCGCACCTGCGCGGGCTCCCTGGCGAAGACGAGTTCCTCGAGCCCGGGCCCGTGGTGGGCGAGTTCGGCGATCGCGTCGAAGTCCCAGGCCGCGACCCGCCGTTTCGGCCGCACCGGCGCGTCGAGCAGGCCGAGCCAGATCTGGACGCCGTGGACGCGGTCGAACGCACACCGAACGGGTTCGGCGAGAACGACGGTATCGCCCTCGACCACGCGCAACGAGTCCATCCCCGCCGCGCAGTGTCGCACCGTGTCGGCAACCAACCGGGCGTGGCGCGCCCCGATTCTTCGGTGCAGCCCCGCGGGCTCGGTCCACTGTCTGGATCGAGAGTCCTCGGCAACCAGCGTGGGACCGAGATCTGGGGTCAAGGTCTCGAACAGCAACCAGGTGCCCAGCGACATATCCGCGATCAGCTCGGGGTCACGCCGCGCCCCGCGCGCGGGAGGTCGAGATCGAGGGGAATCCGACCCTCCCGTAACTGCGCCTCGACTTCTGCGGCAGGCATCGGCCGCGCGATCAGAAAACCCTGCGCCCGGTAGCAGCCGAGCCCGACGAGCGTGCGCGCCGCCATCGCCGTCTCCACACCCTCGCCCACGACCCCGAGACCGAACGAACCAGCGAGCCCGATGATCGATTTCACGATCGCGAGATCGTCGTTGCTGTCGCCGAGACGTTGCACGAATCCTCGGTCGATCTTGACCGCATCCACCGGCAGCGCCTTGAGGTGCGACAGCGAGCTGTAGCCGGTGCCGAAGTCGTCGATGGCGATCTGAACACCCATCCGCTTGAGCGCACGTAAGGTCAGCCGGGTGCGCACCAGGTCTTGCACCACAACATGTTCGGTGATCTCGAGGCAGATCGAACTACCGTCGATCTCGAACGACCGGAGCACTTCCTCGATGCGTTCGACGAAGTCCAAGGTGACCAACTGCACCGGCGAGACATTGATGCGGATCACTACGTTCGCCGCGAGCCCGCGCTTACGCCAATCGGAGAATTGCGCGCACGCGGATCGGATAACCCACCGTCCCAGTTCACCCGCCAGGTTCGTGGCCTCCGCCACGGCGACGAACGCCCCAGGCGGCAACAATCCCCTGGTGGGGTGGTTCCAGCGAACCAATGCCTCGAGCGCGACGATTCGCCCGGTGCGTAAATCGACCTCGGGCTGATAGTGCAGCACCAGCGAGCCGTCGGATACCGCCGTGCGCAGATTGAGCTCGACGTCGTCCTGCAGTTCGAACTGGGCGCGCATGGCGTCGGAGAACACCACAACGCCGTTGCCGCCCTCGGACTTCGCCGCGAGCAAGGCGTGGTCAGCCCGGCGAAGCACGTCCGAAACGCTGGTTTCACCCGGAATCCCCAGTGCCACACCGACACTCACACCGCGACTGACCGATTCGTTGCCGACGGACACGCGCCGGCTGATCAGCTGCTGGAGCCGAGTCGCCTCCAGCTCGGCTCCGACGGCGTCCATCGTCTTGGCTGGGACGATGACGAACTCGTCCCCACCCAGGCGCGCGATCATGTCACCCGCTTCGACGTTGTCGGTCAGCCGCTCGGCCAACGAACGGATGAAGGCATCGCCTGCGCTGTGTCCGAGAAAATCATTGAGCGCCTTGAGTCTGTCCAAATCCAGGAAGAAGGTCGCCACCGGGCCTGGTTCGCCTGCCAAGAGCCGCGATTCCATGTGTTCGAGCAACGCCCGGCGGTTCGAGAGCCCCGTCAGGTCGTCATGTGAAGCGATGTATCGCAACCGCTCTTCCGCCTCGACACGAGCCTGTAACTGGGCGAACAGTGCCGCGATAGCCTTGAGGACATTGAGCTCGCGCACGCTCCAGTCGCGGTCGCCGCGTTTGATGAACCCGAGCACGCCGCTGGATCGTCCACGGGAAACGAGCGGAACGCACGCAGTGACCACTGCGTCGAAGCCTGTCGACCTGCGGATCGTCTCCTGGTAGTCGGGAACTGTGTCGCCGCGCCGGATGACGATCGGTTCCGTCGCCTCTTCCAGCTCCCGGAACAGCGAGTCCGCCGTGTCGAACGCGATGACCCGCAGCGGGTCGGGATCGGGCGGATCGAGGCGCTGGGGCCATTCGGCCACCAGGATGGTCGCCCCGCGCTGGCGGTCGGTGTGTCGCAGGTAGGCGAAATCGACGTCGAAGTGGTCGACCAGGTCGGCGAGCACGCGCTCACTCGCCGGCACCAGCGTCGTGGCGTCGACACCCATCAACTCCGAGGCGACCTGGGTCACCAACGAGTCGAGCGTTCGCCGAGGCACCGTATCTCCGATCGTGCTATCCGTGGTTCCTCGAACCGAGTACCGGGCGTCTGCTGCTCCGAATTGTCGGAGCGGGCGCGAAGCTCAGCCGGAGTACCAGGGCTACCGCATCGCGCCCGGGGACTCTCATCAGTTCGAAGAATCGCTTGTGGATCGAGGCAAGTGTATCTATGAACTCCGAAGATACGGTGCGCAAATCCTCAGTGTTCCTGGCGTAGAGAAAAACCGGCGACACCGGCTGCACTGCCAACCCCTGTCGTGCGGCAGCGATCCAGACACGCTGAACCGCCGCGCCGCCACGCAGGTAGTCCGTCAGATCGGGCTCGTCGCCCGGCCTGACCGGGACCGATACAGCGATCACCGCAGAGCTCGAAGCAACCCTGTCACGGGTGTATTCACCCAGCGCACGCCCCGCCGACCACGCGCGCAGGCGCTCCATGACATCGGCCCGCCTGCCGATTTGCAACTTCGCTTGCTCGTCGGGCGCGAGTTCGAGGGACCGCACGTCCAGCCCGGTGCGCAGGTCATCGGCAGGCCATCGCAGCTCCGAGTACATCTCGGAATGGAGCTGTGGCGTCAGATACCTGACGCGATCGGATTCGCCCAGCAACTCCGCGGCGTCCTGGATGCCGTTTCGATCCACGACGCTGTAGACATCGGCCCCGGCTTGCGCCGCTACCTCGGAAAGCGCGTCGATCATCAGTGGATCCATCTCGGCCCCCGTCCCGAGATGTCTGTTCGTCTCGCGCGCGAGGACCCGCGGATATTCGGCGGCGAGGTCGGCATCGTGCCCGTCGGCGAGGTGGAGGGTGGCCGAGAGATGAGCCGGATTCTCGGACACGATCTGGTGTCGTCCCAGCAAGCCGTGAGCCGCCGCGGCAACGCGTGCGTTGTACAGCGCGGCACCGATAGCGACGGCGCTACCTCGATAGCCGACGTCCATTACCGATGTCCGAGCGGGATCGAGGGCGATGGTGATCACGTCACCCTCGAGTTCGGAGGTCCATGGCTGGGTGTTTCCGCCGGACGGCGCGCGCTGGGCGGCTTCGAGAATCAGATCGATCGCCGACGCACCTGCCTTGTCCGCACCGGCATCGACGGTGCTGACCGGAACAGACATCCCGAAGTCGACCGAGGCCGGTTCGGCGAGCTCGTCCAGCCCCCGCTCCAGATCGATCCTGACCCGTCCCGAAGGCAGATCGTGACCGAGGCCGAGTCTGCGCACCGCCGCTGCCGCGATCGCGGCCCCGAGCTGGATATCACCGCCCAACTGTGGCCAGGTCGTCACAGTTTCATCGACCTCGGCCAGGCTGGCAGCCATACGCGCTGACAGCTCCCTCGGGTCGAGGATCCGCATCACGTGCGGCGCCTTCTCCTTGGTGGTCAGGCCACGCAGATCCGGCCCGGTCGTGTCGCCGAGCAGTCCGTGAAACGGCGGTCGGTCCGGTTCGGTGTCGAAACGCTCTACGTCGAACAGACCTCGATCGCTGGTGTCCATCAACACCGGGATCCGATGGCGACGGGCACCCTCGCGAACCGCGAACTTCACGTCGAGCGAATCGCATTCTTCGATCACCACCGAGAGGCCATCGAGGAACCGGTCCATCGACGCGTCGTCGACACCGTCGGTGTAGACCTCGACGGGCAAGTAGGGATCGAGTTCGGCGATTCGACGCGCGGTGGCAACGCATTTGTTGACGCCGATGTCGAAGAGCCCCGCGGGGATCCGGTTCAGATTCGACAATTCGACAGTGTCGAAGTCAGCGAGCCTGAGCAGACCGCAGGTCCCCTCCAACGCGAGTGTGTAGGCCACCGCGTGGCCGACGCTCTGGCCGACCACACCGATGGACCGGCGACCGAGCTCCGCTTGTTCGCCTCGGGTCAGCTTGTTCCGGTTGCGATCGAGGCGGATAGCACGAAACGCGCGAGCACCGACGATGCCGAGCACTGCTCTGCGCCACGGGTAATAGATCCATCGGTCGTCGGCAGGGTCGGCGTCCGGCGGCGTGTTCACCCGGCGCAACTCCTCGCGCATCGACTGTCGCAGGTCGGCTACCTCGATGCCGGGCTCACTTCTCAGACGCAACAGCTCGTCGGCGTGTTCGGGCAAACGAGCATCGAGGATGACGGGTCGGCAAATACCGAGAGAATCGCGATCGTGGGTCATGCCGAAACCGCCCCGCCAGGATCGGAGACGGAACTGTCAGCGCCCGACTCCAGTTGCTGACGCTCGCCCGCTATCAACCGGCGTTGGCGAGGGGTCGCCGTGGACTGGTCGGCCAGATCCCACGCCAACGGCACCGTTACGTAGCGTTCGTCCGGGTAGACGACGCCGGGAATGCCGGTCAACTGGCGGGCCCCACTGGACTCATAACGTTCGACGCCTCGAATTGCCGTGGTGACGAAAGCATGTCGCGCTTCGAGCTGCCTGGCAACGTGCACAATGCCGCGCGCGAGTAAGGCTCCGATCTCGGATCGGCGAGGGTCCGTGCGATCCGACCACACAGCCTTGACCTCCACGATGCCGTCGGCGATACAACGGGCTATTTCGGAACGCAGCGCGGCCTCGCCCTCGGTTCCGATCCATGGACCGAGTCCATCGACCTCGTCCACCAGCGCATGCGGCCCCTGAGCTCGCAATCCCCCGACGACGGCGCCCTGGGCATCGACCACCGCGAGGAACATCGCGGTGGATTCACCGTCGCGCATCGAGGTGTAGTCCAGTGCCGATTCGACACCATAATGGCGGTAAACCATCAGCGCACCCTCCGTGTACCGGCGCCACAACGCGGGCCGTTCCGCCGGGGAGCCTATTTCCACGCCATAACCGGTAACGGAATCGTGGTACCGCAATCCGCCTGCATCCACATCACCGACCGAACCGATGGGGATTGACAACCTCATACAACTCCGTACCTGTACGCGATTCCGCGCCGTTGAGCGCACTCGATCCAGCGCACCGTGTGCTGAACCACAAGAGATGTGCTCTCGCAGTATCCGTCATCCGGAACGAATTCACCAGACAGGCGGCAAATTCCCCGACAACATTCAGAGCGGTTTGAAATATATGCAGGTCAGAGCCTTAATCCTGCCCCGACAAAGAGCAAACCGACCACATGGTTTTACGACAGCAACACTTCAGCTATCAACGGTGATCGACACGAACAACTCCACCGTGTCGGGGCCGTGCCACACTTCGATCTCCTCGCGGTAGGCGCGAGAGATCTCGGCGGACGCGGTCGCGTCGTCGACCTGCGCCCAGACGTCTTCGACCGGGTCGTGGTAGTCGCCGTTGGGGGCGAAGCGGGCGTAGACCCCCCGGGGAACGCGCAGCATGAGGTCGCCGACCGGCACGTCGGCCGGGGTCGCGTATTCGCGCGCTACCAGCGCGTTCCAGTTGCCCGCCGGGTCTGGGACGTAGACCGTGTGCAGCGGTTCGCCGCCGCCGGGGCGGTCGCGCAGCCGGTCCTTGAGGAACGCGATCAGGTCGCTGTTGCTCACCTTGAAGCTCGGGTGCACCCGGGGCACCGCGAGTCCTCCGTACAGCGCCGCACCGCGCACGACGATCGAATAGCTCATCGTGGGTCGACCGCCAGGTACAGCTCGATCTTGTAGGCGTGCGGGTAGCACTCGAAATCGCCGGTGAAGGTGCGCTTGATCTGGTTGTGCTCTTCGGCGTAGGCGATTTGGGTCCACAGATCCGTCATCACCTGCGGGAAGTTACCGACCGAGGAGAAGCGCGCGTAGGTGCCACGCGGGAGCCGCGCGGCCAGATGTCCACGGGTGACCTGCTCGAGCGAAGCACACTGATAGCCGACGATCTGGGTGTTGTAGGTGCTCAGCTCACCGGTGTAGTCGGTGTAGGCACTGGCGAGCGGCCCGCCGAGGTCCTGGTGCAGGACCGCTGACCATGCGGCCTCGAGGTCACGGTCACGCAGCTCACCGAGTGCGCGTTTGGGACTGCGGACCGGTAGACCGGCCACCCAGGTCTCGTCCCGCTCGACGAATTCGAACTGCAATTGATGACTCTCTCGAAGGGTCCTGCTCGGGTTTCGCCATGCTATCAAACCCCACACTAACCACATCTGAGCTGGACAAACGACCACCACTCCGGTGTGGATACCGCGCCCTATTGTTCGATTCATCTCGATGCCCTAAGCTCCCGCGCTCGTGTGGGTACGCGCGGAGCTCGAACCGCGAAAACAAGTCGCGCAGTGGGCCTGCGTCGTCGTCGCGGCCGTGTTGGTCGGGTATCTCGCTGTGCTGCTGGGCGATTCGCGGCACTTCTACACCGATGACACCGAGGCCCAATACGTGCCGATGTGGCAGTTGCTCGGCACCGAATTGCGGGCGGGTCGATTCCCGGCGATGGTGCCGTGGGAATGGATGGCGGGCAACTACAGCCTCGAGGAAGCCGGGCTCTACAACCCCGCGCAGTTGCTGGTGTACCTGCTGGCGCCCTCGTTCGACAATCTCGCGATGTACGCGACCGCCGTGAAATTCGTGTTCTCGGCGATCGCCGCACTCGGCGTATTCCGCGTCTGCCTGGCCTACGGTGCGCGCGCGCCGTGGGCCGCGGTCGCGGGCGTGGCGTTTCCGTTCAGCGGGTGGTTCCTGTTCTTCGACGAGGCCAGCTGGTTCACCTCGCACACCGGCACCGCGTGGCTGGTGCACGCCTGGGCCTCAGCGGTGCTCTACGCGCGGGGACGCACCGGGCCGATCCCGGTGTTCGTATTCCTCTACCTCGCGCTGACCATCCAATACGCCTTCCCCGCAGTCGAATCCGGTTTGATGATCGCCACCGTCGCCGCGGGTGAGTACCTGTATCGACGCCAGTGGGCGCCGGTATTGCGACTGCTCACAGCCTCGGGGCTCGCGGTGCTGGCGTCGATGATCGCGAACCTGCCGATCCTGCTCTCCTCGCAGGCCACCTGGCGCGGTGACGTGTCCACCATCCACAACGACCCGTTCCTGACCGTGCCGTGGTCGGAATCGCTCAACGCCAGCCTGCCGAGCACCGTGCCCGCGTTCACCGCGTGGTGGGGGCATGTACAGCCGCTGCCGATGGTCTATATCGCGTGGTTCGTGATTCCGGCGCTCGCGTTCATCGATTGGAAGGCCGCCGCGCGCGCCGCCGCCGCGTGGAGCGGGATCGCGCTGTTCGCGGTGGCCACTCTCCTGTGGACGGCGGGGCCGGGGGCGATCGGTCCGCTGCGATGGCCGGCTCGCGTATTGCCGATGCTCGCGATCGCGCTGCTGGTGCTGGTGTGTGTGCTGATCAGTCGCTACGGCGACTTCGCGCCGTCGCGGCGGCGGTACGCGGCGGCGGGGGCGCTGATCGCGCTGCTGTTCATCCGATCGTTCTCCGCCGCACCGAAACTCGTCGAACGCCACGCGCTCGCGGTGTTCGTGGTGCTCGGGCTCGGGGCTGCGGTGGTATGGCTGGCGCGCGCTCGCGGGATCGCGGCCGCGGCGGTGCTGACCATCGTCGCCACGTTCCCGATCGCATTCGTCCAGGTGGCGTCGGCGCCACAGACCCCGATGTCCTACGGATTCCCGGAGCGCCGTTCGGAGATGACGGCGGCGTTCCCCGATTTCGGCGGGCGCACACTGCAACTGGCGGACCGGATCATGGTGCGCGAGGAAGAGCGGACGCTCGCGGGCACCTACGGCTCCATCGCGCTGGGCAGCTATGCCAAGAACCTCGGACTGCAGTACGTGAACGGGTACACGCCCGTGGGGCACGCGGCCTTCGCCGGGATGCTGTGCATGGCATGGGACGGCGGCACCTGCCCTGACGCGTACCGGAGGGTGTTCGCTGTCGAACCGTCGACCGACACACCGATCGTGGACTTGATGCGGCTGGATCGCATTGTGCTGCAACGCAGTCAGTATCCCGACGCGGGAAACGATCCCGCTCCGGCCGGGTGGAAGTTCGTCCACTACCCCGGCCACGAACACCAGATCTGGGTGCTGGAACGGGTGAACCCGCTGCCCGCTCCCGGCGACCTGATCGCCCACGAATCCGGCGTCCACGCCACCGTCATGCCCGAAGCGGGCCTCACCAACCGCGCGATCGTGTCCTCCGGCACCGGCGGGCGAATCGTGTTGTCCCGCTTGGCCTGGCCCGGTTACACCGCCACGCTCGGGGGCAGCGAGATCCCCGTTCGTGTCGTCGCGGGAACCTTTGTCGCGGTGGATATTCCCCCCGGTACCCGCAATGCGACGCTCACCGTCACCTGGCGCCCGCCCGGCCTGTCCATCAGCCTGACCTGCGCCCTGCTGGCGTTGGCCGGCATCGGGGTGCTGCAGTGGTGGTATCGACGAAGCAAGCGCGACGACGAGGTCGGCAGCGCACCCACCGCGGAGCCGATGCCGGAGACCGTGCAGGCCCCGGGCGAGTCGCTCAGCCGATAGCGGCGGCCAGATGCGGCCACGCCTCGTGCAGATCTGTCTCGAACTGTCCCCAGGTATGGGACCCGGTGGGGCGGTGCACGTGCACGGCCGGGATACCCAGCTGCCCGAGCCGCCCGGCGAAGGCCGCTGTGCACGCCCCCGCGAGCGCTTCGATCGGCGGCATCGGCAAGCCGCGGTCCCGTGGTCCGGGCAAGCCGGTCGCGGCGGACAGGAAGATCGTCTTGCCCGCGAGCCGCCCGGCATTGGCGAAGACGTCGTGCTCCTGCCACCCCGGCCCACCGGGAATCCCCCACATGTTGCCCGGATTGCCCCCACCGCGCACCGCCTGCGCGCTGGCCATCGCGATCCCCAGCGGGTCGGCGGCCCACGGGCAACCGCTCATCGCCGCCACCGCGGAGAACCGCGATCCACTTTGAATAGCCAGGTCGAGGGCCGACGACGCGCTCATCGACACACCGGCGATGGCATTGCGCCCACTGGTGCCCAGCGCACCGTCGATCACCGAGGGCAGCTCCTGGGTCAGATACGTCTCCCATCGCACCCGGCCGACACCCGGATCATCGGCTACCCAGTCGGTGTAGAGCGTGAACGCGCCGCCGACCGGCATCACCACATTCACGAACTTGTCGGCGAAGAAATTGCGGACGTCGGTGTTGTCCCACCACGAGATCCCGTCGGCCCCACCGCCTGCCCCGGTGAGCAGGTACAACGTGGGCGCCCCTGCCCCCGCCGCCTTGATCACCTTGTTCTGGATCACCCGCCCCATCGCGGGCGAGTACACATCGATCTGAGCTGACCTGCCGCCCAGCGGCGCCTCCCCCGCCACGTACGCCCCCGGATCGGCCGATGCCGTGGCACCCCCGAGAGCAGCAACAATCGCGCACACCACAGCAAGCCACGTTCTCGATGCAGTCACCAATCCGTTGTACTCCGCATGCCGGGATCGGCGCCGCGGAACACACCGATGCGCGACGAGTCGGAATCGGCCAGTGACCAGGCTCACCCCCTCCCGGCGGATCGGCTTCGATGTTCCTCGGACCTGCGGTTTTCGTTCCATACCTACCGACGCGCATCAGAAAAATCAGGTGATTTGTGTCGTACCCGACCGGAATACTGACCCCCGCCCGATGAGTTGGACCGTTCGAATCCGTCTTTTCTCGTGTGGTGCCGGGACGTCGTCGACTCGGCATCGGGCCACAGCTCACACGCCCAGCCGCTCGCCCATGTTTCCCGGAGGTCCCCGATGCCAGCCGATATATCCACGCCGACGACGAAGGGCACGACACCGACCGTCATCCGCGTGCTGGTGCTCGCGACCTTCGTCGTCATCCTCAACGAAACCATCATGATCAACGCGATTCCGCGATTGATGAGCGACCTGCACGTCACCGAGGTCGCCGCGCAGTGGGTCTCCACCGCGTTCATGCTCACGATGGCCGCGATCATCCCCACCACCGGCTGGTTTTTGCAGCGGGTCACGACCCGTCAGGCCTATGCGTCCGCGATGGGCGTGTTCGTCGTGGGCACGGTGATCTCGGCCGTCGCACCGACGTTCGCGGTGCTGCTGATCGGGCGCGTCATCCAGGCGGGCGGCACCGCGGTGATGATGCCGCTGCTGATGACCACCCTGATGACCGTCGTGGCGGAGAAGGACCGCGGGCGCGTGATGGGCAACGTCACCCTGGCCATCTCGGTCGCACCCGCGATGGGGCCGGTCATCTCCGGTGTGATCCTGCAGATCGACATCCCGGGACTCGACTCCTGGCGGTTGCTGTTCGTGGTGATGCTGCCGATCGCCGGTGTGGTCACCTGGCTGGGTCTGCGACAGCTCGAGAACGTCGGCGAGCCCAAGCCCGGCACGCTCGACCTGCCCAGTGTGGCGCTGGCAGCCCTCGGCTTCGGTGGGCTGGTGTTCGGTCTGAGCAAGTTCCACGGTGACAGCTACTCCACCGCGGCGCTGATCACCGCGGGCGGCGTGGCACTGATCGCGGCGTTCGCGCTGCGTCAGATCAGCTTGCAGCGCAAGGGCACTCCGCTGCTGGATTTGCGAGTGTTGCTGCAGGGCACCTACACCAAGGCTCTGGTCCTGATGTCGATCGCGTTCCTGGCGATGATGGGCTCGATGATCCTGCTGCCCCTGTACCTGCAGAACCTGCGTGGTCTGAGCCCGCTGCAGACCGGTCTGCTGGTGATGCCGGGCGGTCTGGCGATGGGTCTGCTCGGTCCGACCGTCGGCAAGCTGTTCGACAAGTTCGGTGGGCGCACGCTGGTGATCCCCGCTTCGGTCGGCATCTTCGCCTCGCTGGCAGGCTTCACCCAGATCTCGATGGACATGCCGTACTGGCAGCTGCTCGGCCTGCACATCCTGCTGATGGTGTCACTGGCGGCGGCGTTCACGCCGGTCTTCACGCTGGGGCTGGGCGCCCTGCCGATGCACCTGTACTCACACGGCAGCTCCATGCTGGGCACCATCCAGCAGGTGGCGGCCGCCTTCGGTACCGCGCTGGTGGTCACCGTGATGTCGGCCCGCAGCACCTCGCTCATCGCCGAGGGCACCGCACCGGCCACCGCCACCCTCGACGGCATGCGTTTGGCGTTCCTGATCTCGGCCGCGCTGGCCCTGATCGTGATAGTGATGGCGATCCTGCTGCCGAACCGCGCGGCGGCCGACCCGCACGCGGTGGAATCCTCGGACGAGCCCGAGATCCCGGAGCTGATCAAGAACTGATCCATTCCCCCGATGAACCCTCCGGTCGTATCCGCGACCGGAGGGTTTGTCGTTTCGGCCTTCCTGCCGACGCCTTCGGTGGTTTGTGGTCGACAACGGAACTAGGCGGCGGTCGTGTGCCGAACAGTGATGTTGCCAAGGGTGTTTCGCGCGTAGACCTGCACGGTCTCGGTCTTGTCGTAGACCGAGACGACCGGGTCCAACCGGTTCTCGACGGAGCCGAGCGAGGTGTTGGTCTCCAGCCGGACCGCGCTGCGGGGGCTGATCCCCACCTCCAGTTCGCCGAGGGAAGTCTGCAGCCGGAGTTCACCGCGAGCCGCCTCGCCGATGCGAATGTTGCCCTTGGCGGTGCTCGCCGTCACCGAATCCTGCGGGCGCTCGACAATGATGTCGCCGAGGGAATTCGACAGCTCGCACCGTCCCAGTTCACCGGCGCCGAGCAGTTGCCCCACCGCGACGGTGCCCTTCAGCTGCGAGCCGGTGGGTACCTGGATGGTCACCTCGATCGACGGGTTGCCGCCGAAAGGGGTGTGGGTGCGCCAGGTCTTCGGCGTCGTGACGGTCAGCGTGCCCGCGGTGAAATCGACCGTGGTCTGCTCGGCGGCGCGCACGTCGGCCTTCTTGGTGGCATCGGCGGGCTTGACCTCGACGACGGTGTCTGTGCGGTCGGAGGCGATCACGGTGACGTCGGCGGAAAGAACCTCGACGGTGACGGCGATCGGGGCGGAGGTCTGGAAGGTCTGCACGGGATTCTCCTCGGTGAGTGGTGCTGCGTTGCTGATGTCACTACTTTCGCGCGCCCCGCTGATACCGACCTGACACCGCACTGACGGCCGCACTGACGCGAATCCGGGCCTGTCACAGGCGATGTGCTGCCCACATCGCCAGTGCATAATCGGGCGGTGCAGATCGCGTTACTCGGACCGCTCGAGATCAGAACAGCAGATGGCGGATCGGTAGAGATCCAGGGAGCGAGGTTGCGGTCCTTGCTGATCGCCATGGCGCTCGAACCCGGTCGCGCTGTCCCGAAAGCGAAACTGGTCGACTGGATCTGGGACGAGCGGCCGCCCGCCGATGCCGCGAATGCCCTGCAAGCGCTGGTTTCCCGATTGCGCAGGGCGCTGCCCGCGGGCGCCATCGAAGTACAGCCGACCGGCTACCGGCTGATCGTGGAACCCCACGCGGTCGACGCCGTGCGCTTCGAACAGCTCATCGACCAGGCCCGCGGCGCCGACGACGTCCACCAGGCCGATTTGCTGCGCGCCGCCACCGAGCTGTGGCGCGGTCCGCTGATCGGCGACAGCGCGGCCTTCGACGCGGTGATCACCCGACTCGAAGGCCTTCGTCTAGCCGCCTCGGAGAAACGCTACGAAGCCGAGATCCGCCTGGGCCGCGGCCCGGAAGTGGTCGCCGAGTTGACCGAACTGGTCGCCGAGCATCCCGCGCGGGAACCGCTGGTGGCCTCGCTGATGCGCGCGCTGGGCGCTGCGGGCCGCGGGTCCGAGGCGCTGGTCGTGTACCAGCGAGCCAGAGCGGCCTTGGCCGACGAACTGGGCGTCGACCCGTCACCGGAGCTGTCCGACCTGCACGTCGCGTTGCTGCGCGGTGAGGTGGGTGCGCGCCCGCAGGAGCGCACCACGAATCTACGGGCCGAACTGACCACCTTCGTCGGCAAGCACACCGACATCGCCGTGGTCCGCGAACTCCTTGCGACACACCGGCTCACCACCCTCACCGGTCCCGGCGGATCGGGCAAGACGCGCCTGGCCGTGGAAACCGCGCGGACCATGCTCGGCGACCTCCCGGACGGCGCCTGGCTGGTGGAGCTCGCCGCCACCGACGCCGGCGGCGACCTGGCCAACACGGCCTACGCCGCCCTCGGCTTCCGCGACGCACTGCTGGGCAGCGCGCCGAACGCCGACCCGATGGACCGTCTCGTCGCCGCGATCAGCGACCGCGAAACCCTGCTGATCCTGGACAACTGCGAGCACGTGATCGAGGCCGCGGCGGCCTTCACCCACCGGCTGCTCGGCGAGTGCGCACGACTGCGGATCCTCACGACGAGCCGGGAGGCACTCGGCATCACGGGTGAGGCCGTGTGGCAGGTCGCGCCCCTGGCCCTGCCGACCGACGACGCGGACGCCGACACGATCGCGGCCTCCCCCGCTGTCGCACTGCTGCGAGACCGAGCGAGCGCGGTCCGCAACGACCTCACCGCCGACGCGGACACCCTCGCCACGATGGCCCGGGTCTGCCGCGCACTCGACGGAATTCCGCTGGCGATCGAACTGGCCGCCGCCCGGTTGCGCACCATGACCCTCGATCAGCTCGCCCACCGGCTCGACGACCGATTCCGGCTACTGACCGGCGGCAGCCGCACCGCGATCGCACAGCACCGGACCCTGCGCGCGGTGGTCGACTGGAGCTGGGAACTGCTCACCGACGCCGAACGCAGGGTGCTGCGCAGGCTCGCCGTCTTCGCCGGTGGCGCGACTGTCGAAGCGGCCGAACAGGTGTGCGCCGACGGCGTCGTGGTCGAGCAGTGGGAAGTGCTCGAACTGCTGACCGCGCTGGCCGAGAAGTCGCTGTTGCAGGTCACCGAGGACGCGAGTCCCCGCTATCGCCTGCTCAAGACGATCAAGCAGTACGCGGCCACCCGCCTGGTCGAGGCCGCCGACGAGAACTGCGCGCGTACCGCGCACCGCACGTACTTCACCGACCTCGCCGCCACCGCCGAACCGCACCTGCGCCGCGCCGCGCAACTGGAATGGCTCAGTGTCCTCGAGGCCGAGCACGACAACATCGCGACGGCTATGCGCGGCGCCCTCGCAGCCGACGCATCCGCGGCGATGCGGCTCGCGGCCGCCGCAGGCTGGTACTGGTGGCTGGCCGGGCACAAGGTCGAGGGCACCGAATTCGTCCTCGCGGCCGCCGAACTCCCCGGCGAGGTGGACAACGAGACCAGGGGCACGGTGTACAGCCTGGTCGTGCACTTTCTGACCTCGGGTCACAACGGCGAACAACAGGTGCAGGACTGGATCCATAAGGCTTACCAGGTAAGTCGTGAGGTACAGGGCGGCCATCCAGCGCTCCGGTT
>JACIXH010000290.1 GCA_014360565.1 Nocardia sp.
GAAATGAGTTCGGCGAGGTCGTCGATCGCCACAGCGGGGCGTCCGCGCCAGCCGTGCAGCAGCGACGCACAGCGCAACCGATCGAGCATGTCGATTGCCGTGCGAGCGGATACGGGGGCCACTTCGACGGTGACGTCCTGATGCATCTCGGCCTCGGTGCCGCCGGCTCCGACGACGATGACCGGGCCCAGGTCAGGATCTCGCCGGGCGCCGACGAGGATCTCGACGGTGTGGCGGCGGGTGTCCTGTTCCTCGACGACATACGCGCCCTCGCCCAGGCGCGCGTACATGTCCTCGAACTGGTCGCGCAGCTGGGTGTGATCGCTGATGCCGACGACGACGCCGCCGACCTCGCTCTTGTGCTCGAGCCAGCCCGCCTTCAGCACGAACGGCGCGGACAACTGGTCGCTGACATCGGCCAGGGCGTCGGCGCTGTGCACCACCCGACCTGAGGGAAAGCTGACCCCGATGTCGGCGAGCAGCTCGCGGGCCGCCCAGTAGCCGGGTCGCAGCGCCACTGCGGGGTGGGCGATCGTGGGTGTGATCGGCTCTCGACCGACCGCTCGCAGGCGGGCGAGACCGGCCAGGGACCCGACCGCGGATTCGACGCTGCCGAAGGCGGGTATCCCGCTCTCCCACAAGGTTTTCGACGCGGCGCTGCCGGGTGCCATCGTGTGCACCAGTAGCGGCTTTCCGACAGTGTCGACACATTTCCCCAACCGCCGTGCGACGTCGATCTCCTGGTCGGCTCGGTGCGGGGTGTCGGTGCCGTAGCAACCGAAGTATCCGGTCAGAACGACCGCGTCCACCTCGTCGGAGCCCAGTAGCCGCTCGATCACCTCGGCATAGGTGGCGAGGTCGTCTTCGCCCGCGCCCGCCAGGTCGACCGGGTTCGAGCACGCCGCCCCCGGCGGCAGCGTTGCGGCAAGATCCGCCGTCAGGGTGTCGGTGAGGGCTGCGACATCGCAGCCGACGGCGTGTGCCAGATCGGCGGCGACCCCGCACTGGCCGCCGCTGTCGCCGACGACGGCGACGCGGTCTCCCGCCGGGACGGTCGTGCACAGATACGTGGCGGCGATGTCGATCAGTTCGGTCGGAGTTCGCACGCGCAGAACCCCGGCGGCTCGGCAGGCGGCGTCGACGACATCCATGGCCGAGGTCAGCGAACCGGTGTGCGATCGGGCCAGCCGGACACTGGCGGCGCTGGCGCCGACCGTCAGCAGCAGGGTCGGCTTGCCGATCTCACGCAGGACGCGCAGCGTCTCGAACAGTTCCACGCCGTCGGTGAAGCTCTCCAGGTAGAGCGCGATGACCCGAGTCGGTTCGTGGTCGGCCAGCTCCGCGAGAAGCTCCGATGCCGTCACATCGGACTGGTTGCCGATCGAGACGAATCGCGAAACCCCGACACCGCGGCGAACACCGAGTGCGGCGAGTTCGGAACCGAGCTGGCCGCTCTGCGAGATGATGGCCAGCGGGCCCGCAGTGAAGCGGCCCCACGCCAGGTGCAGCTCGGTCGAGGCGTCGAAGATGCCGAGGCTGTTGGTTCCGATCAGACGCGCGCCGCCGCGACGGATGCGCTCGGCCAGTTCGTTTTCGCCGGGGACGCCGGCGGTGATGCCGAGGAATCCGCGCACTCCGAGCTCGAGTGCCTCATCGACGACGGCGGCGACATGGGGTGCGGGGATGCAGAGCGCGACGAGGTCGGGCACCGACGGCAAGCTGGAAAGGCTGGAGTGGCACGGCTGGCCGAGCACGACGTCCGCTCGCCGGTTGACCAGGTGCACCTCGCGACGATGCTGTCCGGCCAGTGCGCCCGCGGCGAGCCAGTAGCCCCACTTCGCAGGGTCGTCGGAGGCGCCGACGACGGCGACCGCGGCGGGATCGCTGAAGACGTCCAGGCCCCCGACGGTCGGGTGGGACGCAGTGGATGGCATGAAAGGGTCTCCTCGATTGCGGATCGTTGGGGGCACGAAACGGGTGCAGTGCTGGGGATTCAATTAATAACTGGCCCACCAGTCAATTATTGAGTCATGGTGGCGCATCTCACCCGCGATGTCAATCGCCGGTGGTTGGCGCGTGCGCCGATCGGTGCTGACCCTGCGTGACCGACCGAGAACCGGAGGCCGGCTCAGGCGCGACGGGCGAGCATGATCTCGTCGGCCGCTCGCGCGCCGGAGGAGATCGCGCCGTCGATGTATCCGTTCCACACGCCGGCCGTCTCCGATCCCGCCCAGTGGATGCGACCGGTGCGCGAGCGCCAACCGGCGGCGCCGTGTTCGAGCCAGGTGCCGGGCGTGGGATTGGCGGCGTAGCCACCGTGCGCCCACGCGTCCTGAGGCCAGATCTTCTCCGTGTAGTCGATCGGGTTGGCGGCGCGCTCGCCGAACAGTTCGATCAGGGTGTCGATGATGCCCGCTCGGCGGTCCTCATCGGAGAGCTCCGACCACGATCGGAGGCGGTCGCCGTACACGAAGCACACGAGTATCCCCCGGTCGGCGTCCCGCGGCGAATTGTCGAATACCACGCCGACATGGCGGTCGCCGAAGACCGTCGCCTGGCCGGACAGTCCGTCCGCACGCCAGAACGGGGTTTCGAACACGACGTGCATCTTGGCGACATCGCCCATCGGGCTGCGTTCGATCCACCGGTTGCGCGCGACAGGCAGGGCCGGGGCGAACCGGACCCCCAGCGTGGCCGCGGGCGGGGTCGCCACGACCACCCGATCGGCCAGCAACGCGCCCCTGCTGGTCTCGATGCGGACGCCGTCGGCTGTGTGTTCGATCGTGCGCACTGCGGTGTCGAGAGCGACGCGCTCGCCGAGGTACGCGGCCACGGCGCGGGCGGGCGCCTGCGCACCGTCGAGGAATCGGCGCTCCTGCGCACAGCCCTCGGTCTCCATCAACTGCTCGAATCCACCGGCGGAGGCCACGTAGAACAGCAGGTGAAACACCGAGATACGCTGCGGCTCGGTCGACCAGACACCTTGCACCGCGAGCGCGAAACGGCGCCGAGCGTCCTCGTCGTCGACGGTCCGCAGGAGGTAGGACTCCACCGTCTCGCTGTCCAGTTCCGCCAGACCCGGCGTCGCGGCGGGATCGTCGAGATCGATGACGTGCGCCATCTCGTCGATGCGATCGGTCAGGGCCGAGTACCCGGCCATGCCGGGACCGCCGTCAGGGCCCGCCCCGTCGTAGCGGCGCTTGGTCCCGTCGTGCCAGAGGTCGAGATGTTCACCGGTGTTGTACGTGGGGAACGTGGCGCAGCCGAAGCGTTCCGCCAGGGCGAGCAGGCGCTTCTGCGTAGGGCCGACCCATTGACCGCCGTGGTCGAGGACCACTGTGTCGTCGCAGCGTTCGGAACGGACGCGGCCACCGACGCGGTCCGAGCCCTCGAGCACGAGGCACTCGACACCGTTGTCGTGCAGGGCGAGCGCGGCCGCGAGCCCGGCGTAGCCGCCGCCGACCACGGCCACCTCGGTTCGGGTGGGGAGTGCGGAGGTTCGGGCGGTCGATTTCGTCATGAACAGCATGATCCGATTAATTGGTGCGCCAGTCAATACTGAACTCGGCCATTGACACGCTGTGAGTCATGCCACAGACTCCTTTAACTGACCCGCCAACCAGAAATGGGAATCGCATGGACGATCAGTTCGAGAACGAGCTCGAGAGCCGACTACAGCTGCTGGAGTCGCCGGGTGGCGCAGGGATGGCACATCCCGATCTCGCCCGAGCCGACGTGGTCGCGGCGATCCTCGGGGTCGTCACCACCATCCTCGTGATGCTGTGGTGGGCGTTCTGATGGTGAGCGAACATTCCGATCCCGCGGCGACCGCGCGGATCGGCGATCCCGCGCCGGATTCGGCCGACGCCACCCTCAACGAGCTCCCCCTACTCCCCCGCGAACGGATCTGGGGATTCTGGGACTACTCCGCGGTCAATGTCGGCCTCGCCGTCGCCACCTGGGCGTTCCTCCAGGGCGCAGCGGTGGCCTACTACGTCGGAGCCGTGCAGGCCATCGCCAGTATCGTGATCGGCTACGCCCTGAGCGTGCTGCTGGTCTCCCTGGCTCCGTGCATCCCGTCCGCCAAGTACGGCATCGAACAATTCGTGGCCCTGCGCAGCGTGTTCGGCGGCAACGGCGCCCGAATCGTCATGATCACCATGTCGGCACTGTTCGCCGCCGCCTGGTCGGCCGTCCTGGCGATCATGTTCGGGCACGGACTCGTAATCGTGCTGGATCAGC
The DNA here is from genome assembly GCA_014360565.1 of Nocardia sp. Classification (GTDB taxonomy): domain Bacteria; phylum Actinomycetota; class Actinomycetes; order Mycobacteriales; family Mycobacteriaceae; genus Nocardia. Next base: position 4,243 of record JACIXH010000290.1, read on the forward strand.
TCTTCGGAGTGCACCTCGCGCAGTCGACGGCCGCGGTGAGCCTGCTGGCGCTGGCAGCCGTGGTGATGTCCTGGCTGATCCTCTCGCGCGGGCCGGTCTCGGTGGAGGCGGTCAGCCGGGTGGTCGCCCCCGCGCTGATCCTGATCGTCATCGGACTGCTGGTGAAAATCTTCACGGAGTGGTCCTGGTCGGAGCTCGCGAGCCTGCCCGCACTCGGACCGCCGGACGATCCGCACACCAGCTTCATGATCGCCATCGAACTCAACATCGCCGGCGGATTCGCCTGGTGGCCGAACGTGGGGAACCTGGCCCGCCTGACCCGCAGTCCGCGAGCTGCCTTCTGGCCCAACTGGGTCGGACTGTTCCTCGCCTCGGTAGTGGCGGCCGTGGTAGGCGTATTCGCCGCGCTGGCCCTGCAGATCGACGAGCCGACACAATGGATGATCCCACTCGGTGGCGTCGTGCTCGGGGTCATCGCCCTGGTTGTCGTCGGCCTGGCGAACGTGACCAGCATCCTCTCCCAAGGCTATGCGTCGATGGTGGCGCTCAAGGGCGGGGGCGGGAATCTGTTGCGCCGGGTCGCCTGGCCGATCATGGGGCTGTTCATTCTCGGCCCGGCCGCCGTCCTGGTCTTCTTCCCGGCAGCGGTGTACGACAACTACGGGCGGTTCCTGTCCTGGGGCGCGATGCTGGTGGCGCCTTTGTGCGCGATTCAGCTCGTGGACTTCTTCGTTCTTCGCAGACGCACCCTGCGGGTTCGAGACCTGTATCTGCCGAACAGCGTGTCGTGCTACGGCTATTGGAACGGATTCAACATCTTCGCCTTCGCCGCCGTCGCCGCGGGCGCGACGGTGTACGCACTGCTGCTCAACCCGTTCACCTACGTGCCCTCCGCCCTCTTCCCCTATATGACGGCCTCCATTCCGGCGTTCATCGTCGCGGGCGTCGTGCACTACCTGCTGACTCGGTTCGTCGTGCAGCCGTCCGGGAAAGGCGGATACGGCGAGATCCGCGCGCAGGCCACGCCGACCTCGACAGAGGGACAGCAAACCTGAGGCTGGAACGCACCACACCCCGGCGGCCTCGCGGATTCCGCGCCGCGAGCCCACCGCGCGGTGACGGTGCGCTCGCCCGTTTCGCGGATCCGTTCGGGCACCTGTGGTGGGTCCACCAGCACAACCCGGCTGCGGCTCATGGCTGATCCGTCACGGACCAATCCCGAGCACACGGAACTGCCCTGCGACGGCCGTCGCCGCAGGGCGTTTGCCGTCTTCTGTTGTGCTCCAATGCTTTCGGCTGCGCACTGAGGCGTCGACCACAGCGAATCGGATGCGTGGTCCAGGCCTCACCGCCGGTGCGGTTAGCCTGTGAGGTGCGGCCGGGAATGTCCGGATAACCGCCGTGCGACCAGGGATGTCGGCCGAGGACGTATGCGCCGATGCGGTCCGGCCCCCGGAGGCAATGACGACGACAAGGAGTGCAAGGGTGGCTGTCCTGGACACGAAGCTGAGCGACATCTACGACGAGGTGTTGCGTCGCAACCCCGGCGAATCCGAGTTCCACCAGGCGGTCCGCGAGGTGCTCGACAGCCTCGGCCCCGTCGTCGCCAAGCACCCCAGTTACACCGACGCGGCGGTGATCCGCCGCCTGTGCGAGCCCGAACGTCAGATCATCTTCCGGGTGCCGTGGGTCGATGATTCCGGCGCTGTGCAGATCAATCGCGGCTTCCGGGTGGAGTTCAATTCCGCGCTCGGCCCTTACAAGGGCGGCCTGCGCTTCCACCCTTCGGTGTACCTGGGCATCGTGAAGTTCCTGGGGTTCGAACAGATCTTCAAGAACGCGCTGACCGGACTGCCCATCGGCGGCGGCAAGGGCGGCTCGGACTTCGACCCGAAGGGCCGCTCGGACGCCGAGGTGATGCGGTTCTGTCAGGCGTTCATGACCGAGCTCTACCGCCATCTCGGCGAACACACCGACGTCCCGGCCGGTGACACCGGAGTAGGCGGACGCGAGATCGGCTACCTGTTCGGCCAGTACAAGCGCATCACCAACCGCTACGAGTCCGGGGTACTCACCGGCAAGGGCCTGACCTGGGGCGGTTCGCAGGTGCGCCGGGAAGCCACCGGCTACGGAGCGGTGTTCTTCGTCGACGAAATCCTTTCCGCGGCCGGCCGGTCCATGGAAGGCCAACGGGTGGTGGTGTCGGGCTCGGGCAACGTCGCCATCTACGCGATCGAGAAGATTCACGCCCTGGGCGGCACGGTGGTCGCGTGCTCGGATTCGAGCGGCTACGTCGTCGACGAGCACGGCATCGATCTCGAATTGCTCAAGGAGATCAAAGAGGTCCAACGCGGCCGGATCGCCGATTACGCCGAAACGCGCTCGAGTACGGCGCGATTCGTCTCGGGCGGTTCGCTGTGGGAGGTGCCCTGCGATATCGCCCTGCCGTGCGCGACCCAGAACGAGCTCGACGGGTCCGCCGCGGGCAAGCTCATCGCCAACGGCTGCCATATCGTCGCCGAGGGCGCCAACATGCCGTGCACGCCGGAAGCGGTGCGGTTGTTCGGCGAGGCGAAGGTGACCTTCGCGCCGGGTAAGGCGGCCAACGCGGGTGGTGTGGCGACCAGCGCGCTGGAAATGCAGCAGAACGCCTCACGCGACTCGTGGAGCTTCGAGCACACCGAGGAGCGCCTGGCCGAGATCATGCGCGGCATCCACGATCGTTGCCTGGCCACCGCCGACGAATACGGCGTACCGGGCAACTATCAGGCGGGCGCCAACATCGGCGGCTTCATCCAGGTCGCGGACGCGATGCTGGCCCTCGGCGTCATCTGAGCGGCATCACTGCGCTCGGCAGTACAGCTACCGATGCCATCCACCATCGATGACATATAGGCCCGGGACGCGTCCCGGGCCTATATGTCGACCTACCCCCGCGACGGTACGGTTTCGGC
>JACIXH010000291.1 GCA_014360565.1 Nocardia sp.
TTCGCGGCCGGTGGGGATCATCGATCGGGCTGGGAGCGTTACAGGCTCCGGGCGATGATCTCCTTCATGATCTCGTTGGTGCCCGCGTAGATGAGCTGGACGCGGTTGTCGACCCACATGCGCGCGATCGGGTACTCGTTCATGTAGCCGTAGCCACCGAACAGCTGCAGACAGGTGTCGGCGATCTGCATGGCCTTGTCGGTGGTCCACCATTTCGCCATGGCGACAGTGGGGATGTCGAGCTCGCCGCGCAGGTGCTTCTCGACGCAGTCGTCGATGAACACGCGCGCGATGCGGGCCTCGGTGGCGACCTCGGCCAGCTTGAACTTGGTGTTCTGGAAACCGAACACCGCACGCCCGAACGCCTCGCGCTCCTTGGTGTAGCGCAGCGTGTGGTCGAGGGCGACCTCCATGCCCGCGACCGCGCCCATCGACACGATCAGGCGCTCCTGGGGCAGCTGCTGCATCAGCTGAACGAAGCCCTGACCCTCCTGGGTGCCGAGCAGGTTGGTCACCGGGACGCGCACGTCCTCGAAGAACAGCTCGGAGGTGTCCTGGCCCTTCTGGCCGATCTTGTCGAGCACGCGCCCGCGACGGAAGCCCGCGCGATCGGACTCGACCAGCACCAGCGAGACGCCGGACGCGCCCTGGGTGGGGTCGGTCTTGGCGACCAGGATGATCAGGTCGGCCTGGGCGCCGTTGGTGATGAAGGTCTTGGAGCCGTTGATGACGTACTCGTCGCCGTCGCGGATCGCCTTGGCCTTGACGGCCTGCAGGTCGGAGCCGGTGCCGGGCTCGGTCATCGCGATCGCGCCGACGACCTCACCGCTGGCCATCTTCGGCAGCCAGTGCTTCTTCTGCTCCTCGGTGCCGTAGGCGAGGACATAGTGGGCCACGATGCCGTTGTGCAGGCTGATGCCCCACGAGGTGTCGACCGCGCGGGCCTGCTCCTCCATGAGCACGGCCTCGTGCGCGAAGGTGCCGCCACCGCCGCCGTACTCCTCGGGGATCGAGATGCACAGCAGGCCGACCTCGCCCGCCTTGTTCCACAGGTCGCGGTCGACGTGGTGCTGCTCGCGGTACTTGTCGATATTGGGGACCAGTTCCTTGGCCATGAACGCGCGGGTCATGTCACGCAGGGCGTCCAGGTCCTCGTTCATCCAGCTGGACCGATTGGCGGCCATCGAGTCTCCTTGTTCGGCTCGGCACAGCACCGGTCCAGGCGTGACCGGTGGTTACGGATACCAGTGTGCCGGAGTATTGGCGTAGTGACAATAGTGCCGTCGAAATAGCCGCTCACCAGCGCAGCATGGGCAGCGGTGAGAGCGGATGGATGAGCGCGCGCCGCACAATCAGCTCCAGCAGCCTGGCGTGGAAGCCGCTGTCGGGGTACCGCCGCAGCAGTGCGGAGTACTCGGCGTAGGGCAGGCCGTAGCGCCGGGCGCCGAACGTGACGTCGATCAGATCGGCCCGCCGCAACAGCTCCGCCGGGTCGGTCGCGGCGCTGGCCGAGCGCACGCGGTGGTGATCGCGGATCATCTCGGCGACGAGGCAGGCGATGTCCTCCCGGTCGTGCGCGATCAGCCAGTCGTGCGCCAGCGCGCACGACGGCTCGAGATAGTCGAACGTGCACGCCGCCCAGATGCCGAGATCGTGGAAGGTCGCCGCGGTGCGGAACTCCTCGCGCGAACTCGGCGGCGGCCCGGGCTCGCCGCTCTGGGCGAACAGCAGATCAGCCGCGCGCAGCACTCGCAGCACGTGATGGAAATAGGCCTTGCGGTCGGCGCCGAGCCGGGCGGTCCACGGTTCGAGACGTTCGGCGATCGCTTGGTCGAGTTCACTTGCGTGCTGGGTCAATTCGTCACTCCGGAGTCGATCTCACGGGCGTGCGCGAACCCCCCGGCACCCCCGGTTCAACCCTATGTGTCCGCGATCGGCACCGCCCGGCGAAACGGAGTTTCCTCGAACGGGCCGGCGGGGGAGCTGCCGACCGGCGGCGTGCGGGCCGGGCGCCGACCCCCTCGGCCGCCCACGCGCGGTCTTCGGCAACGTTCGGGCACCGAAACCGACGGAAACCGCGGCTCCGGCGACGGCGGACGATTATCTTCGGAGATCCGGTCGCGGCGCGAAATTGTTGGGCGTGTCGCGCGCGGCGCGCCGTGTTCGGGCAGCCGTGCGGGAGCATCGGTTTCGCGCTCGAGGGTATATCGACTAAGAATGGTCCGTGCCGTTCACACGTGTGGTCAACTGCCTGCCTTTGCGCGCCCTGGGCGGTGGTCTGGCATGACGATCGAGTCCGGTCCCACCGACGACGTCAGCCAGCTCGCCGAGCGAGTCGAACGCGCCCGCGGGCGCCTTGCCTACCAATTCGATCCAGCTCTGACCGACGCGCTGTCCGAGGACGAGCTGCGCGCCGAACGTGAACTCGCCGAACGTATCCGCGAGCAGGATCGCGAGCAGCGCTGGAAGCACACCCAGGCGATGGCGTCCGCCTCGGACCGCAGCCGTCAGACCACCGAAGCGATCGAGAAGGCCGACATGCGAGATCTGCTGCTCGCCAGGAAGGCGATGGCCGCCCAGCGACGCGAATCGAGCCCGCACGCCAAGCTCGCATCGCTGTATCGGCATCGGTCCTGGTCGCTCAAGGCGTTGGCGGGCGTTGTCGGCGCAGGCATGCTGTGGTCAGCGGTGAACGTGCAGCAGAACATCGCGCCCGGCGGGCCCAGCGATCCGCTGTTCTGGTTCAGCTACCTGCTCGAGGCGATGATCAGTGTGTGTCTGATCATCATCATGGTCGGCACGAACAAGGTCGCCGAGTGGGGTGTGATCGACAATCGTCGCCAGGTCGCTCTCGCCGAGCTCTCGCTGCTGGGTCTCACCGTCACCCTCAACACCTATCCCTATGTGCGCGACGGGCGGTGGTACGACGTCGCGGTGCACGCGGTCGCGCCGGTGATGATCGGTGTCGCGTTGCTGATCCACGACGCGGTCAGCGCTCGCTACGGCCTCGCGATCACCCGCGCCACCAGCCAGGTCAGGGACCTGCCCGACCCGGCTGACAGCGTCCTCGCGCGCCAGAGCACCGAGGGCGTGCGACTCACCTATACCCCGCCGATGACGGGCGCGGCCCGCGCCGAAGCGGTCGCCGCCGTCGAGACCGCGCCGACGACCCCGATCACTCGTGAACCGGCCTGGACCCCCACCGAACCGGCCACCAACGGCCGTTCCCCGGAGAAGCGCAAGCGTTTCGGCATCGGCAAGCCGTCGTCGACGGACAAGATCACGGCCAAGCGGGTTCCGGCGTCCCCGGCGCCCGTCGCCGCACCGGAGCCCCCCAAGGAAACGGCCAAGCCCGAGCCCGTCGCCGACGCGGTCCCGGCCGCCCGCAAGAGCGCCATCTCCGACATCGAAGCCCGTGTCGAAAAGGCGTTCGCCGAAGCCAATTTCGGCTACGAGGCGATCGAGCCCACCAGCATCTACGACACCGGCCAATTCCGCATCGCGGAAAGCCTGGAGCAGGAACTCAACGACATGCGTGAGGCCCGCCGCCAGGCCCGCAAAGAGCGCGCGAACTAGCAGACACGACACAGGCCGATATCCGCGATGGCGCGGGTATCGGCCTGTGTTGCGTTCGTGGTCAGCCGAAGATGCCGCCGCCGGTGCCTGCCTGCTGGCCGCCGCCGGTGCCGCCGATGAGGCCGCCCGGGGGGAGTTCTGAGGGCTGGACGATGACGAAGCCACGGCCGGAGAAGGACAGGGTGCTCGCTTCGCCGGTGCTGCGGCCCATGAGGCGGCCCAGGCCGAAGGAGTCGTTGCGTTTGATGCCGGTTTGCAGGCTCGACGACCAGGCTACGGCGGCGTTGGGGTCGGCGTAGGTGGCCTGGTCGACGGTCAGGACGACGGGGGAGCCGTGGGTGGTGATGGCGATGCGGCCGCGGCCGGTGAAGACGCAGTTGAACAGGCCCGCGTTGGAGGCGTAGCCCGCGGCGCCCTGGACGCGGCCGATGTCGTAGCGCAGGGTGGAGTCGAAGGCCAGGACGTTGGCGCCGTTGATGGTGAGGCCGTCGGTGCCGTCGAGGTCGATGATGTGCACGTCGGCGGCGCTGTTGGCCAGGAACAGGTCGCCGCGGCCGGTCACCTTCATCAGCGGCACGCCTTCGCCGGTGAGGTGCTGGCGGATGGCGCGGCCGATCCCGCCGGAGCCGAGCGCTTCGAACTTCAGGTCACCCTGATAGGCCACCATCGAGCCGGCCCGCGCCATCACCTCCCCGTTCATGCCGACCTTCACCATCTTGCCGCCCTGCTTCTGGATGCCGAGGCCGTTGACCTCGGCATGCGAGGGATCGAAAAGGTCGCTGTGCACGGGCTGGGCTCCTTGCTGAGATGCATACGTTGGCAGTGGTGCGGGTGCGCCGGGCGGCGGGTAGGCCGGTGTGCCCGCTGGGGGATAACCGGACGCTGCTCCCGGCTGACCGGGAGGCGGCGCGAATTGTCCGGGCGCCGAATCGAATCGGCCGGGTGGTGAGGCGGGCTGCCCCTGCGGCACGAGGGCGCCGGAGCCGGGACGCTGGGGCGGGGCCGGATGGCCCCCGGCCGCGGGTGCTTGGCCGACGACCGAACTGTGCACCGGGCCGGCGGGACCGCCCTGCGGCGCGACAGGCTCGGGGTCGTCGTCGAGGTTCACCCCGTAGGCCGACGCGATGCCCGCGAGGCCGTCGTCATAGCCTTGGCCGATCGCGCGGACCTTCCACGCGCCGTTGCGGCGGTAGATCTCCACACAGACCACGCCGCTCTCGGTGGTGAGTCCCGAGATCGGGAAAGTCAGTGCGGCGGAGCCGGATTCGACGGTGGCGGTCAGCGCGCCCACCGAGGCGAAGGTGGCGGGACCACGACCGTCGAGGCTCGCGGTGACCACCACCTTGTCCACATCGGCGGGTAACGCCGAGGTCTGTACCGACACCACATCGGGTCCGCCGTTGCCGTGGCGGTACACCACGCCCGGTCCGGCGGGCTGGTTGAAGAAGACGAAGTCGGCGTCGGAACGCACGGTGCCGGCGGCATTCACCAGCAGTGCCGACACGTCGACCGTCGCCGAACTGGCCACGGTGACGGTCAGCTGATCACCGGGAGTGGGCCGGTTCTCACCGGGAGCCAGCACGGTCACGACACAGCACCCGAAGGTCGGGCGATTCGAAGGTGTTCCACGATTTCGATAGTGCCGTGTATGCCGTCACCGCGCCAGCCGCAACCCGTCAGTGTGGCCGGTCGGCGCCCCGGGCCAGTGCAATCTCCAGGTGCACTGTCTGGAAACCGTCATGCGGACCACGCGCGTCGTGCACGATATGGCCGAAAGTCGACCAGAACTCCAGCGCACCGGGTGTTCGCGCGTCGGTGTGCAGATACAGCCGCTCGAATTCCGGAGTGGCCCGCACGTGGTCGATCGCGGTGGTGACCAGGCGGGTGGCCAGGCCGCGCCGATGGTGTTCGGGCCGCACATAGACCCGGAACAATTGCGCGGTGGTCTCGTCGGGGTAGCGCTGTGCGAGCTCGGCCGGATGCGGCGGATGCGCGGGCCCCTGTGCTCGGATCGCGGTGGTGGCGACGATGACGCCCTGGTGTTCGGCCACCCACAGCCGATGCCGGGGATGGCGCAAATACGCCGATTCCGGGTCGATCACGTCGTGGTGGTATTCGGGCAGGTAACCGATCCCGAAGACCTGGTAGAAGGTGTCGAGCATGACGCTGCGCGCGCCCGGCAGATCGGCGAGACAGGCCGGGCGAACGAGATAGTCGGTGGTGGTGATCATCGCACCTGGGCCAATTCGCGGTCGAGTACTTCCAGACCCTCGACGGCAACCGGCCCCGGCCCGGTGTAACCGAAGGGAGCCACGATGATCCGGTTGTCGCGGATCGCGCGCAGCCCGGACAGTTCGGGGCGCTGGCGCAGCGCGGTGCGCACCGAGTCGGGCGTCTGGTCGCCCTGGGTGAGCAGGATGATCACCTCGGGGTCCGCGGCGATGAGGGTTTCGGTGTTGGCTTCGAAATTGCGCTTGGCGATATCGCCGTAGACATTGCCGAGGCCGAGGATGTTCATCTGCTCGTGGACGGTGCTCTTGGCGCCGTAGGCCTTGAGCTGGGCGCCGTCGCGCGACAGGATCAGCGCGGCGGCGGGGCGGGGTGTGGTTGTGCCACTGTGGCGTTCGGTGACCGCCTGTACGCGCTTCTTCAGGGTGGCGACCTCGGCGTCGGCCGCGGCGGTGGTGCCGAACAGCTTTCCGTAGAGGGTGATGTCGGCGAAGACGTCCTCGAAGGTGCCCGCCGCGTCGCGGCAGTAGCCGCGGGTCACGATCAAGGGAATGTTCACTTGGGCGAGGTCGTCGGGGGTCACCGAGAGTCCTTCGACACTCACGACCAGGTCGGGCGACCGGCTGATGATCTCCTCGCGCGCGAGTTCCGCGGTGGGCGCGGTGATTTCGACGCCCTTCAGCGCTTCGCCGTACTGGCCGGGGAAGGCGGCGGCCTCGAACGTACGGGTGACGATGCGGTCGGCGGCTCCCGCGGCGGCGATCAGCGGTGCGGCGATGGAACCGACCGTGACGACGCGCTGCGGTGGCGAGCTGAAGGTGACGTCACGGCCGCAGCTCGAAACAGTGAGCGGGAAACCGGTTTCGGCGGTGGTCGCGGCGGGAGCCGGTGTGCCGCAACCGGTGACGATGGCGCTGGTGAGCAGCGCGAGTACGGGAACAGCGCAGCGGCGCGCGGAGATGACACGGGTGAACACGGTGATCGATAGTCCTCATCAATTGGTGGGGCGGGAATTCGCCGGTCATGGCGACCGGAACAGCTCGGTGACGTAGGGAAGGTCAGGAAGTGCCGCTCGCCTGGAAGCGGCGGATCAAGACGAGAAGCAGCGGTGCGCCGACGGCCGCGGTGACGATGCCGATGGGCAGCTCGCGTGGTGCGAAGACGGTGCGCGCGGCCACATCGGCCACGACCAGGAACAGCGCGCCGATCAGCGCGCTGACCACCAGCAGGTGCCGATGCGTTCCGCCGGTGCACAGCCGGGCGACATGCGGCACGACCAGCCCGACGAATCCGATCGCACCGGCCACGGCGACCACCGCGC
>JACIXH010000292.1 GCA_014360565.1 Nocardia sp.
GGTGCAACTGGGACAAGGTGGGCACGGCGAGCCAACCGGTCGGTGGCCTGCTCGTGGGCAGGCCACCCCGGTGCTGCGGGAATTTGCTGAGCCGCTAATTCCAGGCGGGCATGGTGACAATCTGTGCCGCATACGACAGTCCGGCTCCGAAGGCGATCAGCAGCGCGGTGTCGCCCGGCTTCGACTCGCCCTTGCGGAGCAGCGCCTCCATCGCGAGGGGGACCGAGGCTGCCGAGGTGTTGCCGGAGTCCTCGATGTCGTTGGCGAGCGCGCAGTGCTCCGGTAGCTCGAGCACCCTGGCCATGATCTCGATGATCCGGCCGTTGGCCTGGTGCGGGATCATCGCGTCGAGGTCGTCGGTGGTCAGGCCGGCGCGGTCGATCGCCTCGCGACAGACCTTCTCCAGCGAGTGCGCGGCCCAGCGGAACACCGCGGTGCCTTCCATGGTGAGGTAGGGGCGCACCGCGTCGGTGCCCTTCTCCTCGATCTCGGTGAAGAACTCCGTCCAGTCCTTGGACTGGCGGATGGCGTGATGCTGAGTGCCGTCCGAACCCCAGGCGGTGGGGCCGATGCCCTGCTCGGCCGACGGCCCGACGACCACCGCGCCCGCACCGTCGGCGAACAGGAACGCCGTCGATCGATCGGTGAAGTCGACTGTCTCGGTCAGCTTTTCGACGCCGATCACCAGGACGTGGTTCGAGGTTCCCGCGCGGACCAGATCCGACGCCATGCCCAGCGCGTGACAGAACCCGGCGCAGCCCGCCGAGATGTCGAAAGCGGCCGGGCCGGTCATGCCGAGTTCGGTGGCGATGCGCGGGCCGATGGCCGGGGTCAGCAGCAGATGCGTCGACGTCGCGACGATGACGCAATCGATCTGGTCGACCTGCACGCCCGCGGCGGCGATCGCGTCGCGGGCGGCGGCGACACTCATGGACTGGATGGTTTCGGAAGCCGAGGCGAAGCGCCTGGTATTGATTCCCGATCGGGTGCGGATCCACTCGTCGCTCGAGTCGATCGGCCCGGCGACCTCGTCGTTGGTGACCACCCGGGCGGGGCGGTAGACACCCAGTCCGAGGATCGCGGTGTGCTCAGCACCCGTCGTCTGGGCGATTCGAGCAGCCATTGTGCGTCTCCTATGTACCTGTCAACCTGCGGCAGCACCGCTGGGTGTACCCGAAGCATCGAAATCTGTCCGTCATCGCCCGTAGCCTGTGCGTGGACACCAAGTGAACGCTCAGACATGAGGCTTCCTCATATTAGCGCGTCAGATTGTGATCTGAGTGTCGATTGTCACAAGACAGCTCGGGGTACCTTGGTCACAAGGCGATTGCTCGCCGACCCATCGAGGGATCGAGGACATCATGCTCGGACTCGGAATCATCAGTTGGATCATCATCGGCGGTCTTGCCGGTTGGATAGCGAGCAAGTTCATGAAGACCGACGCGCAGCAGGGGATCCTGCTCAACATCGTCGTCGGAATCATCGGCGGTCTACTGGGCGGGTTCTTGCTGAGCCTGTTCGGCGTCGATGTCGAAGGCGCGGGCTGGATTTTCAGCTTCATCACCTGTCTGGTGGGCGCCTGCGTGCTGTTGTACCTGGTGAAGCTGTTCACCGGGCGTAAATCGGTCCACTGACCACGGGTGCTTGTCCCGGGCTTCCCGTAAGGTGTGATCGCTTGTAGTCATCACACGAAAGAGGAAGCCCGTGGCACGCCGCCCCACCCCGCCCGGCACGCCCGATACCACCGGCGTCGGACATGTCGTCGACTTGGTGCGGGCAGCTGTACCCCCACTACATCCCGCCGGACTGCCGTTCGTCGCAGTGCCCTTGGCGGTGGCGGTCATCGGCGGACGCAACAAATGGTTGCGTCGAGCCGGTCTGACCGCCGCTGCCGCGTGCGCTGCCTTCTTCCGGCACCCCCACCGCGTGCCGCCGAACCGGCCGGGCATCGTGGTCGCGCCCGCCGACGGTGAAGTGGCGCTGGTCGATACCGCGGTGCCGCCGGTCGAGCTCGGCCTCGGCGATCAGCCGTTGCCGCGCGTGAGCATCTTCCTGTCGGTGCTCGATGTGCACGTGCAGCGGGTTCCGGTGTCGGGAACCGTGCGTGAGGTACTGCATCAGCCGGGCAAGTTCCTCTCGGCCGACCTGCCGGAGGCCTCCGACGCCAACGAGCGCAACAGCATGGTCATCGACACCGCAGGCGGCAAGCAGGTCGTGGTGGTACAGATCGCCGGGCTGCTGGCCCGGCGGATCGTGTGCGACGCCCGCGTCGGCGACCTGCTCACCATCGGCGACACCTACGGCCTGATCCGGTTCGGATCGCGCGTGGACACCTACTTCCCCGTCGGCACCGAACTGCTGGTGACCCCGGGCCAGCGCACGATCGGGGCCGAAACCGTCCTGGCTGTGCTGGGATGATCGAACAGGCTCGTAAGCGCCCCCGCTCGGTGCGGCTGCTCCCGAGCGTCGTCACCATCCTCGCGCTGTGTGCGGGCCTGTCGGCGGTGAAGTTCGGTCTCGACGGCGAGCTCGGTATCTCGTTGGCGATGGTCGGTGCGGCCGCCGTGCTCGACACCCTCGACGGCCGCCTCGCGCGCATGCTCGACGCCACGTCCAAGATGGGCGCCGAACTCGATTCGCTGTCGGATGCGATCTCCTTCGGCGTCGCGCCCGCGCTGATCATCTACGTGACCCTGCTCGACGGCAACAGTGCGGGCTGGATCGTCGCGCTGCTGTTCGCGGTGAGCCTGGTCCTGCGGCTGGCCCGCTTCAACACCCTGCTCGACGACGATTCCCGCCCGAATTGGGCGCGCGAGTACTTCGTCGGCGTGCCCGCGCCCGCCGGTGCGTTGATCGCGCTGGTGCCGATCGCGTTGAAGGTGCAGTTCGGCGACGGCTGGTGGGACGGGTTCGCCTTCGTCGCGGCGTGGACGGTCTTCGCGGCGCTGCTGTGCGTGAGCACCATTCCGACACTGGCGATGAAGTCGGTCTCGGTTGCTCCGCAGGCGGCGGCGGGTCTGCTGGTGCTTGTTGCGCTGGCCGCGGCGCTGCTGGTGACCTATCCGATCGTGCTGTTGCTGATCTTGGTCGGGCTTTATTTGACGCACATCCCGTTCGCCTGGCGGTCGGCTCGCTGGGTGGCCGCGCGGCCGGAGACCTGGCAGCACAAGCCCGCTGAGCGGCGTGCGCAGCGGCGCGCACAGCGGAAGATGCCCGCTATGCGCCGACCGGCTATCCGTGGATCCGCGCGGTTACGGTTGCGTCGTCCGCGTAACGACGACTGACCAGGCCCGCGGTCGCCGCAACTGGAGGTTCAGACATGGAGCAACCAACGCCACCTCCTCCACCCGGCGACCACGGTTTTCGGCCGCCTCGGATCCGCGGGGCGAGACGGAACGCCGAAGGCGCAGTATCGCCCCTCGGATTCGAGGCCCACAGGGCCGAAAACCCCGCGGCGCCAGCCGCTGACAACACAGTGTTTCTCGAGCACCGGCCGCGACTGTTCTCGCTGGCCTATCGGATGTTCGGGGCGGCAGGCGAGGCCGAGGACGCCGTGCAGGAGGTCTATGTGCGGTGGGCGCTCGCCGACCGCGCGGAGATCACTAATCCGGAAGCGTGGTTGACGACCGTCACCGTGAATCTGTGTCGCACCCAGCTCGTTTCAGCGCGGGCCCGGCGGGAGACCTACGTCGGTCAGTGGTTGCCGGAGCCGGTGCCGACCGGCGGCGGCGCGCTCGGTCCGCTGGCGACCGTCGAGGAGCGCGAGTCGGTGTCGCTGGCTGTACTCACCGCGATGGAACGGCTCAGCCCGATCGAGCGGGCCGTGTTCGTGCTGCGCGAGGCGTTCGGCTACTCGCATGCCGAGATCGCGCAGATGCTCGATCTCTCCGTGGCCAATACCCAGCAGATCTTTCATCGAGCCGGTCAACGGGTGCGGACCGGCAAGCAGCGCTTCGTGGTGTCGGCCGAGCACGCGCGCACCATGATCGAGAAGTTCCTGCAAGCGGCCTCGACCGGTGATGTGGACGGTCTGCGTGAGCTCCTCGCCGATGACGTGGTCTCGATCGCCGACGGCGGCGGCAAGGTGGTCGCGGCCAAGCGCCCGGTGGTCGGTGGCGACGTCGTCGCGCGGTACCTGGCAAAGCTGAGCCGCTTCCTCGGTCCGACGGCGCGGTTCGACTTCGACGAGATCAACGGCGACGTGGGATTGGTCCTGTTCCAGGACGACGCTCCGTTCGGCGTGCTCGTCTTCGACTTCGACGAAGCGGGGGCGATCGTGGCGGTCCGCACCATCGTGAACCCGGCGAAATTGGCCGCGCTGGCGGCCTGATCCGGCCCCGATCTGCCTGGTCGCGCCGAGATTGTGCGATTGTTCGAGGCTGGGCCGGATACATGTGACTCGGATCACACTGTGGATCTGTCAGGAACTCGGCTGCTGATCGGTCTGGTTGGTGTCGGCATTTCGAGAGAAGGAGCCACATCATGACCAGTCAGCACCGGATCGTCGTCCTCGGCGCCGGGTACGCGGGACTCACCGCGGCCCGCGCCCTCGCGAAGAAGACTCGCGATACTCAGATCACCGTCGTGGACTCCCGCGCCGAATTCGTGCAGCGGGTGCGTCTGCACCAGGCTGCCGCAGGCCAGGCGGTCAAGCGCCTCGAGCTGCGTAAGTCGCTGGAGCGCAAGGGCATCGAATTCCTCCAGGCACGGGTCACCGATCTGGATCCGGATCGCAAGATCGTCGCCGTCGACGGCGAGTGGACGTTGCACTACGACACGCTCGTCTACGCCCTCGGCAGCCAGGCCGACCGCAACGCGGTGCCCGGTGCCGCCGCGCACGCCGAGTTCGTCGCGACCGCCGAAGACGTGACCGAGCTCTCCGGTCAGATCGTCATCGTCGGATCGGGGCCGACCGGCATCGAGCTGGCCACCGAACTCGCTGAGTCGCACCCGGATTCGCAGATCAGCCTGCTCGGCTCCGAGGACCCCGGTGCTTGGCTCTCACCGCGCGCGCACCAGTCGATCCGCGCCGCGCTCACCCGGCTCGGCGTTGAAATCCGTTCCGGCGTCAAGGTTGTCGAGGTGCTGCCCGATGCTGTCCGGCTCGCCGACGGCAGCCTGGTGCCCGCCGCCACCACCGTCTGGACCACCGGTTTCACCGTCCCCGACCTGGCGCGCCGGGCGGGTATCGAGGTCGCCGCCGACGGCCGGATCCGCACCGACGCCACATTGCGGTCCGTCTCGCACCCGGACATCTACGCCATCGGTGACTCCGCGCTGATGGCGGGCGTGGACGGACGCCCGCTGCGGATGGCCTGCGCGACAGCGATTCCCGCCGGGCAGTACGTGGTCGGGGCGATCACGGCGCGTGCGCGTGGCCGTGAGCCGGAGCCGATGAACGGCCGCTATGTCGCGCAGTGCATCAGCCTGGGCCGCCGTGACGCGGTGCTGCAGCTGGTCAAGGCCGACGACACCCCCACGAACACGGTGTTCACCGGGCGGATCGGGGTGGTGATGAAGGAACTGATCGTGCGCGGCACTGCCTTCACGGTCGGCCTGCGATAGTCCGGGATCAGCGGACCGGCTGCGCGGTTGGTGTCGCGTCCGAGGTCGGCGGGTGGCCTCGCGTGCGGCGGATCAAGGTCGAGGCCCATGGTGCGATGGCGATCAACAGGAGCACGCCCAGCCACGGAAGCCGCCACCACCAGCGCAGCTCCCGCTCGACGAGCGTCGCGGGCTCGGTCAGCAGACGCGCCGTCGACGACCACACCACGAACGCGTCCCCGATCGGCATCGAGCCGAAGGCATACCGTTTGGAGCCCGGCAAGCCGATCGGCAGCCCGAGCAATTCGCCTTCGGCGCCGATCGCGGCCGCCAAGTCGCTGTCACCGTTCACGCGGGCCGCGCCCTGGGCGACCACCGTGGCGGACAGGCTGATGCCCGCGATCAGCGGTCCGGAGTCCACATCGCCGCCACCGTCGACCCCGCGCGGATACTCGCGCAGGGCAGGGCCGAAACCGGCTGGGTAGGCAAGGAACTCGTCGCGGTACAGCGAGTACTGGCTGTTCGCGAACCCGGGATCGATCTCGGGGAGGAAGCGGTGGATCACCGTCTGCGAGGTCGCTCGGGCGCCGGTTGCCGGCGATCCGTCCACTGGTGAAACCTGATGCGGCAGAAGCCCCGTGGCGGGATCGACTCGTGATCGGGCCTGCTCGAGCCAGCGATCGACCACCGGCGCGTAGGTCGACGTGAACAGTTTGTCGTGCAACCGAAGTGACGCGATGGCGACCGTCGAATCGACCGGCCACGCCTGGCCGGGATAGGCCTGGAGAAAGGGCGTCTCGGTGGCCGAGAACGCCCGGGCGATTTCCGCGGTGCGCGTGGAAAACCGCTGTACCTCTGCGGTAACGGTGTCGTCGACGGACAAGATTGCCCCGCGCAACCAGTTGGTCCACCCCGCCCAGAACACCCCGTACGCAGGCTGCAACCCGGGGCTGAAGATCGCCCGGCCCTCGTCGGACTCCGCGCGGGCCAGCGCCCACCGCGCTTCACGCAGCGCATCGTCGCGTAGCCGGGCATCGGTGTGCGCGGCCTGCGTCCAGGCGAGACCGTAGAGCACGTTCGAGAAGACGTACCCCTCCGGAAACAGTTCTTGCGCAGCACTGTCGGATCCGCCGTCGAGCGACTCGCGCACGAATGCCAGCTGTCGCGCGGTCGACCCGGGCTGTTCGTCGAGCCCCGGCTGCGGCCACAGCAGTCGTGCGGCGCCGATCAAGCACGCCACGGTTACGGCAATCCCCACCATGCGCGGCGCCCAGCGCCGAATCCTCCCCATGTCGCCAGTCTGCCAGGAATTGTCGTCAACCAGCGGTTGACGATCGCACATCGTCAACCTATAGTTGACGCATGAGCACTCCGAACTTTCGCCTCGACGACCTCATCGACGGCATCAAAAAGGCCCGCCCCGACAACGTCCTCGACCAGCTCTCCGATGCTGTGGTCGCCGCCAACCACCTCGACGAAGTGGCCGATCACCTGATCGGCCACATCGTCGACCAGGCTCGCCGC
>JACIXH010000293.1 GCA_014360565.1 Nocardia sp.
TGGACGACGACGCGTCCCAGTCTGGCGAACATGGTGATAGTTCCTTTCCTGGCCTGGCTGGTCAGACGTCGAGGTCGTGGTTGTGTGGGTGCTGGACGCGGTCGGCGATCATCCGGTGCACCTTCGGCGAGACCAGCGGGCGCAGCGCGTCGAGCGAATCGACGACCTCGGTGGTGTAGTCACCCCAGCTCTGCTCGCCCTTGCCCAGGATCGATCGCCAGTTCTTCCAGTCCTCGGTCCAGTCGCCGAGCTCGTTGTAGTCCGACCACGCCGAGGTCTGCTTGTGCACCAGGAAGTTGCCCTTGCGCGTGAAGTAGACCCGGACGGTTTCGATGGCCTTGTGGGTGACCTGGCGTGCTTCGCCGACCTGCCGGCCGGTGAAGCGCTGGGTGCGGCCGCCGCCGGGTCCGACCTTCACGGTGATCTGGCCGAAGCCGCCGCTGTCGGTGGCGTTCGGCTTGGTGGTGTCCACGGCAGCCGTGTCCTGTGTTGGGTCGGTCATCGATCGCTCCGATTTGATAAGGCAGTGCGCATATGGGCATGGGTGTACGAGCGGCGTGCCCCATGCTCCGGGCCGTCGTCGTGGGTCGATGTTCAGTTCTGGTGGTGGTCGTGCGTGCTCTGTCCGACTCACTATAAGTAGATGTATACGTATAGAGCAAGAGGCAAAAAAAGTCCGCACGGATCGACTCCGTGCGGACCGCTGTGTTCGGGGCGAAACTACAGTTCGTAGACGCCGAACGCCCGGTTCTGGATGCACATCGGCATCACGTGGACGCGTTCGGTCCATTCGAATTTCGCTGCCGCCTCGACCGTTTCGCGCTCCGCGACGCACACGCTCGCGGTACCCGGCATGGTCAGCGGGTTGAACACCGCCAGCGGGATGCCGGCGTGGATGCCGCTGTAGAGGCCGCCGCTGAAGCACAGTGGCGTGATGGCGATGCCACGGGCAGCGCTCTCACGGTCGGCCGCGGCCTGAGCGCCGGGCACGCCCGAGCAGTCGAGGGGGTTCTCGTTCGACGCCTGGGCGGGAACGGTCAACAGGGTGAATCCGGCCGCACAGCCCGCGGCGACGGCCATCAGGGTTCGAGCAAATGTGGTCCTGGTCATAGGCGCATTCAAGCACTGGTGATGGTAGGTACACACAATCTGGGCGGCGTGTTGGGCATTCGGCGTGTGGGCGGGGTCAGGTAGGGGTGGCCAGCGCGAAGGGGAGAACCGCGTCGGCGCCGCCCGCGCGCAGGGCGTGGGCGGCGACGGTCATGGTCCAGCCGGTGTCGGTGAGGGTGTCCACGAGCAGGATGGGGCCGTCGACGGCCGTGAGGTCGGGGACCTCCCAGGAGTCGAACAGCCCGGCCACTCGGTGGGCGGAGTTCGCTGCCGAGACCGGGGGGCGGTCAGGTCTGGTGTGCAGGATGCCGAGGTTGTCGAGTCTGCCGATCTGGGCCAGTCGTTCAGCGAGGCTGGTGGTGAGCTGGGGGTAACGCGGGGATTCGAGCGCCAGCACCGCGGTGGGGCGGGTGGTCCAGGTCCAGTCGCGCAGGACCGCGACGCAGGCATCGAAGACCGCATCGGGAACCGGTGCGTCGGGCGCGTCGAGCAGGGCGCGCAAACGCATGCCCCAGCCGAGGTCGGTGAGCCGACCGAGAACGCGCCCGGTCTCGGCGCCGCCGGAAATCTTGCCCGACAGCGGGACTCCCAATTTCGCCATGCCGCTCGGCCACTGTTTGCGGGGAGCGAGGTCGAGGCCGGGGCGGTCGAGGCGGGCTCGGGTGGCGGCGATCGCCGCGTCGTCGACGGTGGTGTCGGCGCGGGTACCGGTGCAGTTGTCGCAGCGGCCGCAATCCAGTTCCGCCGTCGCCAGCCCGTCGAGGCCGGGGTCGTCGAGCTGGCGGCGCAGGAACGTCATCCGGCACGTCGAGGTCGACTGATAGTCGACCATCGCCTGCTGTTCGGCGTCGCGCGCCGCGGCCAAGCCCTCGTAGCGTTCGGTGTCGTAGGCCCAGTCCTGGCCGGTCGAGAGCCACCCGCCGCGCACCCGGCGCACCGCACCGTCGACATCGAGAACCTTCAGCACCATCTCGAGGCGCGATCGATTCAGCTCGACCAGCGGTTCGAGCGCCACCGTCGACATCGCGCGGTCGGTGTCCAGCGCGGCGAGCACCGAGCGCACGATGTGTTCACGCGGGAACGCCACGGAGGCGAAGTAGCTCCAGATCCGGGCGTCCTCGGGCCCGGGCAGCAGCACGACCTCGGCGCGCTCGGTGCCACGTCCGGCACGACCGACCTGCTGGTAGTACGCGATCGGCGAGGACGGCGCCCCGACGTGCACGACGAATCCGAGATCGGGCTTGTCGAAGCCCATCCCGAGCGCCGACGTCGCGATCAACGCTTTGACCTCGTTGTCGAGCAGCGCGGCTTCGAGCACCTCGCGTTCGGCGGGGTCGGTTTGGCCGGTGTAGGCGGCGACGGTGTGGCCGTGCGAGTTGAGCAGGTCGGCCAGATCGTTGGCGGCGGCGACAGTGAGGCAGTAGATGATGCCCGAACCCGGCATCCGATGCAGTTGCTCACCGAGCCAGGCCGTGCGCTGTACCGCGTCGTCGAAGCGGACCACCGACAGGTGCAGTGACTCGCGATCCAGGGTGCCGCGCAACACCAGTGTGTCGGTGCCGATCTGTCCGGCCACATCGGTGACCACCCGGTCGTTGGCCGTCGCGGTGGTCGCCAGCACCGGCACTTCGGACCCCAGATCGGCGATCAGCGTGCGGATGCGGCGGTAATCGGGCCGGAAATCGTGGCCCCAGTCCGACACACAGTGCGCTTCGTCGATGACGACGAGCCCGGCGTCGGCGGCCAGGCGCGGCAGCACCTGATCGCGGAAGTCGGGGTTGTTCAGCCGTTCGGGGCTCACCAGCAGGACGTCGACCGCGCCGTCTGCCACCCGCTGATGGATTTCGTCCCACTCGGTGACGTTGCCCGAATTGATCGTGGCCGCCACCACCCCGGCGCGCTCGGCGGCCGCCACCTGGTTGCGCATCAACGCCAGCAGCGGGGACACGATGACCGTCGGCCCCCGCCCCGCCCCTCGCAGCAACTTGGCCGCGATGAAGTACACCGCCGACTTACCCCAGCCGGTGCGCTGCACGACCAGTGCCCGCCTGCGCTGCACCACCAGGGCTTCGATCGCGATCCACTGATCCTCCCGCAACCGCGCGTCGGGACCGGCGAGCTCCCGAAGCAGCTGCTCGGCTCGTTCGCGCAGGTCAGGAGCCGTCAGGTCGAGCACATCGTTGCCTGCGGGTGAGGTCATGCGCCCCATGCTGCCTTGTCCCACCGACAAGTGTGAACGGCGGTACAGAACCACTCTGGACGCCACCGATCAATGGCGCGCGATCGCCCGGTGATGGGCTAGCCCTTCACGCACAGCACCTGACGCAGCGTCGCCACCACGTCGACGAGATCGGTCTGCGCCGCGATCACCTCGTCGATGTCCTTGTACGCGGCCGGGATCTCGTCGACCACGCCCGCGTCCTTACGCGACTCCACGCCCTCGGTCTGGGCGACCAGATCAGCGACCGTGTACTGCTTCTTGGCCGCCGACCGGCTCAACCGCCGCCCCGCGCCGTGCGAGGCCGACTGGAACGACGCGGGATTGCCCTTGCCTCGCACCACATACGACCGGGTGCCCATCGACCCGGGAATCAACGCGAGTTCACCGGACCCGGCCCGCACCGCGCCCTTTCGGGTCACCAGCATCGGCACACCGTCGATGATCTCCTCGGCCACGTAGTTGTGGTGGCAGCTGATCGGCTCGTCGAAACGCACTGCGCGGCCGGTGAATTCGTCGCGCACCGCCCGGCACACCAGCGACAGCATCACCGCACGATTGCGCGCGGCGTATTCCTGCGCCCAGGTGAGGTCGCGCCGATAGGCAGTCATTTCCGGGGTACCGGAGAGGAATACGGCCAGGTCGCGATCGGGCAGCGATTGATTGTGCGGCAATGCGCGCGCCACCGCCATGTGCCGCTCGGCCAATTCCTTGCCGATATTGCGCGAGCCCGAGTGCAGCAGAATCCAGACGGCGTCATCGGAGTCGAGGCAGATCTCGATGAAATGGTTCCCGGAACCGAGCGATCCGATCTGCTTGTGCGCCTTGGACTCCAGCGCCGATACGCCGGGATGCAGCTCGCTGAACGAACGCCAGAACCGCTCCCATCCGTTGGCCCGCAACGCGGCCTGGCCATGCGAGCTCGCGAACTCCGCACCGAGCGCGGTGACGTTCACGGCGTCCTTGTGCGCCTGGAAGCCCACCGGCACCGATTGCTCGATCCGGCTGCGCAACGACCGCAGATCATCCGGTAGATCGGCAGCGGTGAGGTCGGTCTTCACGCTCTCCATCCCACATCCGATATCCACCCCGACGGCAGCGGGCGCCACCGCGTTGCGCATGGCGATCACCGAACCGACCGTCGCGCCTTTACCCAGGTGCACATCGGGCATCACGCGCAGTCCGTGCACCCACTCCAAGTCCGCGATATTGCGAAGCTGGCGCAACGCCGACTGCTCGATCTCGTGCTCGTTGGCCCACATGAGCGTCTGCGCTCGCGTACCGCGCAGCTCGACGGGAAACATGATCGGTCCTTTCCTGGATGAAAGACCAACGGTATGAGGAAGCCGACGACGGCGCACCTGATTTTGCGTCGCGTCCGCCGGGTCAGCCGGGGCGCAGCGCTGCCGCGATCTGTGCGCTGCCCGGGATCGACGAGCTGGCGCCGAGGCGGGTGGTCGCCAGTGCGCCTGCGGTATTCGCCCAGTTCAAGGCGGTAGTCGGGCCCTGGTTCCAGGTCGCGGCCAGTGCGCCGGTGAACGCGTCGCCTGCGCCGGTCGTGTCGACCACGTCGATGTCGAGGCCCGCGACGGTGAGCTCGGTCCCGTCCGCGCCGTGATAGGCCGCCCCGTCTGCGCCGAGCGTGCGCACCACGTGCGAGACCTGTGCCAGCTCGGCCGAATACTGTTCCGATTCCAGAGAATTCACGATGGCGAGGTCGACGGCGGCCCACAGCTCGCTGGGCAAGGGCGCAACGGGTGAGGGATTGAGCGCGACAACGGTGCCCGACGCGCGCGCGTGCCGGGCGGCGACGAGGACGGTGTCGATCGGAATCTCCAACTGGCACAGCAGAATGTCGGCATCCGCGATCGCCGCGAGCTCGGCGGCCGTCAGTTCGAGCACTCGCCCGTTGGCTCCCGCCACCACGATGATGCTGTTCTCGCCGACGCTGTCGATGACGATCGAGGCGATCCCGCTGGCGCCGTCGACCTTGCGGAGCAGGGTGACCTCGACCCCCGCGCCCGACAGCGTCGCCATCAGTTGCGCCCCGAACGCGTCGTCGCCGATCGCGCCGAGAAATCGCACCCGCGCACCTGACCGCGCCGCCGCGATCGCCTGATTCGCGCCCTTCCCGCCGGGCACTGTCGCGAACCCGGACCCGAGCACCGTTTCACCCGGTGCGGGCCTGCGCGCGGTTGTCGTGACCAGATCCATATTGACGCTGCCGAGTACGACGACAGTCGGCGAATCGGTGCGATCCATGACGCTGAATCTAGTCCCGACATCCGGGGTTCTGGCGGCGGGCGTTCCAGGGCGCGGGGACTGCGGATGCGTGCACTGGCCGGTGACAGCGAAGTTGCCGTTTCGCCGGAATCGCGCTGGGTGCGGCCTCCTTGCCGATGATGACGATGCCGGTCAGCGGGCGTGCCCGCCGCGCGCGCGGCCTGCGTCGGCGTCCTTGTGGACAGCGTCACCGAACCTGTGGACAACTCGCTCCCGCCGCCGGTCGGAGCCGTATTCCGGGTGCTGGGCGGCGGCGAGCGCGGCAGGCGGGCTGCGTAGGCTGATACCCATGACGGTAGAAGTGACCCCCGAGCTCGACACCCGCGCAGCGGTGCACGACGCCGCCCGCAGGGCTCGTGTCGCGTCCCGTGTGCTGGCCCAGCTCACCACGGCGCAGAAGAACGACGCTCTGCACGCGGCGGCCGACGCCCTGCTCGCCGCCGCCGATCGCGTGCTCGCGGCCAACGCCGCCGACATCGCGACCGCGCAGGCCGCCGGTACCGAGGAGAATCTGCTCGACCGGCTTCGCCTGACCAAGGCCCGGATCGACGGCATCGCCTCGGGCCTGCGTCAGGTCGCTACCTTGCCGGACCCGGTCGGCGTCATCGTGCGCGGTTCCACGCTGCCCAACGGCCTCGAGATCCGCCAGACGCGGGTCCCGCTCGGCGTGGTCGGCATGGTCTACGAGGCGCGACCCAATGTCACCGTCGACGCCTTCGGGCTCGCCCTCAAGTCCGGTAACGCCGCGCTGCTGCGTGGATCGTCCTCGGCCGCGAATTCCAACGCCGCCCTGGTCGAAGTACTGCGCGAAGCCCTTGTCGCCCAGAATGTCCCGGCCGATGCTGTGCAGCTGCTGCCCAGCCACGACCGCTCCAGCGTCACCCATCTGATCCAGGCCCGCGGTCTGGTGGACGTGGTGATCCCGCGCGGCGGTGCGGGCCTGATCAACGCGGTCGTGCGCGACGCGCAGGTGCCCACCATCGAGACCGGCACCGGCAACTGCCACGTCTACGTGCACTCGGCCGCCGACCTGGACATGGCCGAGGCCATCGTGCTCAATGCCAAGACCCGCCGCCCCAGCGTCTGCAATGCCGCCGAGACCGTTCTCGTCGACGCGGCCGTCGCCGAGATCGCGCTGCCCCGCCTCACCAAGGCACTCGAAGCCGCGGGCGTCACGATCCACGGCGACCTGCCAGGACTGGTCGCGGCCACCGAGGCCGACTGGGGTGAGGAGTACCTCACCATGGACATCGCGCTCAAGGTCGTCGACGATCTCAACGCCGCTGTCGAGCACATCGATACGTGGGGGACCGGCCACACCGAGGCCATCGTCACCGCCGACCTGGCCGCCGCCCGCGAGTTCACCGCCCGCGTCGACGCCGCCGCGGTGATGGTGAACGCCTCCACCGCGTT
>JACIXH010000294.1 GCA_014360565.1 Nocardia sp.
GCTCTGCCGTGCGACGGCATCGTCCCCTTGCCCGGGGACGGCGCCGTTCCATTCGTCCAAGCCGGTAGCGGTCTGCGAGGCGCAGAATCGACCCATGGCGATGACCTGGGATCAAGTGGTGGCGATGGCGACAACGTTGCCGGGTGTGGAGGAAGGCACGTGGTGGCGCAGTCCGGGCCTGAATGTCGGCGGAAAGAGCTTCGCCCGGCTGCGCGACGAAGCAGAAGGCGGCCTCGTGCTGCTCTGCGAGCCCGCGGAGAAAGAGGCGCTGCTGGCCTGCGGCGACCGGTCCTTCTACACGACCCCGCACTACGACGGGCATCCCTACATCCTCATCGACCTCGACGTGGTCGACCCGCAGCAGTTGGCCGAGCTGATCGACAGCGCCTGGTGGCTGCGCGCACCCGCGAAGCTGCGGCGCGCCAGGCGCGACGCCTAGGACCACGTTGTCCCGGTGCGCGTCAGTCCCGTTCGGACAATTCGCGCAGGCGTGCCAGGGTTTTCGCGAGAATTCGCGACACGTGCATCTGTGAGATGCCCAATTGCGAGGCGATCTGCGTCTGCGTCATCGACTCGAAGAAGCGCATGGTCAGGATGCGGCGCTCACGCTCGGGCAGGCCGGCCAGCAGCGGTCGTACCGCGATGTACTCCTCGACCCGGTCGAACTGCGATTCCTCCTCGCCCAGGGTATCGAGCAGCGACGCGTCGCTGTCTCGCCCGATCGAGGCCGCGTCGATCGAGGTCGGCTGATAGGCGTTGCCCGCGATGACCGCCTGGGTGACTTCATCGGGGTCGACGTCGAGTTCGGCGGCGATCTCCTTGGCGGTGGGGGAGCGACCCAACCGCTGCGAGAGCTGATCCACCGCCGCGCCGATGCGCAGGTGAGTTTCCTTGACGCGCCGCGGAACCCGCATCGCCCAGGTGTTGTCGCGGAAATACCGGCGGACCTCACCCATGATCGTCGGCACCGCGAAGGACAGGAAGTTCGAGCCGCGGCTCAGATCGAACCGGTCCACGGCGTGCACCAGACCCACGCGCGCCACCTGCGACAGATCGTCGAACGGTTCACCGCGCCCGCTGAATTTGCGCGCGATGTGGTCGGCCAGTGGAATGCAGCGATTGATCAGCGCGTCCCGCGCCACCGCGTGCGCCACACTGCCGGGCTCGGTCTCCGCGAGCCGCTCGAACAGTGCGCTGACGTCGTCGTACCCGGATACCGGGGCCGGGGTCTCGGCGTTGTCCTCGAGTGCTTCTTGTTCGAGTGCTTCTTTGTCCGGTTCAGCGGTCTCGTCCGAATCCGGCGCGGTGGCGTCGGTGGTCTCGGGTTCGCTGAGATCGTGCTGGTCGGGCTTGTCGTCCTCGCCGTGCACTATGCCTTCCCCCGCACCCTACGGAATCGAACCGTCGTGGGGTACCCGGACGCGGTCGAGTCGAAGTCTTGCTGGTCGGCAATCACCTCATCGCACAGCGTGCGCAGCACATGCCACCCGAAGCTGCGCTGATCCGGCATGCCCTGCGTCGCCGCGACTCCGTCGACGCGCACCTGTAATTCGGCATCCCCGACAAGGAATTCGCAGGTGAGCAGCGTGTCCGGGCCTGCGATCGCGATGATCGTCGAGCACACCTCGTCCACGGCAAGGCGCACATCGGCCACCTCGTCGAGGGTGAAATCGCTGAGTAGCACCAGTGTTTCGGCCAGTCCGCGCACGATTGGCAGCTGCGTCAGCTGTGCTGCCACACGAATCTCCACCGGGGCGCCGAAGGGCCCATGTTCCGCCGAAAAATTGGTCACCCTGAGAAGGCTACCCATATCCCGGCAGGGCAATCACCATTGCCGTCGCTACACTTGCGCGCTGTGTCCACTCCGACGTTCTCCCGTCCGTCCCAGCCGATGATCGCCCCGTCAATCCTGTCCGCGGACTTCGCGAACCTGGCCGCCGAGGCCGCGGCTGTCGAAGGATGCGACTGGCTCCACGTCGACGTCATGGACGGCCACTTCGTGCCGAACCTCACCCTGGGTCTGCCGATCGTGCAGAGCCTGCTGAAGGCCACCGACATCCCGTTCGACTGCCACCTGATGATCGACGATCCGGGCCGCTGGGCACCGAGCTACGCCGAGGCGGGCGCCTACAACGTCACCATCCACGCCGAGGCGACCGATGATCCGATCGCGGTGGCGCGCGATATCCGGGCCGCGGGTGGCCGGGCCGGGCTCTCGGTGAAGCCGAACACCCCGATCGAGCCGTACCTGGAGATCCTGCGCGAATTCGACACCCTGCTGGTGATGAGCGTGGAACCCGGTTTCGGCGGGCAGTCGTTCATTCCCAGTGTGTTGGAGAAGGCGCGAGTAGTGCGCAACCTGGTCGACTCGGGGGAGTTGCACCTGGTCGTCGAAATCGACGGCGGCATCAACGACGACACCATCGAGCAGGCCGCCGCGGCCGGGATCGACTGTTTCGTGGCCGGATCGGCCGTCTACAACACGGCCGATCCCGGCGCGGCCGTGCAGAAGCTGCGCAACCTGGCCGCGGCGGTCTGGCTGCCGTAACTACAGGGCGTGGAGTCTGCGGGCGCCCAGCGCCCGCGCCGCGTCGACAACGGCCTGCACCGGCGGCCGGTGGTCGCCGGATTCGGGTTCCTGCACCCAGGTGCGGTAGCCGGTGCGCTCGTCGTCGGGGGAGGGCAGCACGATCTGGCTGCCCGCGCAGGCGACGGTGGCGTAGAGCCGGAACAGTTCGGCCGACGCGGTCGTGGTCAGGGAATCAGGTCGGCACGGGCCGGTGAGAAACGTCCAGCGCCGAGCGCGGGGGTGATCGACGACCGGACCCGCGATCTCGGCCTCGCGCAGCCGTGCCAGCACCCGCTCGCCCAGATCGCCCGGCATCGTCACCGCGCCGTAGTGCGCACCGATCTGGAGCAGGATGCGGCGGGAATCGAAATCGATCTTGGCCGGTAGGTGCAACTCGCGTCGATAACGCACGCAGCGCATTTCCAGCGTCGAATCGATCAATGTGCTCACGCGGCACCCCCACATATAGCGAACCTGTTGTGACCCACAGTGCTGTCTTCCTGAAGTGGTGGACTATCCCTGGGGCGAACTCCCGGCAGTCGCAGTGCTCCGGGCGGTGATGTCGGGAGAACCCGCAGTTCCAGGCCCCGACATCTGGTTGAACAGCAGGAATCGTTGACGTAACAATATTGCGTCAACGGCGCGGCGGGCGCAAGCATTCCACTCACCGTGTTTCCAGTTCGTAATGGCGGGTAATACCAGGATAAGGCTGCCGGATGAATGCAAGGGACCGGTTCACCGAAAATTGGATTGAACGGCAACCGCCGGATTGATTAACGGCGGTGTTTCGTCATGCCGGTACACCTTCGCTCCGTAATCGATGCGCTGCTGATCGCTTTCGGCGACCGGGTGCTACGTGTGGTCTGGTTCGGCCCCCGGACCGGGCTCACCGGGCTCGCCACTAGGCTGTGCGACGGGCCGGGCGGGCGCGCGGGAATAGCGTCCATGCGCCTGCTGTTGGGCCGAACGGGTACCGATGACGCGACAAGGGAGTCAGGCATGTTCACAGGGATCGTCGAGGAGCTCGGCGAGGTCGTGGCCACCGAGGCGCTGACCGACGCCGCCCGGTTGACGATCCGCGGCAAGCTGGTGACTTCCGATGCCGGGCACGGCGATTCGATCGCAGTCAACGGCGTCTGCCTCACCGTCGTCGACGTGGTCGACGGCGACAGCTTCACCGTCGACGTCATGGACGAGACGCTGCGGCGCTCGAGCATCGGCGGCCTCGTCCCCGGATCACCGGTCAACCTCGAGCGCGCGGCCGCGTTGAACAGCCGTCTCGGCGGGCACCTCGTGCAGGGCCACGTCGACGGCACCGGTACCGTGCTGCGCCGCTCACCGTCGGAGAACTGGGAGGTCGTGCGGATCTCGCTGCCGGATTCCCTCGCGCGCTACGTGGTGGAGAAGGGCTCGATCACCGTCGACGGCGTCTCCCTCACAGTCTCCGCTCTCGGCCTCGACGACGAACCGAACGCCGGCGGATCCCGCGACTGGTTCGAGGTGTCCCTGATCCCGACCACCCTCGCCCTGACCGTCCTCGGTACCGCCCCCGTCGGCGCCACCGTAAACCTCGAGGTCGACGTGATCGCGAAGTACGTAGAACGCCTCGCCCAACGAGGCTGACAATGATCGGTGACGGGCCTCACGGAACACCGGGAGGCCACGCCGTAATGTAGGAAGTCATTGCCATCCCCATGGGCAGTTTCTCGGCCGCCTCGATCTGGACTGACCAGAGGGTGTGACGAAGGAGTGCCCGCCGGGAGGGAAGATCGAGGCCTCAGGGCCGAGAAACCCGCGGCCCCGGCCGCCAAAAATACGGAGCAAGCAGACGTGACCAGGTTGGACAGCATCGAGCGCGCGGTCGCCGATATCGCGGCCGGCAAGGCTGTTGTCGTCATCGACGACGAGGACCGGGAGAACGAAGGCGATCTCATCTTCGCGGCCGAGAAGGCCACCCCGGAGCTGGTCGCGTTCATGATCCGCTACACCTCCGGCTACATCTGCGTGCCGTTGACCGCCGACGACTGCGACCGGCTCGGCCTGCCGCCCGCGTACGCGATGAACCAGGACAAGCACGGCACCGCCTACACCGTCTCGGTGGACGCCCGCGAGGGCATCACCACCGGCATCTCCGGCGCCGACCGGGCCGTCACCATGCGGCTGCTGGCCAGCGCCGAGGCCAAGGCCGACGAATTCACCCGCCCCGGCCACGTGGTGCCGCTGCGCGCCAAGGACGGCGGGGTGCTGCGCAGGCCCGGCCACACCGAGGCCGCGGTCGATCTGGCCCGGATGGCCGGGCTGCGTCCCGCCGGCGTGATCTGCGAGATCGTGAGCCAGAAGGACGACGGGCACATGGCCCGCACCGACGAACTGCGCGTGTTCGCCGACGAGCACAACCTGGCGATGATCTCGATCGCCGACATGATCGCCTGGCGGCGCAAGCACGAGAAGCACGTCGTGCGAGTGGCCGAGGCCCGGATCCCGACCGCGCACGGCAACTTCAAGGCCGTGGGCTACCAGAGCATCTTCGACGACGCCGAGCACGTCGCGCTGGTGCGCGGCGACATCGGCGACGGCGAGGACGTGCTGGTGCGCGTGCACTCGGAGTGCCTGACCGGCGATGTCTTCGGCTCGCTGCGCTGCGACTGCGGACCGCAGCTGGACGCGGCGCTCGAGATGGTCGATCAGGAGGGTCGCGGCGTTGTCCTCTACATGCGTGGGCACGAAGGCCGTGGAATCGGCCTGATGCACAAGCTGCAGGCCTACCAGTTACAGGACACCGGCCGCGACACCGTCGACGCCAACCTCGATCTCGGCCTGCCCGCCGACGCCCGTGATTACGGCACCGGCGCGCAGATCCTGGTCGATCTCGGCATTCGCTCGATGCGGTTGCTCACCAACAATCCGGCCAAGCGGGTCGGCCTCGACGGCTACGGCCTCGCGATCACCGAGCGCGTCCCGATGCCGTTGCGTGCCAACGCCGAGAACCTGCACTACCTGCGTACCAAGCGGGATCGGATGGGCCACGACCTGGTCGGCCTCGACGATCTCGACCTCGGCGAAACCGCACAGTGATCCCTTCCCACGAAAGGCGGCAACGATGAGCGGCACAGGTGTTCCGAGCTTCGCTTTGGCGCAGGCCAAAGACGTCAAACTCGGCATCGTCGCCTCGCGCTGGCACACCGAGATCTGCGACACGCTCGTGGCGAATGCCGAGCGGGTCGCCAAGCAAGCCGGCGTCGAACATGTGACCGTGGTGCGTTGCGCCGGCGCGATGGAGCTGCCGGTCGTCGCGCAGGAACTGGCACGCACGCACGACGCGGTGGTTGCTCTCGGTGTCGTGATCCGTGGCGGCACACCGCATTTCGAGTATGTGTGTGACGCGGTGACGGCCGGGCTGACCCGGGTCTCGCTCGACGCGGCCACGCCGGTCACCAACGGTGTGCTCACCACCAACGACGAAGAGCAGGCGCGCGATCGGGCCGGGCTGCCCGGTTCGGCGGAAGATAAAGGCGAGCAGGCCTGTGCCGCCGCCCTCGACGCCGCGCTCACCTTGCGCGCGCTGCGATCGGCGTGACCGTGCCGGTGGTGCGGACGTGGCGGCGCGGAGCTCCCGAGCCCGACACTGGTTGGGAGTTCGAGGTGCGTCCGCGCCGGGCGATCCGCACCGCCGTCGTCGTAGCGATCGTCATCGTCGTCGCCTTCACCGCGGGTGGGCTGCTGCTGCGCACCGGGTCGACCGGGGTGAACTTCCGGGTCGCCGATCAGGTCGCGATGATCCTGATCGGGGTGGTGGGTGCGGGCGCGGTCCTGATGCTCACCCGTCCGCGGGTGCGCGCGGGTAGCCAGGGCGTCGGGGTGCGCAACATCCTGGGCGAGCAGGTATACCCGTGGGCCTACATCCGCGGCGCGTCTTTCCCGGACCGCAAGGCCTGGGCTCGCCTCGAACTGGCCGACGACGACTATGTCCCGATGCTCGCCATCCGTTCCAACGACAAGACCCACGCCGCCGACGCCATCGAGCGCGTTCGCGAACTCGGCGCCCGCTACGCCCCACAAGACTGACCACGTCGGTTCCTCGCTCGCAGCCGCAAGACTCCTATCGGCCGACGACGCGACGCGCGTACGCGGGCGGTAGATCACCCTGGTGTGCGCGGTCGACCCGCGGCGCGCCGGTTGTCCGGTCCATTGCCCGTCCTCACAGTGACGCGTTCTACCCGCGCGGCGCGCTGCCTGGTCGCGCGCCCGTCGATTGCTCGTCCCCGCAGACGACCAGAAGGCCGATGGTCACCGGTGTCGCCGAGGACGACCAGGAGACCGACGGTCAGCGGGTGTCGCCGAGAACCGCACCCTCGCGGCGCGGATCCGCGCCGCCGATCCAGCCGTCCTTACCGTTGTGTTGCAGGGCGCTGTGCCCACTGGACTGCGGTGCCACGGAGAC
>JACIXH010000295.1 GCA_014360565.1 Nocardia sp.
CGGTTCGGCGCGCGGTGAGGGTCGTTCGGTGAAGGCGGCCGAGACGGCGATCAACTCGCCGCTGCTGGAAGCCTCCATGGACGGCGCGCACGGCGTGCTGCTCTCGATCGCGGGCGGATCCGATCTGGGTCTGTTCGAGATCAACGAGGCGGCCTCGTTGGTGCAGGAAGCTGCCCACATCGAGGCCAACATCATCTTCGGTACGGTCATCGACGATTCGCTCGGCGACGAGGTGCGCGTCACCGTCATCGCCGCGGGTTTCGACGGCGGCGGCCCGTCGCGGCGCAGCCTCGAGAGCACCGCGGCGCCGACCAGCCGGACCGGGGCGAACCCGATCGGTTCCGGCCGCGCGGGCGAGATCGGCCAGGGGCGTGCCCCCGAAGCGCCGGCTCGTCCCACCGAGCCCGCCACGGCCGGGGTGTCCGGTGGCCGGGCCGCTGCGCCGAACTACCGCGATACCGAGCGGTACCGGGAGTCGGAGCGTCAGCGGGTCACCGAGCGGGCGTTGAACCAGGTCAACAACTCCGAGCCGCGTGACGACGGCGACGATGACGACGACATCGAAGTGCCCATCTTCATGCGTCGCTGAGCATCCGCACACGCGAAAGCGCCCGAACTCCTGTCGAGTTCGGGCGCTTTTTCGCGTGATGGAAGATCAGCTCGTGGCGCTGCCGAGGCAGTAGGTGATCTTCGGATCGTTGACGACGAGTACCTGGTCGGCGTCCTCGCCGCACAGCTGCTCGTCGACCTGGCCGTCGACGCGGGACACGACCTTGAAGCTGGCATCGGACGCGGTGCACGGCACGAACTTGTAGCCGGTCATCATGCCCTCGTTGTAGCAGCTGCCCTGCTTGAAATTGGGGGCGAGACAGAGGAACGCGACGGTGCCGCCGCTGCCGATGGTCTCCTCGTAGGAGGTGTAGTCCTCGTGGCACTCGACCTTCTGGTCGTGCACCTGGACGACCTGGTAGACGGCATTTTCGGCCGAGCAGGCGACCGGCTCGGTCTTGGAATCGATCATCGACGCCGAGATCACGTTGATGCACTCACCGACCTTCGAGCGGGCGGTATCGGACTTGCTCGCGTCCTTGGCCACCTCGGTCACCTTGTCCACGGCCGAGCAACCCGCGGCACCGAGTGCCGTGACCGCCAGCAGTGCGAGCGAGAACCGCGAAACCATTCCCTTGCCGGTGAACGTCATGCGAACCTTCTTTCTGCAGAACCTCACCGCGGACCCTTCGGCGGTGTCGGCCCCGATCACCCAACCCGACCGCGCCCCGGCGAGCATCCGGGAAACCACGGTATTTTCACTCCACGGGCACCCGCTAAGCTCTGATCCGGCCGCTGCGGCGGCCGATATCGCCCGCGAGTACGGAGTGCCATGTTCGAACGCGTATTCGTAGGCCGCGCCGCCGAACTGGCCGCGCTGACCATGACATTCACCGGACCCGACGCGCCCTGGTTGCTGCTGGTCGACGGTCCCGCCGGAATCGGCAAGTCCCGTCTGGTCGCCCAGTTCGCCGGCACGGCAGGCTGTCGAGTCGTGGTGGTGACCGGCGCCGAAGACGCCCAGGCGCAGCCGGGATATCTGACCGACGACATCATCGAGCAGTTGGGCGAGTGCACGGACACGGCCGACGGCCCGGCTGTCCCGGTGCACGAGCGAACCGGTGATCACGACCGTGCTCGGCGGCTGCGGCGCGCGCTCGGCGCGCGCGAGACCCTGCTCGTCGTCGACGATCTCCAGTGGTCTGACCCGGAGTCGCTGCGACTGCTGGCCTTTGTGATCCGGAACCGGCCGATGCGGGAATTCCGGCTGCTGCTGGCTTTTCGCGAGGACGGCTGTCCACCTTCGATCGCCCGGCTGCTGCGGGCGCCGCGGGTGCGGACAGCGCGAGTGCGGGTTCCACCGCTCACCGAATCCGACGTCGAGGACTTGTTGCCCGGCGAGGATCGGCATCGGCGGGCCGAACTGTTGGACGCCTCGCGCGGCAACCCGCTGTATCTGACGTTGCTCGCCGATCTTCCGGCCCGCGAACTAGAGCGCGCGCTGCGTGGTGACCACCTCGATCCCGCATCGGAGGAAGGTGTGGACCGAACGCCTGACGGCGATCCTGGCCCCGCGTCGAACGACTATGCGGCGCTGGACCGGACCATTCGTGCCGAGTTGGCCCAGCTTCCGGCGACCGAGCGCCTGATCGCGCAGGCCGCCGCCGTCTGCGGCGTGCCGACCGACCTCGAACTACTGTGCGCCACCGCAGGCCTCGAGCAGAGCTCGGTGGTCGCGGGCGTGGACGGGTTGACCGGGCGCGGGGTCGTCACCGTCGTAGACGGCGCGGTGGCCCTGGCCCACCCCCTGATCCGCACCGCCGCGTATCGCCTGGCCGGGCACGGCTGGCGAGCCTTGGCCCACCGTCGTGCGGCGATCGTGCTGCGCGCGCGAGCCGCGCCGATGCCTGTGCGCGCCCGGCATCTGGAGCACGCGCTGCTCGGCGCCGACGAGATCGCCGGTGCGGAGCTGCGAACGGCCGCCGAGCAGGTCTTGGCCGACGCACCCGCGGCGAGCGCGCGCTGGCTGGCGGCCGCCGCGCGAATCGCCCCCGCGCTCGCCGACCCGCTCGCCGACTCCTTGGCGCTGGGCCGGGCGCAGTTGCTGTCCGGTGCGGCCGAACGAGCGGGGCAGACCCTGCGGTCGGCCGCGGACACCGCAGGTCCGCACCAATTGGAAGCGCTGCTGTTGTCGGCCCGCTGCGCGCGGATGCTCGGCCGGGTCGGCCAGGCGAGAAGTCTGCTCGGTGTCGGCGCCGCCCTGCCCCGGCGCTCCGGCGACGGGCCGGTGCAGTTGGAGCTCGCCATCCTGGAAATGCAGGACCACCACGACGCCGAAGGGGCGGCCCGTCTGGCCGCGCTGTTCGACTCCGACGCCATCGACGACCCCGCGATCTGCGCGGCAGCACTGGCCCTGCGCTGCCTCGGGCTGCTCGCCGACGCGCGAATCGCCGAGGCTGCCCCGCTCTACGACCGCTGCCACCACGCCTTCGACCAGCTCACCGACACCGCCCTGCGCGAAGTGGTCCACGCCGCCCCGGCGTTCGGCTGGTGCGCGTACTTTCTCGACCGTGATGGCACCGGCCTGCACCACCTGGATCGCGCGATCGCGGTGACCCGCCGCTTCGGCCGCACCTACGCCTTGGCCGAACTCCACACGGTCCGGGCCTACTCCCTGGCGAAACTGGGCCGCCTCCACGAGGCCATCGTCACCGCCGACGAGGCGACCGACGCCGCGACCACCTTCCGCTACCCCGACCTCCTCTCCTTCGCGGGCGCTCTGAAACTACGCACCCTCCAGTTGACCGCCACGCCGGACGCGGTTGCCGCCCAGTGGCACACCGTCGCCGCCCTCCCACGCCCCACCATGCGCTGGTGGCGCCAGGTAGTGGACACAACGCTCGCCGAAACCGGTCGGACCCTGCCCGTGTCGCCCCCGGCACTCCTACCGCTGCCAGACCGCCCCGGTCCACTCACCCCCACCCACCTCTCCCGAGCCGCGCACACCGCGATAGCCATCGGCAACCTGTCCGCCGCCGCCGCCCTGATCGCCCGCGCGCACACAGCCGCGGCGGCATCGAGCCTCACTTACGAAGCCGTGACGGCCGAAGCCGAGCTCCCCGCCGAGGCCGAGACGAGGGCTGTCGAGGGCCTGGGTAGCCAGGTCGGGGCCGTGGCGCTGGCGCGGGCCGACTACGCCGCGGCCGCCGGCGACATGGTCACGGCGGCGGCGAGTGCGCAGCGGGCGATCGCGGCCTTCACGCGCGCCGAGATGACGGTGCATCGGGCGCAGGCGGAGTTGCTCGCCGGGGTCATCGCGGGCAAGTGTGGCGATTTCGGGGATGCGACCAGCAGATTCGCGACCGCGCGTGCGCTGCTCACCACCGCCGGGGCGACCAGCCTGCTCTGCGAAGTAACCACCGCCCAGCGCGGCCTCGCGGGCGCTCAACGGGTCGGTCCTTCCGCCGCGCTGACCAGGCGCGAACGCGAGGTCGCCGACCTGGCGGCCCACGGTCACACGAACAAGGCCATCGCGGAGCACCTCTACCTCAGCCCCCGCACCGTCGAAGACCACCTCAGCAGAGTTCTGCGCAAACTCGCTCTGACCGGGCGTGCGGGAATCGCGCGCAAGCTCAGCGAACTCGACACCGCGCAGGCGGCGGTGTGACCCGGTCGCGCTGACGACGCTGGGCGACCGACGGCCTCGATTCGGGTCGCGATGTCGCAGCGTCCGGCGGGGGAGGACGCGGCGACCGTGACAGGCACACATCCCTCGTGGGTCCACTTGACCGACATCACCCCCGCTCAGTGACGGTCCCACGGCAGAACCGCACTACCCTCGAACCATGACTTCCGCACCTCCAACCGTGACCGTTCGCCGGGTGACCACCACCCGCACCGGTGGCTTCTCCGCCGCGCCCTACGACACGTTCAACCTGGGTGATCACGTCGGTGACGATCCGGAAGCTGTGCGTCGCAACAGGATTCGGCTGGCCGAAGGGATCGGTCTGACCCCCGACCGCCTGGTGTGGATGGAGCAGGTGCACGGGCGCGCTGTCGAGATCGTCGACGGGCCGCGCGCCGAGCCGGTTGCGGTGACCGACGCCCTGGTCACGACCGTGCCAGGACTGGCACTGGTGGTGCTCACCGCCGACTGCGTACCGATCCTGCTCTCCGACGACGAGGCCGGTGTGATCGCCGCCGTCCACGCGGGCCGCATCGGCGCCCGGATCGGCATCGTGCCCCGCGTCCTGGACGCGATGGTCTCCGTCGGCGCCCGGATCGACCGGATCGGCGCCTTCCTCGGCCCCGCGGCCTCGGGTCGTCAGTACGAAGTCCCCGCCGCCATGCGCGCCGACGTGGAAAGGCATCTGCCCGGCAGCGCGACCACCACCGTTCGCAAAACCCCCGGCCTCGACCTGCGTGCGGGCATCCGCCGACAGCTCACCGAGGCGGGAGTCGGCGGAATCGCCGTCGATCCCCGCTGCACCATCGAGGACAAAACCCTGTTCAGTCACCGTCGCGGGGCCCCGACCGGCCGTATCGCCGGCGTGATCTGGATGGACTCCGCCGCGTGAACACCTGCCCTATCGGCCCGATGTGCGGCCGCGACACCCGCATGACGCCCGGAGGCCGCCGATGAGCACGGAGAATCCGGCGACGGCGGCACGCACCGCGGAACTGTCCGCCCGTCTCGACGGCCTGCTCGCGCGCATCGACGCCGCGGTCGAAACAGCTGGTCGTCCGGCCGGTTCGGTCAGGCTGCTCCCGGTGACGAAGTTCTTCCCGGCCGCCGACGTCGCCATCCTGCACGCACTCGGCCGGCGCGAATTCGGCGAGTCCCGCGAGCAGGAGGCGTCCGCGAAGGTCGAGGAGCTCGCCTTCGATGATGTCGAGTGGCACATGATCGGCCGTTTACAACGCAACAAGGCTCGCGCGGTAGCGCGCTGGGCGCACACCGTGGCATCGGTCGACAGCGAACGTCTGGCAAACGCCCTGGACAGAGCCGCGCAGGACGCACTGGCAGCCGGCGAGCGTATCGCGCCGCTGCGGGTGCTGCTGCAGGTGAGCCTGGACGCCGACCCCGGACGCGGGGGTGTCGCACCGCCCGATCTGCTCACCCTCGCCGACCTGGTAGCGAAGGCGCCCGGCCTGCATCTGGCCGGTCTGATGGCGATTCCGCCCCTTGACGTGGCGAGTCATGTGTCGTTTGCGAATCTTGCGACGTTGCACACTTCGCTGCTGGCGCAACACGCCGGAGCCACCGAACTTTCTGCAGGTATGTCGGGTGATTTGGAGATTGCCGTCGAACACGGTTCGACGTGTGTGCGTGTCGGAACCGCCTTGATGGGCGCCCGGCCGATAACCTCGGCGTAGCAAAGAAACCTCATCAGTCACATTCGACACATACGATTGGGCCGAAGAGGCGCTGAGCAAGAACTTCAACACCCGGCCGCCACCGGGGCCGAAGGAAGGTCGACCAGATGAGTACCCTGCATAAGTTCAAGGCGTACTTCGGCATGGTTCCGCTCGATGAGTACGAAGACGACTACGTCGACGATCATGCCCCTCGCGGCGCCGAGGAGCGCGCGGACCGTGTCCGCCCGCGCAGCTACGACCGTTATGCCGAAGACCGTTACGGCGCAGACCGTTTCGCCGACGAGGTCGACGACTTCCCACAGCCGGCTTACAAGTCGGCCTACCAGGCGCGTCGCGACGACTATGTCGCCGACACCTACGCCGACGATCGCTACGAGACGCCGCGTCGCCCCACCAGGATCGAAACGGCGCCGTCGTCGGGCCGGTCCTTCCGGGCAGGCGGTGTCGCACCCGGTATGCGCGGCTCCACTCGTGGTGCGCTCGCGGTCGATCCCGACGCCGAGGAGCGCAGGCTGGAGGAGCGCATGCGCCCTGAGCCCGCCCCCGCGCGGCGTCCCGGGATCTTCGAGGACGGAGGTCCCTTGTCTAAGATCACCACGCTGCGTCCGCGCGACTACAGCGAGGCCAGGATCATCGGTGAACGGTTCCGCGAGGGAAATCCCGTCATCATGGATCTGGTCGATCTGAGTAACGCCGATGCGAAAAGGCTGGTCGATTTCGCGGCCGGGCTGGCGTTCGCGCTGCGTGGTTCGTTCGACAAGGTGGCGACGAAGGTGTTCCTGCTCTCACCGGCCGATGTCGACGTATCAGCGGAAGAACGCCGCCGGATCGCCGAAAACGGCTTCTACAACCAGAAATAGAGCCCGCATCCCCGAAGTCGAGATGGCCGCCCGCGCGCTGCGCGGCGCGGCCATTTTGCACGTTGCCGATTTTGCGGCAGAGTGAAGACGTGGCCCTGTT
>JACIXH010000296.1 GCA_014360565.1 Nocardia sp.
TGGGAAGGCGACGATCTGATTCCCTTCGCGCACAAGGCAAGACAATTCGTCGAAGCCGGTGTGCCGGTCGCCGCGATCTGCGGCGCCACCTTCGGACTCGCCAGGGAAGGGCTGCTCGACGACCGCGCGCACACCAGCAACGCCGCCGAATTTCTTGTCTACAGCGGGTATGCGGGTGCCGAACACTACGTGGAGGCCCCCGCCGTCACCGATCGCGACGTGATCACCGCGGATTCCATGTCCCCATTCGAATTCGCCCGCGAGATCTTCGCTCGCCTCGATCTCTACGAGCCGCACGTCCTGCAGGCCTGGTACCAACTGTTCGCCCAGAAGGACCCGGCCGGATACGCCGCACTCGCCGAATACGCGGGGAGCCAAGGGGCTTGAACGAAGAACAGGATCTGCTCGACGCCGCCGCCCTCACCGTCTTCCGGCTCAACGGCCAGTTCCTCACCATCGGTGACGGCCTGTCCTCGCCGGTCGGCATCTCGGTCGCCTGGTGGCAGGTGATGGCCGCCATCCAGGAGCAGCCGCAACCGGTGGCCGGGATCGCCCGCGCGATGGGCATCACCCGCCAGAGCGTCCAGCGGATCGCCGATCTCCTGGTCGCCAAGGGCCTGTGCGAATACCGCCCCAATCCCGCGCACAAACGAGCCAAACTGCTCGCGATGACCGCCGAAGGCGATGCCGCCATCCACCGCATCAACCCCCAGCACGCCGCCATGGCCCGTCGCCTCGCCGATACCCTCGGCCCCACCGAATTCGCCGCCACCGTCGCGACGCTGACCCGCCTGTCCGCAGCCCTGGAATCCATCATCGCCGAAGACAGCACCCCCTAGCTCGACCTGGACTGTCGATCACCACGCTCTGGTGGCGCCTGCTTCTCGGCCGATGCTCACCCGAGAGCGTGGTGATCAACTGTCCATTGGGCTCAGTCGGCGAAGGGGTGGCGGGTGCGGCCGATGAGGTCGGCGACCGAGTCGACGACGAGGGTGGGGCGGAAGGGGTAGGCCTCCACCGAGGACTTGGTGGAGATGCCGGAGGTGACCAGGATGGTGCGCAGACCGGCTTCGAGGCCGGCGATGACGTCGGTGTCCATGCGGTCGCCGATCATCAGGGTGGATTGGGAGTGCGCGCCGATGCGGCGCAGGGCCGAGCGCATCATGAGCGGGTTCGGCTTGCCGACGTAGTAGGGCTCTTTGCCGGTGGCCCTGGTGATCAGGGCGGCGACCGAGCCGGTGGCGGGCAGGACGCCGTCGCGGGAAGGGCCGGTGGCGTCGGGGTTGGTGGCGATGAACTTGGCGCCGCGGTCGACCAGGCGGATGGCGGTGGTGATCGCCTCGAAGGAGTAGGTGCGGGTCTCGCCGAGGACGACGTAGTCGGGATCGCTGTCGGTGAGCACGTAACCGATCTCGTGCAGGGCGGTGGTGAGCCCGGATTCGCCGACGACGTAGGCGGTGCCGCCCGGGCGCTGGTCGTCGAGGAAGGTCGCGGTGGCCAGCGCGGAGGTCCAGATCGATTCCTCGGGGATGTCGAGGCCGGTGTGGCGTAGGCGGGCCTGCAGGTCGCGCGGGGTGCGGATCGAGTTGTTGGTCAGGACCAGAAAGGGGATCTCGTTGGCGCGGAGTTCGGCGAGGAACTCGTCGGCGCCGGGGATCAGCTGATCCTCGTGCACCAGCACGCCGTCCATGTCGGTCAGGTACGACAAGATCTGCTCATCTTTGGCGGTCACCAGCTAATCATCCGCTAAAAGGACGGCCACGAAAAGCCGACCGGTCAGTGGGATGCATGGATGACGGACAGGGCCGGACGTGTTGGCTAGTGTCGAGTGGCGAGACACCGCGCGACGAAGCAGACGACAGGAGTGGCTGGGATGGTTGAGCTCAAGCTCGGGTACAAGGCATCGGCGGAACAGTTCGGACCGCGGGAACTCGTCGAGCTGGCCGTGGCGGCCGAACAGCACGGCCTCGACAGCGCGACTGTGAGCGATCACTTCCAGCCGTGGCGCCACAACGGCGGTCACGCCCCGTTCTCGCTGGCCTGGCTGGCCGCCGTCGGCGAGCGCACCGAGCGCATCCAACTCGGCACCTCCGTGCTCACCCCCACCTTCCGCTACAACCCCGCGGTGATCGCGCAGGCTTTCGCCACCATGGGCTGCCTGTACCCGGGCCGAGTGATGCTGGGTGTCGGTACCGGCGAGGCGCTCAACGAGATCGCCACCGGCTACAAGGGTGAATGGCCCGACTTCAAGGAGCGCTTCGCCCGCCTGCGCGAGGCGGTGCGGCTGATGCGTGAACTGTGGACCGGCGACCGCGTCGATTTCGACGGCGAGTACTACCACACCGTCGGTGCCTCCATCTACGACGTGCCCAAGGGCGGCATCCCCGTTTACATCGCCGCGGGCGGTCCGGTGGTGGCCCGCTACGCCGGTCGCGCGGGTGATGGTTTCATCTGCACCTCGGGCAAGGGCATGGACCTCTACACCGAGAAGCTGCTGCCCGCCGTCGCCGAGGGCGCGGCCAAGGCCGAACGCGATGTCGCCGGGATCGACAAGATGATCGAGATCAAGATCTCCTACGACACCGATCCCGAACTGGCCCTGCAGAACACCCGTTTCTGGGCCCCGCTGTCGCTGACCCCCGAGCAGAAGCACGACATCACCGACCCGATCGAAATGGAAGCCGCCGCCGACGCCCTGCCCATCGAGCAGGTCGCCAAGCGCTGGATCGTCGCCAGCGACCCCGACGAGGCCGTCGCCCAGATCAAGCCCTACCTCGACGCGGGCCTCAACCACCTGGTCTTCCACGCCCCCGGCCACGACCAGCTGCGCTTCCTCGACCTGTTCGAGCGCGACCTGGCCCCCCGCCTGCGTGCGCTGGGCTGAGCGCGAACCGGCCCGGTCCGCTGAAAACCCCGGTTACGCCCGCTTCAGGGCGAAGACGCGGAGGTTGCGGGTGGTGCGGTCTCGGTAGGCCGCGTAGGCGCCGGTGATGTCGATGAAGCGGGTGAAGATGGCTTCCTTGTCGGCGTCGGGGACCAGGGTGGCGGTGACGGGGATGCGTTCGCCGGCGATGGCCACGGTGGCCGCGGGGTTGGCGAGGAGGTTGGCGGTCCAGGCGGGGTGATGTGCCTGGCCGAAATTGGAGCCGACGACGTAGAGGGTGTCGCCGTCGTGGACGTAGAGGAGGGGCTGGGTGCGGGGGACGCCGGATTTGCGGCCGGTGGTGGTGAGCAGGATGACCGGGGCGCCGATCGGGCCGAGCACGGTGTACTTGGCGTCGGTGCGTTCCAGCAGGGCACGGTCGAGCGGGGTCACCGTGCGGATCAGCCAGGAACCGGGCTTGGTGGCGGCGAAACGGTTGGCTGCGCGCGAGAGCGGGTTGGTGCGTGAGCCCCACTGCCGGTCCGGGAACTGCGGTGTCATGGGCCGGACTATAACGCGATCGATCGCGCCACTCCGAACCCCTGAATCGCCGCCGATTCACTAAGCTCGCGGGCATGGTCGAACAAGCACCGTCCACTGTGTACATCGCGTCGCCGGAGGGGGATACCGGAAAATCTACGGTGGCACTCGGTGTCGTGCAGATGCTGTGCGCGACCACAGCACGGGTCGGCGTGTTCCGTCCGATCACCCGTTCTGCCGGGAAACCCGACTACATCCTCGAACTTCTGCTCGAGCACAGCACCGCCGACATCAGCTACGAGCAGGCACTGGGTGTCACCTACGAGGACGTGCATCGCGACCCCGATGCCGCGATCAGTGAGATCGTGATGCGCTTCCACGACGTGGCCAAGGCCTGTGACGCGGTGGTGATCGTCGGCAGCGACTACACCGATGTCGGGAGTCCGAGCGAGCTGCGCTACAACGCGCGCATCGCGGCGAACCTCGGTGCCCCGGTGTTACTCGTGGTGCGCGGCGCCGACCGCGCACCCGCCGAGGTCAAACAACTGGTGGAGCTGTGTGCCACCGAACTCGGGGCCGAGCACGCGCACCTGGTCGCGGTGGTCGCCAACCGCTGCGTACCCGATGAACTCGACGAGATCGAGTCCGCCCTCGGCACGTTCGACGTGCCGTCGTGGACACTGCCCGAGGTGCCGCTGCTGATGGCGCCGACGATGGGCGAGCTGTGCGAGGCCATCGATGGCGAGATCTACAGCGGTGATCCGGAACTGCTCCAGCGCGAGGCGTTGAAGATCATGGTCGGCGGGATGACCGCCGAGCACATTCTCGAGCGCCTGTCCGACGGCGTCGTCGTGATCGCGCC
Organism: Nocardia sp.; assembly: GCA_014360565.1. Classification (GTDB taxonomy): domain Bacteria; phylum Actinomycetota; class Actinomycetes; order Mycobacteriales; family Mycobacteriaceae; genus Nocardia. The sequence goes on from JACIXH010000296.1 coordinate 4,266, forward strand.
GGGAGATCGCTCCGACGTGCTGCTCGGCATGGTCAATGCCCATGAGGCGGAAGGCTTTCCGTCGCTGTCGGGCATCATCATGAATGGCGGCATTCGCCCGCACCCGGCGATCGCGCGCCTGATGGAGGGCCTGCATCCGAAGCTGCCGATCCTCACCACCGAGCTGGGCACCTACGACACCGCTCGCGCCGTGCACCGCACCCGCGGCCGGATGTGGGCGGGCAGCCCGCGCAAGGTCGACACCGCGCTCGCGCTGATGGAACAGCGGGTCGAGGCGCCGGAGTTGCTGAAGCGCATCCAGGTGCCGCCGTCGAGCGTGGTGACCCCGCAGATGTTCGAGTACCAGCTGATCGAACGCGCCCGCGGCGACCGCAAGCGCATCGTGCTGCCCGAGGGCGACGACGACCGCATCCTGCGCGCGGCGGGCCGCGTCCTGCAGCGCAAGATCGCCGACCTCACGATCCTGGGCGACGAGACCTCCGTGCGAGCGCGCGCGGCCGAACTCGGCGTCGACATCGGCGCCGCGCAGGTGCTCGACCCGCGCACCTCCGGCTACCTCGACGAATTCGCCGCCGAGTACACCGAATTGCGCAAGCACAAGGGGATGACGCTCGAGCGGGCCCACGAAACCATGTCCGACATCTCGTATTTCGGAACCATGATGGTCTACAAGGGAATCGCCGACGGCATGGTCTCCGGCGCCGCGCACACCACCGCGCACACGATCCGGCCCTCGTTCGAGATCATCAAGACCGTGCCGGGCGTCTCGACGGTGTCGAGCGTGTTCCTGATGTGCCTGGCCGACCGGGTGCTCGCCTATGGCGACTGCGCGGTGGTGCCGGATCCGAGTTCGGAGCAGCTGGCCGACATCGCGGTGTCCTCGGCGGGCACGGCGGCCCGCTTCGGCATCGACCCGAAGGTGGCGATGCTGTCGTACTCGACCGGCGCATCGGGCACCGGCGCCGATGTCGACAAGGTGCGCGCCGCCACCGACCTGGTGCGTGAGCGCGCGCCGGAGCTTCCGGTGGAGGGGCCGATCCAGTACGACGCGGCGATCGAGCCCACGGTCGCCAGCGCGAAAATGCCCGATTCGCTGGTCGCCGGGCGCGCGACGGTGTTCATCTTCCCCGACCTCAATACCGGCAACAACACCTACAAGGCGGTGCAGCGCAGCGCGGGTGCGGTGGCGATCGGCCCGATGCTGCAGGGTCTGCGCAAGCCGGTCAACGACCTGTCCCGTGGCGCGCTGGTCGCCGACATCGTGAACACCGTGGCGATCACCGCCATCCAGGCGCAGGGGGATGAGAAGTGAGTGACCTGGTTCTGGTTTTGAACAGCGGTTCCTCATCGATCAAATACCAACTGCTGCACGCCGATACGGCCGAAGTGCTGGCCTCCGGCCTGGTCGAGAAGATCGGCGAGACCCAGGGCGGGCGGATCGTGCACGAGTGCGGGGACCGCAAGCTGGTGCACGACGGGCCGATTCCGGACCACCGGGCCGGGCTGCGGCAAGCGTTCGAGATGTTCCGCGAGACGGGTCTGGACCTGACCACGGTCGGTGTCGGCGCGGTCGGGCACCGGGTGGTGCACGGCGGCGAGGTCTTCTGGGAGCCGACGTTGATCACCGATGACGTCGTGCACACGATCCGCGAACTGTCCGTTCTCGCGCCGCTGCACAATCCGGCCAATGTGATCGGCATCGAGTCCACCAGGGAACTGCTGCCCGGCATCGCGCAGGTGGCGGTGTTCGACACCGGCTTCTTCCACAGCCTGCCCGAGGCGGCGCGGACCTATGCGATCGACGCGAAAGTCGCAGCCGCGCATGGTATTCGCAAGTACGGCTTCCACGGCACCTCGCACCAGTACGTCTCGGAGAAGGCCGCAGAGTTCCTCGGTCGGCCGACTGGCGAGCTGAACCAGATCGTCTTCCACCTCGGCAACGGCGCCTCCGCCTCGGCGATCGCGGGTGGCCTCGCCATCGACACCACCATGGGCCTGACCCCGCTGGAGGGCCTGGTGATGGGGACTCGCCCCGGCGATCTCGACCCGGGGATCATGCCGCACCTCATCCATGTCGCGGGACTGGACCTGAAGCAGGTCGAGCAGCTGCTCAATCGCGATTCCGGAATCAAGGGTCTGTCCGGCGTGAACGACTTCCGGGAGTTGCAGCAGCTCATCGACGGTGGTGACGCGGCGGCCAAGCTGGCCTACGACGTCTACATCCACCGCCTGCGCCGCTACCTCGGCGCCTACCTGGTGGAACTCGGCGCCGTCGACGACATCGTGTTCACCGCCGGTGTCGGCGAGAACAGCGCCGCCGTGCGCGCCGACGCCCTCGCCGGGCTCAGCGGCTTCGGCATCGAGATCGACCCGGTACGCAACGAGACCAGAGCTCCCGGCATCCGCCGCATCTCGCCGGACAACGCGCGGATCGCGGTCCTGGTCGTCCCGACCAACGAAGAACTCGCGATCGCCAGGGCCGCAAACGAATTGGTCACCACGAACTGAGTCGTCGCGTCGGTTCTCGGCCGCCTCGATCTGGACTGACCAGAGGGTGCGACGAAGGAGTGCCCGCCGGGAGGGAAGATCGAGGGAACAGGCCGAGA
>JACIXH010000297.1 GCA_014360565.1 Nocardia sp.
GCCCGCCTGGTCCGCGGCCTGCTTGGGGTCCGTCGGCTTGTTGTGGACCGGGCCCGCCAGGTCCGCGGCCTGCTTGGGGTCCGTCGGCTTGTTGTGGACCGGAGCCGCCGGGCCCGCGACTCGGTGGTGGCCCACCGGCCTGTTGTGAACTGGGCCCGCCGCCCGGCCCCAGATTCGGTGGTGGCCCGCCGGCTTGTTGTGATCCGGGGCCGCCGGGCCTGCGACCCGGTGGCGGTCCGCCGGCTTGTTGTGAAGCGGGCGTGCCGCTCGGTCCGCGGCTCGCCGGAGGTTCGCCGCCTTGTTGTGGAGCTGGGCCGCCCGGTCCGCGGCTCGCCGAAGGTCCGCCGGCTTGTTGCGAACCCTGCGCACCGATCGGCCGTGGTCCGTTCTGGCCCGACTGTGGTTGCGCACCAGGCTGGTTGCCTCGGCCGCCGGGTGTCTGCGCACCGGGCGCATTGCCCCCGGGTCCGCTACCCGGTCGATTCCCGCCGGGTGTAAATCCGGGCCGACCCCATGACTGCTGCGATCCCGGGCCCGAAGGCTGTTGTGCACCAGGCGTATTGCCCGGTCGTGCGGCCCCCGTGCCCGCGCCGGGCGCATTACCCGGCCGTCCACCGACGACATTGCCCTGCGGCGCGCGAAGTCCACTGTGCGGCGCCTCGCCCCGGGGCTCACCGGGAGCATCGGCACCGCCTGAGCGCTGCGGACCGTCGACCTGACCACCTTGTCCGGCAGGAGGCTGCACCCCACCCGGGCGCGCGTCCTGTGCAGGTCCAGCTTCCTCCGACCGACCAGGCGTAGCCCCTCGGCGAATCACCACGGTCTCATCGGAACCCGCCGGCGGCTTCGTCGCGCGGTCCGGCTCGGTGACCGACTCCGGTGCGCCGGGAGGGGGCGCGGACGAATCGTCACGCCCGCCGGGCGCACCGGGACCGGCAGACTCTGCTGCCGGGTTGTTCTCGTCGGTCGGGTCGGACACCTCTGTACCCCTCGCTCAGGCTCGAACTCTGCACTCTGCGCTCAGCCTAATAGGCACAGACGCGCAGCGGCCCCAAGTCTGTTGTGCCCGGCTGCGGTGCCTGCCGTCGCCGTCCTGCGGCGGGCCGGTCGGCGCCCGTCGGACCCTCGGTGCACAATGAACCCATGACCTCCTTCGGTGACTTGCTCGGACCGCAGCCGGTCCTCCTTCCTGAACTGATCGACGCCGAAGACGCCATTGCTTCCGGTACAGATCCGGTCGACGTCGCCGCGCAATTTCCGGCCGCATCGATCGCGTGGGCCCTGCTCGCCGAGGCCGCTCTGCAGCGCGCGGGCGGCGAGGTGAACCACGACACCGTCGCCGCGTACGCGTTCGCGCGCACCGGCTACCACCGCGGCCTCGACCTGCTGCGCCGCAACGGCTGGAAGGGTTTCGGCCCCGTCCCGTGGAGCCACGAACCCAACCAGGGCTTCCTGCGCAGCGTCGGCGCGCTCGCGAGCGCCGCGAAGACGATCGGCGAAACCGAGGAGTACGCGCGCTGCCTCGACCTGCTCGAGGACTGCGACCCGCGCGCGGCGAACGAACTCGGCCTGGACTGAGTCAGCGGTCGGGGCCGAGTCGTAGGTGAGCGAGCACAGGCCTTTTGCCGCCGTTGCCACGCCGGTAGTCGCGGCCGCCAAGGTCAGCACAGTCGGCCGGTACCGGGCGTCGATCGTGCGCCTGCGGCTCTCGGCGATCCCGATCATCCAGTGCGCGCTCGGCGCCGCGCTGGCGTGGTTCATCGCCCACGACCTCATCGGCCACATCGAACCGTTCTTCGCACCGACCGCCGCGGTCGTGTCCATCGGTATCTCGTTCGGTGCGCGGGTGCGCCGCTCGGTGGAGCTGGTGGTGGGTGTCGCGGTCGGCATCGGCATCGGCGATTTGTTCATCGCCCAGGTCGGAACCGGTGTGTGGCAGGTGGCCCTGGTGGTCGGCGGCGCTATGGCGGTGTCGGTCTTCCTCGGCAGCGGCGCGCTCATGACGATCCAGGCGGCGGGCTCGGCCGTGCTGGTCTCCACGCTGAATCAGGCGTCCGGCGCAGGCCCCAACCGGATGATCGACGCCTTGGTCGGCGGTCTCGTCGGCGTGCTGATGGTCGCGCTGATCCCACTGCACCCGGTGCGCCGTGCCCGCGAACACGCCGCCGACGTGCTGTCGGTGATGAGCAAATCCATGATCGCCTGTGCCGAGGGCCTGCTCGAACAGAACTCGACCAAGGTGGCCGACTCGCTGTCGGCGGTCCGCGACACCCAGCCCCAGATCGATGCCCTGCGCGACGCGCTCGCGGGCGGTCGTGAGATCAGCCGTATCTCACCGCTGTACTGGAATTCCCGAAAACGCTTGGAACGCATCCACAACGCGGCCGATCCACTCGACAACGCGATCCGCAATACCCGTGTGCTGCTTCGCCGTTCGCTCACCCTGGTCCGCGACGACGAGGTCCTCGATCCGCGTTTGATCGACCTGGTCGACCAGTTGGGCCACGCCACCGACGTGGTCCGCAAGATGATGCTCGCCGATCCGGGCGAGCAACCCGATCAGGCCGAGGCGCTCAAGGCAATGCGCAGTGTCGCCAAGTGCGCCCGTCCCGAACTCGTGGTCGGGGCCGGATTGTCGGCGCACGTGGTGTTCGCGCAGATCCGTTCGATCGTGGTGGATTTGATGGTGGTGTGTGGGATGCAGCGCATCTCGGCGATCGCCCTGCTCCCACCCACCGTGCCCAATCCCTATGTGACGCCGGAGGAATAGGCCTTCGCACGGCTGTGCGCGAAGGGCGACCGTCCTTTGCTCAGTTGCCGACCGGTGAGACGCGCGGGCGTCCCGATCGCAGCGAGAAGCGTTTGCGGTCGAAGTCCCAAGCCCGATAGATCGGCCACTGCGAAGTGTGCATGATCCACGCACCGGTGATCACTGCGCGATGGAACGGCACGACGGCGTAGCCCTGGTTGGCGATGGTCTGCAACCCGCGCAGTTGGTACTTCCACCACACGTCCGGCGGGGTCTTGCGGCGGCGCGCGGAGATCTCGGCCCGCAAGGTCGGCAACTGATCGATCCGCAGCTTCGCCTTGGACAGACACAGGGCCAGATCGAGATCTTCGTGCAGGTCACGCCGGGTAGTAGTGGCCGAACGCACCTGTTCCCACGCCGAGCGCCGGATCGCCATGTTGGCCCCGTGCACATTGCCGACGGGCTGGGTCTTGATCATCCCGAGCCGCTCCTGCCCGCCGATCGCGGCGGTGAGGAAGATGCCGATCGGGGAGTCGTGATAGGTGCTGATGCCGGTCACCGCCATGGTGGTCGGGTAGGCATCCAGGTGGGCGCGCACGGTGGCGCCCCATTCGGGAGACACGAGAGTGTCGGCGTCGATGCGGCCGAGGTAGTCGCCACGAGCGGAGTCGAAGCCGGTGTTGCGAGCGAACGCGACGCCGGGCCGCGGCTCGGAGACCAGTGCGATCTTCGGGTATCGGGTGGCGAGCTCGGCGACGATGGCGGGGGTGTCGTCGGTGCTGCCGTTGTCGACGACGACGATCTCGTCGATCGCGTCCTGTCCGACCAGGCGCTCGAGGCACGCGGCAATGCCCGCTGATTCGTCGAGCGCTGGGACGATGACGGACAGGACAGCGGGCGATTCGGTGGAGCCCATAGGCAATTCTTCCGTTCCACGGTCGATTCCGACCCGAAGGCTGTCAGCGCCAGAAGCGGGTCAACTGGCCACCGTAGGCGGCCCACACCTCAGGTACCCCGGAGAGCTCGAACAATGTGTAAACCGCGTCGAAGAACACTTGACTCAGCGGGGTGAAGAAGATGACAGCGAAAAGAATCAGCATGCCGTACGGCTTGATCTGATCGAGCGAGCGCCGCGTCTGGTAGCTCAGCGATGGCTCGATGATCCCGTAGCCGTCCAGGCCCGGCACCGGAAGAACGTTCAGCAGAAACGCCGTGATCTGCAGGAATGCCAGGAAGCTGAGCCCGCACCAGAACGCGGGATGCTCGGCGACCGAGCCGAAAGCCCGGATAACGATCAGCAGCACCACCGCGCACAGCGCGTTCGAGGCCGGCCCGACCGCGCTCACCAGCCGCTGCACGCTGGACTTGAATCGCGTCGTATCGACGTACACCGCGCCACCGGGCAACCCGATGCCGCCGAGTGCGATGAACACCAGCGGCAACCCGATCGAGAGCACCGGGTGGCTGTACTTCAGCGGATTCAGCGTGAGGTACCCACGCACCTCCACCTCGTGATCACCCGCCCGCCACGCCACGTACGCGTGGGAGAACTCGTGCAGGCACAAACTGATGATCCAGCCGAACACCACGAGCAGGAACACGCCCACCTTGGCGCGCACCGATTCGATATCGGCATCCCAGGCCAGTGCACCGCCGGCCACGGCGACCAGCACGATCAGCAGGAAGACCGGACTCGGCCGGACCGCGCTGTGCTCGGACCGCCGATCCGCGGGAAAGGAGTAAGTCATCGCACCAGTAACCAGGGTTGTTCGAATCGATAGAAGGTCGATCGCGGGACCGTCCGTTCGGCGGTGATCCCGTCGCGGGTGACCACGGCCCGCGGGGTACCGAGCTGGGCCGCGCGGCCCGACACCCAGGTGCGCTTGCGCATGCCTTTGCGTACTCGCGCGCGGACACCCGGCATGGTCATCGTCGGCGAGATCAGCATCGTGGTGACGGTGCCGCTGAACAGCATGGTGTCGTCGACATAGGCTTCGCCTTCGAGTTTCGCGCCGTCGACGCCGGTGATGCTCGCGCGACCGACCAGCACGGTTCCGGTGTCATCCCGGATCAGCGGCGTCTCGATCGCCCGGCCCTCCACCGCGCGCCTTGCGGCGGCGTTGCCGGTTCCGGTCTGATACACCCGCGAGGCATAGCTCGCCTCGACCGGGACGAAACCGACCTCCACGTGGAGCCGCTCGGTGCGCATCAAATGGGTGAGCACAGCGGCGAGGGAGGCATCGGAGCCGAGCACGATCAGGCGCGGCAGACTGTCGGCGGCGAGCACCGGCAGCAGTTCATCGATCACCGCGACATCGGGGACACGCCCGGTCTGGGTGTTGGGTACCGAGGAAAGCGCGATCGGGACCGGCATGTCACCGCATCGGAGAACGTGGGTACTCAAACCGCGCCTACACCCTCCTCGGTCACGCAACTCACTGCCGACTGGTAACCGTAACTGATCAGAGCAGGTGCGGTAGGCCGGGGTCGGGGCGCTCCGACAGGACCCGATCAGGCGTCGGCTAGACTGTGTCTCCGGCCACCGCCTCAGTACGGCAGGTAGCTGCAGTGCTGCACGTGCTGCTGTCGATCTGTAGGAGACTCCGAAATGCCGGCAATCGTCCTCATCGGTGCCCAATGGGGCGACGAGGGTAAGGGCAAAGCTACAGACCTGCTCGGTGAGCGGTTGCAGTGGGTGGTCCGATACCAGGGCGGCAACAATGCCGGCCACACGGTGGTGCTTCCCAACGGCGACAAGTTCGCCCTGCACCTGATTCCGTCCGGCATCCTGACCCCCGGTGTGAAGAACGTCATCGGCAACGGTGTCGTCGTCGACCCGGGCGTGCTGCTCGACGAACTCGCAGGTCTGGAAGAGCGCGGAGTCGACACCTCCGGCTTGCTGCTCTCCGCTGACGCGCACCTGATCATGCCGTACCACGTGGCCATCGATAAGGTCACCGAGCGCTTCCTCGGCAACCGCAAGATCGGCACCACCGGTCGCGGCATCGGCCCTTGCTATCAGGACAAAGTCGCCCGCGTCGGCGTCCGCGTGGCCGACGTACTCGACGAGAAGATCCTCACCCAGAAGGTCGAGGCCGCCCTGGAGTACAAGAACCAGGTGCTGGTCAAGATCTACAACCGCCGCGCGCTCGACCCGCAGCAGGTGGTCGACGAGGTGCTCGAACAGGCCGAATCGTTCAAGCACCGCATCTCCGACACCCGGCTCGAGCTGAACCTGGCGCTCGAGCGCGGCGACACGGTGCTGCTGGAAGGCTCGCAGGGCACGCTGCTCGACGTCGACCACGGCACCTATCCGTTCGTCACCTCGTCCAACCCCACCGCGGGCGGGGCGGCGGTGGGCTCGGGCATCGGGCCGAACAAGATCGACACGGTGCTCGGCATTCTCAAGTGCTACACCACCCGCGTCGGTTCGGGCCCGTTCCCGACCGAACTGTTCGACAACTTCGGTGAGTTCCTGGCCAAGAACGGCGGCGAGGTCGGCGTCACCACCGGTCGTGCGCGTCGCTGTGGTTGGTTCGATGCGGTGATCAGCCGGTACGCCACCCGCGTCAACGGGGTCACCGACTACTTCCTCACCAAGCTGGATGTGCTGTCGGGGTTGGACACGGTGCCGATCTGCGTGGCGTACGAGGTCGATGGCAAGCGGGTCGAGCAGATGCCGACCACGCAGACCGGGTTCCACCATGCCAAGCCGATCTACGAGGAGCTGCCGGGATGGTGGGAGGATATCTCCCACGCTCGTACCTTCGAGGAACTTCCCGCCAATGCTCAGGCGTATGTGCTTCGGCTGGAAGAGCTTTCGGGTGCGCGGATCTCGTGCATCGGTGTGGGTCCGGGGCGTGACCAGACTATTGTTCGCCATGATGTGCTGGCTTGATGTGAGAGTGAGCTAGTCGGGAGGTCCGGTGCCGGTTACGGTGCCGGACCTTTTTGGTTTGGTGGTCCCAGACGGTTTGACGCTGTGTTTGTTGGCGCGCTGGCGCGCGCGTGTCCGCGGCCCTGAGGGGCCGCCGGTCAGGCACCGGGGCTTGCTCCTTCGTCGCCTACGCCCCCGCGCCGGACCAGA
>JACIXH010000298.1 GCA_014360565.1 Nocardia sp.
GTGGGCGGCGGCCTGCCACCATCGTTCGGCCGCGGCGCGCTCGCCCTGCAGCAACAGCAGCGCCCCGAGGTCGTAGGCGGCACCGCTGTGGCCTGCCTGCGCGGCCTGGGTCCACAGCGCGCGGGCCGAATCGTGTTCGCCGCGTTCGTACATGGCGGTCCCGAGATCGTGCAGGGCCGCGCCCACTCCCTGATGGGTCGATCGTGGGGGAGCGGCACGTGTGGGTGGAGCAACGACGGAGACCGAGATCTCCGGCGGGGAAGTGCAGGCCGCTCCGGGATATTCGAGCGCGGCCGCCGATTCGAGGAAGGCCGCGGGGGTTGTGGGCTCGCTCCGAGTGACAGGCGCCGGTTCGGTGGGGCCGGTGGTGAGCTCGACGACCAGCTCGTTGAAATCCGGGGTACCCGGTCCTGTGCTGCACCACAGCGTCGAGGCTCCGTCGGGGAGCAGGTCGACGACCATGCCGTAATTGCCGGTCCAGGATTGGTGGGTGCCCGATCCCGCCACCCACACGGGTGTGAGTGTGAACAGTGCGTCCGGTGCGTCCGCGGTCACCGAGATGTCGATGCCGTCGGCGAGTGCTTCGTACCAGATGTCCACCCCGGCCAGCGATCTCCCGTCCAGATTGACGTGGCCGTCGTGCACGGTCAGGCCGAGCCCGAGCCCGGACACCTCGGCGGGCGCCATCACCGACAACGCGCGCAGACGCACCGCGGTCGTTCCCACAGGCAGCGCCTCGGTGTACATCGGATACACCTCGGCGCCACACCAGTCGATCGGATCGGCGCCCTCGTAGCGCTGATCGAGCGGAACCTGCTCGCCAGGGCGTTGCGCGCCGGGATCATTCATCGGTGGCACCCGCCCTCTCCGCTGTCACACCCCTTCGCGGCGCGACTGCGCCCGCGTTGCGCGCTACACCGTACTCGCGTCGCCGCGTGCCCGTGGTCGATTCACACCAACGCTGCGGCCGAAACGGCAACGTTCGAGCGAACCGGCTGACCTGGCCGGAATCGTCGCGTCCCGATGCCGGGCAACGAGATTCACCGGGGCCCGACTCGCCTCGGTCGGCGAGTGTGGTGCGCAGGTCAGACAGCGACCGATTCGCCGACCTCTTCCTCGATCGCGGCGGTTGTGACCGCCTTCGGCGCATGCCGTGTCTCGTAGCTGCCGGCGATCACGACCAGGATCACGCCCACCGCCAACCAGGCGAACAGACCGAACAGACGTGCACCGAACCCGGCACCGCCGTCGAAGTAGAGCAGATCGCGCAGGCCCTCGACGAAATCGGCGCCGTTCCAGAACGAATGCAGCGCACCGAAGAAGCCGTTCTGCAGCTCCGGTCCGTAGACGCCGCCGGAGGTGGTGAAGTTCAGCATGACGAACAGGGTGATCAGGGCCAAGGTGGTCCAGCGCTTCAGGAACGTGTGCAGGCCGATGCCGATCAGGATGATGCCTGAGCTGTAGAGCCAGGCGATGCCGAACACGCTCGCGAAGTCGCTGTCGATCACGCCGAATACCGGCCCCGCGACCACCACCCCGATCAGGCTGACCACCAGCGCGGTCGCGACCCCGATCGCGGCGCGTACCCGCATCCGCATCATCGCGCCCGCCGCGCCGATCACCGCGACGCTGCCGTACGCGCCGACGCTCAGCGCGACCAGCAGGAAGAAGATGCCCTGCCCGGTCGGATCGCCGTCGGCCTTGGTCGTCACGTCGGTGACCACCAGTGGCACGCCCTGATGATCGGAGACCGACCGGAAGGCGACCTCCGCGGCCATCGCGCTGGTATCCGAGCTCGCCGTGGCCACGAGCAGTTCCGGCTGGGCGGCGTCGGGCACGTAGGCGCCGACGAGCTCGCGGTCGTGCAGCGCGCTGATCGCGGCCTGACGGTCGGGCACGGTGATCACATCCAGACCCGCGCCGCCTTTGTCCTTCATCGTCTGCGCGAGCACCATCGCCTGCGGGGAGTCGCCGACGACAGCGAGCGCCAGATTGTTGGGCACCGGCTGATGGAACGCGCCGAGGTAGGCGAGAGCCATGCCCAGGCACATCAGCAGTGGTGTCAGCAGATGCCCGGCGATGTGGCGGAACTGTGTGCGAGTCATCGAGGAGAATCTCCAAACAGTTGGTAAATGCAACTATGAATAGTTGTAGGATACAACTATGAACGCGCGAGACACAAGGTCGCTGGCTGTGGACACCATCCAGCGGGAACTCACCGCCTTCGCCCGGCGCGCCCGCGGCCGCGCCGCCGAACTGCACCCGGAGCTGAGTCTGGTCGCGTACAGCATTCTCGACCTGATCCTCGAGCGTGACGGTTGTCTGGCGACCGATCTGGCCGAACAGTTCCTGCTCGACAAGTCCACCGTCAGCAGGCAGGTCGGCGCGCTCGAGCGGCTCGGCTTCCTCGAACGGGCTGTCGACCCCGGCAATCGGCGCAATCACGTCCTGCGTGCCACCCCCGCGGGCCGAACCGTCGCCCGAGAGGCCGAACGGCGCCGCAGGCAGGCCTTCCAGTCCCGCTTCGCCGACTGGACCGACGAGGACGTCGAGGCGATGGCCGGTTACCTGATCCGCTACAACCGCGGAGACTGACCGCCCCGGCGTTCTGCCCGGGTAGTGTCGCGATGGGCATCCCGCTGGCTATCGCGCGCGTCACTGTCGCCGATGGGCGGTGCCCCGGGCAGGTGCGCGAGTCGGTATAGTCGCCGCGGATGAGTAGTGACACCACCCACCCCGAGCAAGAGCGTTCACCACGCCCGATCAATCGAGCATGGTGGCTGGTGCCGGTGCTGCTCACTGTTGTGTCGGTCGTGTGTGTCAGGACGCCGATCTGGCCCTTCGAGCGCTATTCCGGCGGGTTCATCGACCTCCAGGTCTACCGCCTCGGCATCGAGGCGATGCGCGAGGGCGCCGACATGTACGGCCAGCTGCCCAAGACCTCCATCGGCATCGGCCTGCCGTTCATCTACCCGCCGTTCGCGGCCATCGCCCTCGCGCCTTTCGCCTTGCTGCCGTGGGGTGCGGCGAAGGTCCTCTACGTCGTGGTGTCGATCCTCGCCCTCGCCTGGACCCTGTACCTGGTCGCTCGCCGCTACCACCCCGACCGCAAACAGGCCGCCCTGCTGGTCACCGCCTGCGCGGTGCCGGTCGCGATGTTGCTGGAACCGGTCCGCTCGACCATCGATTTCGGCCAGGTCAATCTCCTGCTGATGGTGCTGGTCGCCACCGACTGTCTGCTGCCGAAAACCCGCTACCCCCGCGGCATGCTGATCGGGCTGGCCGCCGCCATCAAACTGACGCCCGCCGCGTTCGTTCTCTACTTCCTGGTCCGCAAGGACTACAAGGCCGCCGCGACCGCCGCGGCCACCGGCGCGATCGCCACGGTGGCCTCGTTCGCGATCCTTCCCAAGGAATCGACCAACTACTGGTTCGGCGGACTGGGAAATGTCTCCGGTCTGAGCGGTTCGGCCTTCCATACCAACCAGTCGATCCAGGCCGTCATGGCACGCCTGCACATCACCGGGCTCCCGTTCGACGCGCTGTGGCTCGTTTTGGGCGCTCTGCTGCTCGTCCTCGTCGTGGCCGCGATGCGCAAGGCCGCCGACGCTCCCGCGATCGCGTTGTCGCTGAACGCGGTCTTCACGCTGCTGCTGTCACCGATCTCGTGGTCGCACCACTGGGTCTGGATCGCCCCGGCACTGCTCGCGATGGTCTGCCACGCCCGCACCCTGCCTGCCAGCAGCGCTCGCGGCTGGTACGCCACTTCGGTGGTCGTCGCCGCGGTCTTCGTGATCGCCCCGCACAGCTTCCTGCCCGACGGCGAACATCGTGAGACCTCGTGGACGTGGGACCAACACATCATCGGCGACACCTATGTGTGGCTGGCCGTCGCGCTCGTCGTGCTGTTCCTCGTGACCGGTCGACGGTCCGCGCCCCCGGCGAAGGCCCCGGCGACAGTCGAGGAGCACGCGCGGGCGGCGTGAGCGATATCGACCGAGGATGTCGACGAGAACAGGCCCCGATCCGATGGATCGGGGCCTCTTCGCATGGTGGTCAGACGCTGATCGACGCTTCGCGCTGGAGTTCGAGGGCGATGTCGATGAGTTGGTCTTCTTGGCCGCCGACGAGTTTGCGCCGGCCCGCGCGGACGAGCATTTCGGCGGCGGAGACGTTGTAGCGTTCGGCTTGGCATTCGGCGTGCTTGAGGAAGCTGGAGTAGACCCCGGCGTAGCCCATCATCAGCGCTTGCCGGTCGAGCAGGCATTCCTGGGGCATGGCCGGGCGCACGACGTCTTCGGCGGCGTCGGCGATGGCGAAGAAGTCGACGCCGGTGGTGATGGCGAGTTTGTCGGCGACACCGACGAACGCTTCGACGGGGGTGTTGCCCGCGCCCGCGCCGAAGCGGCGGGTGGAGCCGTCGATCTGGGTGGCTCCGGCGCGCACGGCGTAGACGGAGTTGGCGACGGCGAGGCCGAGGTTCTCGTGGCCGTGGAAGCCGACTTGGGCGTCGGTGCCCAGTTCGGCGACGACGGCGGCGACGCGGTCGGAGACTTGCTCGAGGACCAGCGCGCCGGCGGAGTCGACGATGTAGACGCACTGGCAGCCCGCGTCGGCCATGATTCTGGCTTGTTCGGCCAGGGTTTCGGGTGGCTGGGTATGCGACATCATGAGGAAGCCGACGGTTTCGAGGCCGAGGTCGCGGGCGTAGCCGAAGTGCTGGATGGAGACGTCGGCTTCGGTGCAGTGGGTGGCGATGCGGCAGATGGACGCGCCGTTGTCCTGGGAGATCTTGATGTCTTCTTTGACGCCGACGCCGGGCAGCATGAGGAACGCGATCTTGGCGTTCTTCGCTGTTTCGGCGGCGATGGTGATGAGTTCTTGTTCGGGGGTTTTGGAGAATCCGTAGTTGAAGGAAGACCCGCCGAGGCCGTCGCCGTGGGTGACTTCGATGACGGGGACGCCGGCGTTGTCGAGGGCGGCGACGATGTCGCGGACTTCGGTGGTGCTGAATTGGTGGCGTTTGTGGTGGGAGCCGTCACGCAGTGAGGTGTCGGTGATCCGGATGTCGAGTTCAGCTGAGAATGGCACGGTCGAGTCTCCTTACGCCCGGCTCGGCTGCGGCGCTCGCAGGGCCGCGGGGATGATGGTGGCGAGGGTTTCGGTCATGGATCACACCCGAGCCGAGAGGATCTGGTCGGCCATGACCTCACCGACGCGGGTGGCGGCGGCGGTCATGATGTCGAGGTTGCCCGCATAGGGGGGCAGGAAATCGCCTGCGCCTTCGACCTCGACGAATACCGAGACCTTCGCCAGACCGCCGGAAACGACGGAGGGTTCGTCGAACTGGGGTTCGTTGAGCAGGCGGTAGCCGGGCACGTATTGCTGGATGTCGGCGACCATCCGGTGGACGGATGCGGTGATCGCGTCGTGGTCGGCGTCTTCGGGGATGGCGCAGAAGATGGTGTCGCGCATGATCATCGGTGGTTCGGCGGGGTTGAGAACGATGATCGCCTTGCCGCGCTGGGCGCCGCCGATGGTTTCCACGCCGCGGCTGGTGGTCTTGGTGAACTCGTCGATGTTGGCGCGGGTGCCGGGTCCGGCCGAGACCGAGGACACCGAGGCGACGATTTCGGCGTAGGGCACGGGGACGACGCGCGAGACCGCGGCCACGATCGGGATGGTGGCCTGTCCGCCGCAGGTGATCATGTTGACGTTGGGCGCGTCGAGTAGTGAGGCGAGGTTGACCGGCGGTACGACGGCGGGGCCGACGGCGGCCGGGGTGAGGTCGACGGCGCGGATGCCGAGTTCGGCATAACGGGGTGCGGCGGCGCGGTGGACATAGGCCGAGGTCGCTTCGAAGACCATGTCGGGCAAGGTGTCCTGGGCAAGCAGCCAGTCGACGCCTTCGGCGGAGGTTTCCAGGCCGAGTCCGCGGGCCCGTTTCAGGCCTTCGCTGTCGGGGTCGATGCCGATCATCCAGCGAGGTTCGATGGATTCACAGCGCAAAAGTTTGTAGAGCAGGTCGGTGCTGATGTTGCCGGATCCGACGATCGCGGCGGTGACGGTCCCGTTGGACACGGTTGGGCCTCCTAGGGGCGGCCGGTGGTTACCGGCGGAATGAGTAGCTGCGATGAAAGGCGCACGTGGGCAGCCGAATCCGGTGACATCGCCTGCGGTGATGTCACGTGTCTCCGGGGCTGGGGCACGGCGTTAGGCGAAGCTCAGGCGAACTGAGCCGAGGCCGGTGAACTCGGCGAGGAAATCGTCGCCGGGGCGGGCGTCGATGGCGCGGGTGCAGGACCCTGGCAACACGATGTCACCGGCTTTGAGCCGCACCCCGAAGCTCGCGACCTTGCGGGCCAACCAGGCCACGGCGATGACCGGATCACCGAGCACCGCGTCGCTGCGGCCCTCGGCGATGACTTCACCGTTGCGGGTGAGCACGGCATCGATGGCGGTGATGTCGATGTCACCGGGGGCGACACGTTGCTTGCCCAGCACCCACCCGGCCGAGGACGCGTTGTCGGAGATCGTGTCGGCGAGCCCGATCTTCCAGTCGGTGATCCGCGAATCGATCAACTCGATCGACGGTGCGTAGGCGACGGTCGCGGCGAGTACGTCTGCTTCGGTGCAGTCCTCGCCGGGCAGGTCGGCGCCCAGGATGAACCCGACCTCGACCTCGACGCGGGGCAGCAGGAACTTCGTGGTGTCGACCGGGACGTCTTCGTAGACCTCCATGTCGGCGAGCAGGTGACCGTAGTCGGGCTCGTCGACGCCCATCATCTGCTGCATCGCCTTCGACGACAGCCCCACC
>JACIXH010000299.1 GCA_014360565.1 Nocardia sp.
AACCGGCGGGCGAGGTCGGTATCGCGAAACGTAAATCGAAAGAGATCCCCAGTGCCCGCGAGCGGGTCAGGACGCTTCTCGACCCGGGCAGTTTTGTCGAAATGGGCAAATTGGTGCGCCAGCCCGGCCGCGCGGAAGCCATGTACGGCGACGGTGTCGTCACCGGCCGCGGTGAGATCGACGGCAGGCCGGTGGTGGTGATCGCCCACGACCAGACCGTCTTCGGCGGCTCGGTCGGTGAGATGTTCGGCCGCAAGGTCGCCGCGGCGCTGGATTTCGCCTTGGCCACTCTGTGCCCGGTCGTGGCGATCAACGATTCCGGCGGTGCCCGCATCCAGGACGCGGTCACCTCGCTGGCCTGGTACGCGATGATGAGCCGCCGACAGGAACAGCTCTCCGGACTGGTGCCGCAGGTGTCGATCATGCTCGGCAAGTGCGCGGCCGGCTCGGTGTACGCGCCGGTCAACACCGATGTGCTGATCGCGACCGAGCAGTCCTACATGTTCGTCACCGGGCCCGAGGTGATCAGGGAGGTCACCGGCGAGGTGGTGACCATGGAGGAACTCGGCGGCGCGCGGGTGCAGGCCGACAACGGCACGATCCACCATGTCGCCGCCGACGAGGCGGCCGCCTTCGCCTGGGCGCGTGCCTATCTGAGCTTCATGCCGTCGAGCTGCAACGAGCAGCCGCCGATCGTCAACCCGGGGCTGGAGCCGGAGATCACCGACGCCGACCGTGCGCTGAACACGATCATTCCCGACACCGACCGCACCGGCTACGACATGTACGACATCGTGCTGCGGCTGTTCGACGACGGCGAGTTCCACGAGATGAGCGCCGCGACCGCACCCAATCTGATCACCGGCTTCGCCAGGGTCGACGGGCGCCCGGTCGGCGTGGTGGCCAATCAGCCGATGGTGCTCGGCGGTGCGCTCGATGCCAAATGCTCCGACAAGGCAACCCATTTCATCCGGATCTGCGACGCGTTCCGGATTCCGCTGGTCTTCGTCGTCGACACTCCCGGTGTGCTGCCCGGCGTCGACGAGGAACGCAATGGCGTGATCAAACGCGGTGGTCGCTTCTTCCGGGCGGTGATCGAGGCGACGGTGCCGATGGTGACCGTGGTGGTGCGCAAGGCCTATGGCGGCGGCTACGCGGTGATGGGCTGCAAGCAGCTCGGTGCCGATCTCAGTCTGGCCTGGCCGACCGCGCGGATCGCGGTGATGGGCGCCGAGAGCGCGGTCGGCATCGTCGGCCGACGACAGCTCGACCAGGTGCCCGCCGCCGACCGGACCGCGGTGCGCCAGTACATGATCGACCAGTACAACGCGACCGTGGCCACCCCGTGGATCGCGGCCGAGCGCGGCTACATCGACGCGGTGATCGAACCGGCGCGCACCCGCCTCGAGATCCGCCACGCGCTGCGCCTGCTGCGCGAGAAGGAGGCGATCGTTCGCCCCAACCCGCGCAAGCACGCGCTCTTCCCGGTGTAGCGGTCAGCACTCGCTGCGGGCCGCGACGCCCTGGAGACGCTCGTCGAGCCACAGCATCGCCTCCGGATACCCGGTGACAGCACCGACGATGTGTTCACCGAACACGCCGCGGTACACCGCGGTCGCGCCGAGCGCGCACTGTTCGGCGTAGAGGTTGCGCGCGCCCTCAGCGGGGATCCACCACTCCTGTTCGCCGTTGTAGATGTAGAGCGGGGTCACCGAACGCATTCCGGACATCCGGGTGATCTCGTAGATCCGGGTGGCCAGTTCCGAGCGCAGCGGGTCGGCGATGTTGGCGCCCACGTCGATCGGCAGGTGCAGCACGCCCGGCACCGCGAACACGCTCACGCACTGGTCCTTCATCGGCGAGGTCGCCACCCAGCGCGCGAGGTTGTTCATCGCGGCGAGGATCTCGGGGCGTTCGCGCCCGATCGCGAAGGTGGCCGCCATGAAGATGCCGGAGGCGAGATTGGCGTTCATGCTGCGCGCGAGCAGCTCGAAGTCGGCGGGCACCCCGCCCAGGGCCGCACCGACGATGACCTCGCCCAATTCCGGTGCGTAGGAATCGATCAGCTTGGCCGCGCCGTGCGTGGCGATGGCGCCACCGGAGTAGCCGGTCATCGCGACGCGGCTCGCGCCATAGGTCGCGGGGTCACTGCCCCGAACCGCCCGGATCGCGTCGAGCACCGCGTGCCCGGCGACATACGGTTCGGCGTAGGCCATCCACGGTCCCTGGTGATCGGGCACGAGCACCGCGTAGCCGCGCAGCACGGCCAGCTGGGTGGTGGGTGGGAAGAACTCGGTCATGCTCGACTGGGTCGAGATGCCATGTGTCAGTGTGTAACCCGGTGTGCACTTGCGGCCGAGCGCGTCGATCGGCAGGTTGTTCACCAGGATGGGGCGATCTCCGTGCCCGGTCCAGTCGGTGACGGGAACGATCAGGGTGGCTGTCGCGAAGGACGCTCGGCCGTGCGCGTCGGAGGTGCGGTACTTGAGCAGGGTCGCCGAGCGGATGGGCACCAGCGTCAGCAAGCCCGCGACACCGGTGATGTCACGGGTCTCGATCAGCTCCCCCGGCGCCAGCCCGGCCAGCCCCTCGGGCCAGTGATCGAAGATCGGATCGCCCACGGGCGAGGGCAATACCGCTGCGCGCAACGCGGCGAGTTCGGCGGCCGGATCCCCCGCCTCGCCGCCGGCCGGCTGGATCGGCGATGGCAGCACCTGGTCGATCCAGCGCTGCAGATCGGGCAGGAAGCCGATCGTACCCGGGGGTTCCGGTGACGGCGGCGGATCGGCCGCGGCAGTGCCCACAGCACACGCACAGAGCAGCAGCAACGAACAGACGAGCACACGCACAGATCTCATGACACACGCGCCTTCGGGTGGATTCGTCGGTGACGTGCGGCGATGCGGTGCTTCGAATCCCGCCGAACCTCCCCCAGTGCGCCGTCGTCATCTGTGCAATCACGGTACGCCCGGCCGAGCGCGCGGACCCGGCGTCGTTTTCGACTCGTGCGCGCAATGCGGCTCTATCGCAACAACAATCGGCCCGGATCCGCATCGGGGTGCGGATCCGGGCCGATCGAAACCGGGACTCAGCAGGTGCTGGGCGCCGGTTCCCCCTGCAGCCGCGCGTCGAGCCATCTCAGCGCGGACGGCAATCCGAGCACGGCCGCGGTCAGGTGGTCCGGGGTGGGCGTCGACTCGGTGACTACCGGGGTGCCCGCCGCGCACCAGCGGTGCGTGGTGGCGGTGATCGCCTCGACCGGGATGAGTCCGTCGATGGGCGAATGCCATTCGAACACCGGCATGGTCGGTGAGCCGGGATGGAGCTCGAGGCTGTTCTCCTCCACGACCGCGCGAGCCTGCGGGTCATCGACCATGGAGGTGGTCGCCGCGAAGTCGAGAATGCCACGTCCGGCACCGGCGCCGAGGATCTCGTTGGTGCAGGCGTCGGCGATCGACGCGCGGGCGGCCAGGCCGCTGGCGTTCATCTGTTCGCTGATCGGGAATCGTTCGGGATACTCGCGTTCCAGGCCGATCGCAGCGGCCAGTGCCAGCCCGAAGACCGGGTGCGAGCCGAAGCCGAGACCCTCCAGCATCGACACCAGGTTCATCGGCACCCCGCCCATGGCGGCACCGGCGATCTCGAGCTCGGGCGCGTAGTCCGGCTGCAGCGCCGCCGCCCACGCCGTGGCCATGCCGCCGCCGGAGTAGCCTGCCATCGCGACTCTGCTGTGGCGCACCCGAAGTTGCTCGACCTGGCGCACGGCCCGGATCCCGTCGAGGGTGACCTGTCCACCCAATTTCGCGGCGCCGTAGGCGAAGTGGGGACCGAGGTGATCGGGCAGCACCATCGTCCAACCGCGACGCAGTGCGATGTTCCAGGCGAGCGCCTCGCGCACCATCAGGTTCGGGTCGTCGGTGTAGAGCACCTTGGAGACCGAGCAGCGCACGCCCAGTCCGTTGATGATGTGCTGATAGGACAGCACCGGAGCGTCGGTAGGCTGGTTGTCGGGTTGCAGCACCGTCGTCGTGGCGGCGATCGGCTCGCCCGCGGAGTTCGTCGACCGGAACTGGATCAGCGTGACCGTGGTGTCGGGGAACATCGCCAGCGGCGGCATCGCCCGCACGCCGAGCACGTCACCGGGCGCGGTGCCGGACAGGTCCTCGGGCTGGGTGTAGAACGGATCGGGGTCGGCGCTCGGATACAGCGGAGCGCTGTGACTCCCGGCGGGAACCAGCATCAGCACCGCCGCGACGAGACAGACCAGCAGACTGCGGATCATGCGGCCCTCCTCCCGTGTCGCTGTCCTCGGCAGTGATACTTGCCGGTAGCGTGGCTCGCCGGTACCCCTTTCGGACAACATCGGCGGAGCTCACATCACCCGCGCGACGCCCTTGTGCCCGGAGGCAAGCCGCCTGCCGCACTCCTGTGGGAGCCGCACCGTCGCGATACCGGGCCGACTGTGAGATCTCCAGGTGAAAACCAGAACAAGTTCTGCTCGATGTCGAGCGCCCTACCGTTTGGTAGGAAGGCGCTCACCAGCGCCGGGGCGAAAGGAGCACACGCCATGATTCCCCTCGAAGAGAACATCGCCGCCACCTCCGACCGCATCGACCCGGCCGAGATACCCACCCGCCGCATCACCGTCTACTTCGACGGCCCCACCCCACAGGACGCGCTCGTCCTCGAATACGCCGCCACCCAGGCCGAGGCCTGGGAGTTCACCTCCGCCGCCGTGCACTCGGGCCTGCTGGTGACCGTGGACAGCCGCGTCGGTCCAGGTCTGCGCCGATTGCCCTGCCGATCACTGTGGCACTGACCCCACCGCCACCGACACCGCCCGGCTCGCCGCACTAGGCTGGCCGGGCGGCCGCGTCAGTGGCCGCGGCACCACAGCAGTGAAGGGGCGTTCGTGACACGGTGGCAGTATCGGCCCGCACTCGCCGCACTCGCGCTGGTCGCGCTCACCGGTTGTGGTTCGACCATCGACGAGACCGTCGTCGCGACAACCACGACCGCGCCGACCACCACCGTCGACAAGGTGCCGGCCACCATCGCGCCACCGACGACCACCGTCGACCCGTACGCGGGCCTGCCCCTCATCGACAATGTCCGGTGGACCGAGAACATCGATGGTCCCCGCCTGCTGGTCTTCCCCACCGTCGCGGGCCGCAAGACCGCCGCACCCGGCACCGACGAGCTCGCCTGGCGGGAAGTGCTCGCCCTCGACACCACCGCCGACACGCCGGGCATGCGCGACCAGTTCATCTGCCACTGGGTGTGGGCGAGGATGGTCGCGCCCGACAAACCGAGCTGGAATCTCGAACCGTGGCGCCCCGATGTCGGCTATCAGGCCACAGTGTCGGCCAATTGCAATCCCGGCGGACCGGAACGCTGACTCCCCCGCCGAGCCGCTCGAAAGGAGCCCTTCCCATGCGCATCGTCGTCGCCGGTGGACACGGCAGGATCGCCCTGCTGCTGGCCCGGCAGCTCGCTCGCCGCGGTGACCAGGTCCACGCGCTCATCCGCGATCCCGGCCAGGCCGCCGACATCGCCGCGACCGGCGGCGTCCCGGTCATCTACGACATGGAACGCGACACTCCGGCCGACCTCGCGGCCGCGGTCGCCGGGTCGGACGCGGTGGTGTTCGCCGCCGGTGCCGGGCCCGGCAGCGGGGCCGCCCGCAAGTACACCGTCGACCTCAACGGCTCGGTGCAACTGGCCGAGGCCGCCGAGGCGACCGGCGTCCGCCGGTTCGTGCAGATCTCGACGATGGGTGCGGGCAGTCCGCCCGCACCGGGCACCGACGAGGTGTGGGCCGCCTACATCGACGCCAAGACCAGGGCCGAGGCGGACCTGAAATCTCGCGAACTCGCCTGGACGATCCTGCGTCCCGGCATTCTCACCGACGCCGAAGGCAACGGTCTGGTCACGCTCGGCGAACCGCCGATTCCGCGCGGCGAGGTGCCCCGCGCCGATGTCGCCGCGACGCTGGCGTCGATCTTGGTCGCGGACAACACTTTTCGCCGCACGCTCGAACTGGTCTCCGGATCCGAGTCGATCGAGACCGCTGTCGCGGCGATTCGATAGCCGAAAATTAACCATCGCAGGATATTTCGCCCCTCCGGTCGATCCGGCGATACCGGCGGTCACGCAGTCGCCACCCCATGGCGACAGTGATCCGCCGGTCACACCCTTGTTCACCCGCGGCCCGCCGCGATGACGGTGGCGTAAACGCGGATTCGCCGCTCAGAAGCCGGGAAATGCACCGCATCGAGACGGAATCGATCATGCAGATGTGCTTGCATCTGAAAGTGTCTCCGTCCTAAACTCAGGGCCGCAACACCATTCAGGGGATTGTCAGGGGAGGCCGCGAGCGGCACGCCTGAGGCTACATTTGCCTTGGGTTTGCCGCTGACTGAACACAGGGGCGTTCACATGAACAACACCACCGGCCGATACGGCCTCGCTGATCGCGTAGCGACCACCCACCCCGTCACCGCAGGGTGCTCCAGGGAGACCGCGGTCGCTTTCGTGATCGACGCCGTGGAGTCCACCGGCGCGGCGACTCGCAACGATTTCGACATCGACCGGATCGTGACCACCGCGCACGAACTGGCCGACGACTGGGATCTGCAGATGCTGACCCCCGACACCTTCTGGCGCATCGCCGCGGGCTGTATCCGATACTGACGTTCGCGCCGCGGCCGACCGAGCACGCTCGGTCGGCCCGTCATTCCTGCCAGG
>JACIXH010000003.1 GCA_014360565.1 Nocardia sp.
AGATCGATCCCCAGCACGGGTAGTCGACTGTTTTCGATGTCGGAACGGGCCAGCGTGGACCACTTTGTCTCGATTCAGTTGTCACTCGGCATCTTCTGCAACCACCTGTTTCCGGAGACGGCGAGTCTCACATCGCTGTCATTAGTCTCAGAGCGGGTGTCATCCGACAACCTCGATAATGGCTCGTGCATCCGCAATGACCAGCCGCGCTCGCAGACGCGCCTATCTGCCGGAGACAGACCTCCCGGTGGGTGGACGCTGACCCGTCCGACGCGTGCGAGAACTTCTACTGTGCGCAGCATCACAGCGGATGGGAGTTCTCATGAACACACATAATTCGGTGTCGCCGGTCGATGCGGGCGACGTGGACCAGGTCGATTACGAGACCGATGTTCTGATCGTCGGATACGGGTGTGCGGGTGCGGCCGCGGCGCTCGAGGCGTCGGCCGCCGGTGCCGAGGTGATCGTTCTGGAGAAGCTGAGTGGCGGCGGTGGGTCCTCCGCGCTGTCGGGTGGCGAGATGTACCTCGGCGGCGGCACCGAGATCCAGCGGGCATGCGGGTTCGAGGACACCGCACACGATATGGAGGCCTTTTTGCTGGCCGCCCTCGGACCGGATGCCGATCAGGAGAAGGTCGGCCTCTACAGCAGGCAGAGCGCTCACCACTACCAGTGGCTGGTAGACCACGGCGTTCCGTTCAAGCCCTCGCTGTGGGACTCCCCCACCTGGGTCCCGCCCACCGACGACGGTCTGATGTGGATGGGCGAAAACGCTTGGCCTTTCGCCGATCTCGCACAGCCGTCGCCACGTGGACACCGGGTCACCTCCGACGGTTTCGGCGGAAAGGTGCTGATGCAGAAGCTGGCCGAGGCCGTTGCCGCCACCAGTGTCGCGGTGCACACCGACACCAACGCGGTCCGCCTCGTCATCGAAGCCGGGCGCGTGGTCGGTGTTGTCGCCAAGCAGTACGGCCGGCACTACACCTACCGCGCTCGGCGTGGCGTCGTCCTGACCACGGGCGGATTCGCCGACAACGCCGCGATGGTGGCCCAGCACGCACCGCAACTGGTCGGGCTCGGCGTCAACAGCGACGGCGGTGACGACGGGCGCGGCATCGTGATGGCGCAGGCCGCGGGCGCCGCGGTGCGGCACATGTCCGCCGCGCAGGTCGGCATCTCGTTGATCCCGGGAATGATGGTGCGCGGCATGATCGTCGACGCCCTCGGCAGACGCTTCATCAACGAGGACGTCTACCCCGGGCTCGTCGGCCAGGCCGCCTTGTTCAAACACGGCCTGAAGGTATGGGTGATCCTGGACGAACAGGCCTACGAGGAAGTGCCCGAGAACGAACGGTGGGGCGTACAACCGCATTTCGTGGCCGAGACCCTCGACGACCTCGAACAGCAGATCGGCATGCCCCCCGGCGCGCTGCAGACGACGGTCACCGAATACAACCGCCACGCGGCGGAAGGACAGGACCCCTATTTCCACAAGGCGGCGCAGTGGTTGCGCCCGTTGCGCTCCCCCTTCGCGGCGATCGATGTCCAGCGCGGCATCGCCCCGCCCGAATACGGCGAAGCGGGCCGCGGCGGAGCCGAGGTCTTCACCATCGGCGGACTGCACACCACCGTCGACGGTCACGTCCTCGACCTGGACGGCGAGCCGATCGCCGGTCTGTTCGCCGCGGGCAGAGCGGCCTTGGGCCTGCACTCGTGGGGCTACATCAGCGGCACGTCGCTCGGTGACGGCACCTTCTTCGGCCGCCGAGCCGGCGTCGCCGCGGCCGCGGACACCGCTGCGTCCTGAGCCGACCACGAACCGTCCCCCAAGGAGTCTCATGGCGATCATCGATCCGAACCGTGATGGCCGCTGTCGAGGTGGCCGATCCGGCGGGCTTCGATGTCGAGGCTTCACGGAATTTCTCTGTGCTCAGCCCGATCTCGGTAGCAAGGGTATGCCCCGGCTGTTGCGGGTCTCGGCGGACCTGCCGGTGACCGGGTCGAACAAGGTGCTCAAACGCGCGCTGCGGGAACAGGCTTGGCGGACCGACGAACCGGTTTTTCGGTGGGTGGGGTGCGGTCGTGCGCAGTACCGTCGGATGACCGAGGCGGATCGGCGGGAATGGGAGTCGGAGTTCGCGGCGCACGGCAGAGCGCGTTTGCTGTGATCAGCGGTGTCCGGGTTCGATCAGGTCAGTAGGCGGAGCAAACCGCCTGCCAGGTAGACGACCTGGTCGTCGAAGAAGCGGACCAGGTCGTCGGCGCTGGGGACCGCGCCGCGGCGGTGGTTCCATTCCTCTGCTCTGCTCAGTGCTTGGAGGAAGACCATGAGCGCGATCGCCCATCGCTGCTCGAGCAGGGTCTGGTCGGTGTCGGGAAAAGCGCGACGGACCTGGTGCAGCAGGAGCGGGCGTAGGTCCTGTTCGGCGGCGGCCAGGGCCGGGTGGTTGTGGGCCGACATCTGGGCGACGATATTGATCCAGCGCATGCCGCGAGTGCGATGGCGTGACAGCAGTTCCCGGTACGGGTCGGTGACGGCGGCGACGAGCTCGTCGACTGTCGGGGCGTGCTCGCGATCGGCGAGTGCTCGCGTGTTGGCGCGAATACGGTCGCGCACACCGGCTCCGAGGTCGAGGAGTACAGCGGCAAGCAGGTCGTCTTTGGTGCCGAAGTGGTAGTTGACGGAGGCAGGCCCGAGCCCCGCGGCGGCGTTGACCGCACGCACCGAGACGGCGCCGACGCCCTGGGTCGCGAAGAGCCGTTCGGCGGTTTTCACCAAACGGGTACGGGTGGCGTCTCCTTGGCGGTTGGCGGCAGGGGTGGCGGGGTTCGTGTCGATCGCGCCTGTCACAGCGTCTGCCACCGGCAGTGCGCGCGCACGTTCAGGCCGGACTCGTCGAACCAGTGCTGGGCCAGGGCGTAGTCGAGCATGGTGGTGAATCGTTCCCGCCAGGTCAGGTCGGCGCCGAAGTGCTCGCCGAGTTCGTCTTCGAGGCGTTGGGTGCGCAGCCAGACGTGGGTGCCGTCGAACTCTCCCCAGCCGATGAGTACATCCTGGAGCCGAACTGTCTGCGGCGTCGCGCGGATGAGTACCGACAGTGAGTCGAAGTCGGTGGATTCGGCGAGCGTGACCGGGGGTTCCCTTCGCGGATCGATGTCGAGAAACATGCTCGCACTCCTAGGGAATCAGCGGCTGTGCCCGCCGGAAGATTGGATCAGCTGATCCAATGATCGGGCCATGACACGGGCAATGTCAACCGTGCGAGTGGCTGTTCATGCGGCGAATTGCCGTATCTCCCGCTGAACGGGATGAGCAGTTCTGGATCACTTGATCCAGGTCGAAGCTGGGGGCAACGCCGTGAGCCCGCTCACAGCACCGTTTCGACGAGGAGACGCACCATGTGGAGCCCCAGTTCGATCAGATTCGGCGCCTTTCTGGCCCCTTATCACCCGCTCGACGCCGACCCAGCACTGCAGCTGCGTCGCGACATCGACCTGATGGAGCATCTCGACCATCTCGGTTTCGACGAGGCGTGGATGGGTGAACACCATTCGACCGGCGCCGAGATCGTGCCCGCCCCTGACCTGTTCATCGCCGCCGCGGCCGAACGCACCCACCGCATCCGATTCGGCACCGGTGTGGTGTCGCTGCCCTACCACCATCCACTGGTCACCGTCGACCGCATCACCCAACTCGACCTGCAGACCCGCGGCCGGGTCATCTTCGGGACCGGACCGGGCAAGATTCCCCTCGACGCCCACATGATGGGCATCAACCCTTCCGACCAGCGGCGCAGGCAAGGCGAAGCCCTGGAGGCGATTCTGCGCCTGCTGCGCGGCGAGGTCGTCGACATGCAGACCGACTGGTTCACGCTGCGCGATGCCCGGGCTCAGCTGCCCACCTACGATCCGGCAGGCATCGAGATGGCCACCGCGTCCACCATCTCACCGAACGGATCGGTACTGGCGGGCACGCACGGACTGTCGCTGCTGTCGCTGGCGGCCGGTTCACCGACGGGTTTCGCAGCGCTGGACCGCAATTGGGGCGTCTACGACAAGACCTGCACCGAGCACGGCCATGTCGCCGATCGCGCGAACTGGCGTCTGGTCACGCCCATCTTCCTGGCCGAAACGCGTGCCGAGGCCGAGCGGGCGGTGTCGCGACGAATCGGGTCGATGGCGGCCTATGTCAACCGCCAGACCGGGCAACAGCCGGACTGGGCGCAGAGTTCGCACGGCATCGTCGAGCAGTGGCGCAACGACACACTGGGGGAATTCGGGCAGGCCGTCATCGGCACTCCGGATGAGGCGATCGCGCAGATCCAGCGGTTGATCGACAAGACCGGAGGTTTCGGCACGCTGCTGATCCTGCATGTGGACATGGCCGATTGGGAGGACACCAAGCGCAGCTACGAACTGTTCGCCTCCGAGGTCGTGCCGCATTTCAAGAATCGCAATGCCGGACGTGAGGCCAGCCTCCAGTTCGCCGAGGACCACCGCGAGTTGCTGATCGGGCAGCTGGTCACCGCGATCACCAAGGCCAACACCGACTACTACGGCATCGATGCCGTGACGGGAGCATGAGCATGCGCGCTGTGCGATTCCTCGATGGCGAGTTCACCGTCGGCGAGGTACCGGAACTGCCCGCGGCCGGGCCCGGCCAGGTTCGGATCGCGGTGGCCGCCTGCGGCATCTGCGGCAGTGACCTGTCGGTGTCCAAGGATGCCTGCCGGTTCGTCGAAGTCGCCGAAGCGGGTGGTTACCCGCTGGCCGCCTTCGACACCGAACGGCCGGTGGTGCTCGGGCACGAGTACGCCGGAGTGGTCACCGAAGT
Source organism: Nocardia sp. (assembly GCA_014360565.1). Taxonomy (GTDB): domain Bacteria; phylum Actinomycetota; class Actinomycetes; order Mycobacteriales; family Mycobacteriaceae; genus Nocardia. The sequence continues at coordinate 4,835 of JACIXH010000003.1, forward strand.
CGGTGCCGGGGTCACCGATTTCGTGGTGGGCGACCGGGTGGCGGGTATCGGCCTGGCCACCGAGGCCGACACCGGCATCCCGACGATCATCGGCTACTCCAACACCTATCACGGGGCGTTCGGCGAGGCGATCGTCGTCGATGCCTTATGGGTGCGCAAAGTCCCCGACGGCCTACGGCTGGACCATGCCACCCTTGCCGAGCCGCTGCACGTGGGTGAGATGCATGTCCAGCAGTCGGGGCTCACTGCCGCGGACTCGGCGCTCGTGATCGGTTGCGGCACCATCGGTTTGGGTGCCATCGTCGCGGCAAAGGCGCGCGGTGCGAAGACGGTGATCGCCTCCGAGCCCTCGCCCCGGCGGCGGGAGCTGGCCGCGCTGATGGGTGCCGACATCGTCGTCGATCCGACGGTGCGCAATCCGATCGAGGTGTGGAACGCACTGGTCGCCGACGGGAACTCCGTCGTCGGTGCGGCGGCGGACGGGATCCTCATCGCCTACGAGTGCAGTGGGCGCGCCGGTATTCTGAACGAGCTCACCCATCAGATGCCGTTCAATTCGCGCATCCAGGTGCTCGCCGCCGGATTCGCGGCCGAGACCATCACCCCGGTCGTGCCCCAATTCCGGCGCATCGCCGTCAATTTCGGTCACGGGCCCTACCAGGACGCCTATGACATCACGCTGCGCCGATTGGCGTCCGGGTCGATCGACGCGGAGGCGATCATCACCGGGCGTGTGGACCTCGACGGTGTCGCTGACGCGTTCGCGGCTCTGCGCGCCCCACAGGAACACGTGAAGATCATCGTCCGGCCCGGCCCAGCGGCGCAGTGACGCTGGGCCGCACCTGCCGTCCGTGGCTCCCGTGCACCGGGAGCCACGGACGCGGCGATCAGCCGTTGAGGTCGACGACCGGTGGGCCTGCGGTCCACCCGCCGTCCACGGCGATCTCGGCGCCGGTCGTGTAGGTCGCGGCGTCGCTGAGCAGATACGTCACCGCGCCGGCGAGTTCGTCGGGGCGACCCACTCTGCCCATCGGCGCGTTCGGGAACCCGCCTTCGGACAGGCTGATTCCGGTGGGGGCGGTCATCGGCGTGAGCACCATGCCGGGATGGACGGAGTTCACCCGGATCCGATCGCTCGCGAGTTCGATGGCGGCCACCTTGGTGAGCCCACGCACTCCCCACTTGGCGGCACCGTAGGCGCCGGTGTGCGCGAGGCCCACCAGCCCCGCAGCCGAGGAGATGTTGACGATGGAGCCACCGCCTGCCGCCCGCAGTGCGGGTACCACCGCGTGGATGCCGATGTTCACCGACACCAGATTCACCTGGATCACCCGCTGGAACGTCTCGAGCGGTTCCTCGACCAGCGGCATGCCCGATGCGGTCATCCCGGCATTGTTGACCAGTCCGGTCAATGAGCCGAAGGTGTCGACCGCGGTGTCGACCGCCTGCTCCCACGCCGCGGGGTCGGTGACGTCGAGGTGGACGAAGCGGGCGCGCTCGCCCAGTTCGCGGGCGACGGCCGCGCCTTCCTCGTCGAGCAGGTCACCGATCACGACGCTGCCGCCCGCGGCCACGATCCCGTGGGCGAAGGCCGCCCCGAGCCCGCGCGCACCGCCGGTGACCACTACGACTTTTCCGGAAAGTTCCATCACAGACTCCTGTCTCGTCGGACGCCCAACAGCGCGCCGCCACCGAATGCCGCGCGATGCGACACCGGCTGTCCACCATCGATATCTGTGATCGCGTACTCTACGGCCGCTTCGGCGGTGATCACGGTGCTGCCGCTGCGCGCGTCGGTCTCGGGGTCGCTGGCCGGGGCGAGCAGCACCCGGCCTCCGGGTAACAGCGCGGTTCTCTTACCGGCGCCGGTGACCGGTGCGGTCTGGGGCATGTCCACTCCTACTGGGTGATTCGGGCGTCATCGAGCGGGCGGGTGATCGCCCATGTCTGGTGGAATGCGCACGAGGCGATCTTCCAGGTGCCCTCTTCCACGCGGTATTCGTCGGCGTACTCGCCGGTCGCGACGGTTTCGGTCTGCTCGATCAGGTTGACCTGGCGAAAGCGCAGCGTCCACCGGCCACTCGCCGTGCCGTCCTCGCGCACGGTGATGTCGGGGTGTACGCCGTGATGCATGTCGAGGATCGCGTTCTTGCCGTCCACCTGTTGCAGCGCGATCGAGGAGAAGACCGCGGCCATACCGTCGGCGTCGGTCGCGCCGAGACTGCCGTAGTCCAGCGCCGAGCCGACCGCGACGAAGCAGTCGCGGAAGCCGACCGGGTCTTTGGCGTCGCAAGCGCGGAAGTAGCGGTGTTTGAGCGCGGTGATCGACTCGATCGCGGCCGACCGGGCGAGCTGTCTTGCCAGGTCGTCGGGTTGTGCTGTTGCGGGCATGGAGCTCCCTTGGTCGAGTCGGCAGAACGGTCGGCGAGAACACCGCGACGTCGATGCGGCACTGGTCTCGCAGCCGACACCGTACGACCGTGACTGTGTCGTTCTTCGCCTGTGCTCCCGCTCATCGGGAACGCCGATCCGGCTGCGTGACACGGCATACGGCGATTGCGGACCGGCACCCCGTCATCGGGAGGGGTCGCCGTTCACCACCAGCTGTGCGAATCGCACAAACCGCCCGGACTCAGATTGTCCGAGTCAGGACGTGACGGTTCCAGCGGCAGACGCCCAGCGCGAAGCGCAGTCGGAAGGTGTCGGTGTCGACGGCGATGCCGTAACGGCCGGTGACCTGCTGGATGCGGTACTGGACGGTGTTGCGGTGGACGTCGAGGACGCGGGCGGTGCGCGAGAAGCTGGCGCCTTCGGCGAGAAAGACGTCGAGGGTGTTGCGCAGGAGCTCGGCCTTGGCGCCGTCGCTTGCCAGCGGGCCGAGAACCCGGTGGACGAGCCCGGCGAGTTCGACGGGATCGTCGGACAGCAGCGCGAACGGTGCGACCGTGTCGTAGTCGAGGACGGTGGGTGCGGTCTCCCCCGCCGAGATGGCCAGCGCTTTGGCGCGGGCCGCGCTGCGGGCCGTGCGCCGGAACCCGGGCAGTCCGTCGGCGACCGGGCCCAGGGCGACCCGCACCGGCAAGCCGGCGGCCGTGAGCTGGGCGGTGAGTTCCTCGGGCGGGCACGGTTGCTGGTCGGGGAACCACAGGCACATGGCCCGGTCCCCCGACGCCGCCACCAGCTCGGTGCCGCCGGTTCGCATCGCCGTGGACAGCAGCTGGCGGGCCTGCTCGAGCGCGCGCACAGCGTCGGTGCCGGTGACCGTCGTCCATACTTCGGCCGCGTGGTGGCGCCGGTCGAGCCGGTAGTCGAGCACCTCTTCGGCCGCCGCGACGTCGACGTCGTCGCTGTCGAGCAGCCGCGCGATCCACTGCTGGCGCGCCGCTTGGCGGCTGCTGAGCCAGCGGTCCCGCTCCGCCTCGTAGATCCGTCCCATCGACGAGTTGAGCCGGTCCAGGTAGGCCCCGGCGAAGGTGAGCAGCTCGGCGATCCTGGCGGGCTGGTCGGGGCCGGGAACGGCCAGGGTGAGTCCGATCGCCGCGTCGAGGACCCGGTACTGCCCCAGCCCGTAGGCGCGCAGCAGGATCGTCAGCGGCACACCGCGCCTGGCCAGCCGTTGCGCGTAGGCGGCCGCGCCTGCGGGCGGGCTCACGGTGGCGGGGTCGATGTTGTTGGCCAGCACGTACTGCACGGCGGCGATGTTTTCGGCGATGCTGGCCGCTCGCATCTCGGCCAGGTCGGCGGCGACGTCGTTGAGCGGAATCATCTGCTCGGTGACCCGGATGAGGTCTTCGGTGATGGCGTCGACGTGCGGGGCGAGGGCTTGCCCCACCCAGACCAGGGATCCGTATGCCGCCACTGCTGCGTCCGTCCGTTGAACAAAAACCGTCGACGGTATTGTGCCAGCAGCACAAATTTCGGATCGATTCGGTCGTGACGCCGGTAAACAGACCGATCATGTCGTCGTGACAGCGTGACATGTGGTGTCATGGTCGCCGAACGCCCCGATATCGACTCCTTCTTGCTTGTTCGACACTGGTCCGCCCCGGTAGGCCGAATCCGACAGGGTTCGTGGGTCATCGCAGAGCTGTGGGCCGGACAGACGAAGGACGTCGTACTCGAATGCGTGAAGCGCGCACCTCGCCCCGTGAAGCTCGTCGCTCGTCGCGCGGTCGAGGCAATCGCAAGTCGAGTACTCCCCTGTTCACCCAGCTGCTGACGGCGGCGGTCGACACGGCGGCCGATACCGTCGCCGTGTCCTGGTCCCCCGTCGACGGCGTGTGTCGCACGCTCACCTACACCCAGCTCGACGAGTACTCCTCTCGGCTGGCCAGGGAACTGCTCGCGCGCGGCATCGGTCCCGGCGATGTCGTCGCGCTCGGCTTCACCCGTTCGATCGAATCGGTGGCGGCGGTGTGGGCCGTGGCGAAGACCGGCGCCGCCTACGTCCCGGTCGATCCGGCGTTGCCCGCCGAGCGGATCGCCTACCTGCTCGAGGATTCGGGCACGATCCTCGGACTCACCCGCACCGCACATCAAGACACCCTCGGCGGGTCCGTCGAGTGGCTCGATATCGACGCCGTACCCGTCCAGGAGCGCATCAGCGCCCGCCCCACCCACCCGATCTCCTACCTGGACCGTGTCCGGCCGCTGACCGACCAGCATCCGGCCTATGTCATCTACACCTCGGGCTCGACGGGTCGGCCCAAAGGTGTCGTCGTCACCCACACCGGTCTGGGAGCCCTGGTCGCGGCGGCCGGGCAGCGCTATTCGGTCGGCGCGGGCGACCGGGTCCTGCACGTGTGCTCGCCGAACTTCGACGTGTCCGTGCTCGAGCTGCTGCTGGCGTTCAATTCCGGGGCCACGCTGGTGATCGCGCCGCCGACGGCTTTCGGTGGCGACGAGCTCGCCGCGTTGCTGCGCCGCGAGCGGGTGACCCACCTGCTGATCACCCCGGCCGCGCTGGAATCGGTCGACGCGCACGACCTGGACGCGTTGCGGGTCGTGGTCGTGGCGGGCGACGCCTTCGGCCCAGCCCTCGTCGACCGATGGGCTGTGAACCGCGCGTTCTTCAACGGCTACGGCCCGACCGAGGCCACTGTCCTGGCTACCGGTACCTGCGCGATGGTGCCCGGTGAGCCCGTCACTATCGGCTCGGCGTTCGCCGGAGTCGGTGCGGCAGTGCTGGATTCGCGGTTACGCCCGGTCCCAGCCGGTGTAACGAGTGAGCTGTATCTGTCCGGTCCCGCGCTGGCCCAGGGTTATCAGGGCAGGCCCGCGCTCACCGCGGAACGTTTCGTCGCCGCGCCTTTCGCCGGCACCGGAGCCCGGATGTATCGGACCGGCGATCTGGTCCGCCGCACGCCCGACGGTGATTTCGAGTGCCTCGGGCGCTCCGATTTCCAGGTGAAGATCCGCGGTTTCCGCGTCGAGCTGGGCGAGATCGACGCCGCCCTGACCGCCCACCCCGCCATCGAGTACGCGGTCACGCTCGGCGCGAAAGCCGAGTCGGGCGCGACGGTGCTGGTGTCCTATGTCCTGGCCCGGCCGGGCTTGTCGATCGATACCGAGGAACTCGCCCAGTTCGTCGGCGCCACTCTTCCCGGTCACATGGTGCCGACCGTCGTGATGAGCATCGACGCGATTCCCCTGACCCCCAACGGCAAGCTCGATCGCGCCGCGCTGCCGAAACCGGTTTTCGGGGCCGCGGGTTCGCGAGCGCCCGAGGGGCCGGTCGAGACCGCGATCGCCGCACTGTTCGCCCAGATCCTTGGGCTGGAGCAGATCGGCGCCGAGGATTCGTTCTTCGCCGCGGGCGGCGACAGCATCCTGTCCATCCAGCTCGTCTCGCGGGCACGCAATGCCGGCATCTCGTTCACCCCGCAGGCCGTCTTCGAGCACCGCACCGTTGCCGGTTTGGCGCGGGTGGCGGTGCTGGGCGCCGAGTCCACGCCCACCTTGCCCGAACTTCCCGGCGGCGGCGTCGGTGCGATGCCGTTGACGCCGGTACTGGCGGCCTGGCTGGCCGGTGGACGCGTGTTCGACCGGTTCACCCAGCAGATGGTGCTCGCGCTGCCTGCCGGCATCGATCGAGATGCCCTGGTGAAAACCCTCACCGCGGTGATCGATCACCACGACATGCTGCGCGCAGGCCTGCGACAGGTCGACGGACGGTGGGAGCTGCACGCGTTGGCGCCGGGCGGGGTGGACGTGCACGAGTTGCTCACCCGTGTCGATGTGCCTGCGGGCGCCGACCTCGGCGAAATCGCCGAGGTCGCGATGGAATCGGTGCTCGCCGCGCTGGATCCGCGGGCGTACCGGATGATCGGCTTCGCGTGGCTCGTGCGCGAGGACGGTCCGGACGGGCTGGTCGTCGCGGCCAATCATGCGGCGATCGACGGCGTTTCGTGGCGAATCCTGTTGTCGGACCTGGTCGCCGCGTGGGCGCAGCTCGATCGAGATGTCGTCGTGTTGGCTCCGGTCGGCACGTCGTTTCGCCGATGGGCCTACGGTCTGACCGACGCGGCGGCGAGCAGGCGCGCGGAACTGACGCATTGGCGACACACACTGTCGGTGCCCGACCCGCTGCTCGGCGATCGCGGGCTAGGGCCCACCGATACCGCGTCCACGGTGCGAACCATCAGTGTCGAGGTGCCCGCCGACATCTCCGCGGCGGTCCTGACCGACCTGCCGACCAGGTACCGCGCGGGCGCCGAGGACGGTTTGCTCGCCGCCCTGGCCATGGCTGTGCGCCGGTGGCGGGGTCGTCGTGGTGTCGACGCTGCCGCGACGCGGGTGCGCTTGGAGGGCCACGGCCGCGAACAGTCCGTGCTCGACGGCGCCGATCTGACCCGCACGGTCGGCTGGTTCACCAGCATGTATCCGGTCGCGCTCGACCTGAGCGAGGTCGGCAACGACGCCGCCTGGCACAATGGCAGCGCCACGGCCGCCGCGGTCAAGGCGATCAAGGAACAGCTGCGCGCGGTGCCGCACAAGGGCATCGGTTTCGGCATGCTCCGCCACCTGGACCCGGAATCGGCGGCCGAGCTCGCCGGCCCGCTGGGCCAGGTCGGCTTCAACTATCTGGGCCGCGTCTCCGCAGGCGATGTCGCGCTCAGCCGCACCGACCACAGCTGGCTGCCCACCGCGGACTGGGGTGAGCCCGTCGCCGAGCAGGACCCGGACTTGCCCGCGGCCGCCGTCATCGACATCAACGCCCTGGCCACCAGCACCGACGCCGGTCTGCGACTGCGTGCGTCGTTCTCCTACGCCGCCGGAATCCTCGACGAGCACTCGGTACAGGAGCTGGCCGACGGCTGGACCGCAGCCCTGTCCGTCCTCGCCGACCACCTGCACGACCCGGCCGCGGGCGGTCTGTCCCCCGCCGATGTCGCACTGGTCCGGGTGAGCCAGGCAGAGCTCGACACCTGGCATCGCGAACGTCCACGCCTGACCGATGTGGTGCCGTTGGCGCCGTTGCAGCTCGGTTTGCTGTTCCTCGCCCAGGTCTCGCCGACCGATCCCTATCTGGTCCAGCTGGCCGTGGAACTGGCAGGTGAGGTCGACAGCGACCGCCTGCGACGGGCGGCCCAGGCAGTCCTCGACCGACACGCGATTCTGCGCACCTGCTTCGGCTCGTCGGCGGCGGGCACACCGGTCGGCTTCGTGACCGAGGGTGTCTCGGTGCCGTGGCACATCGTCGAAACCGACAGCAGCGACGCCGACGAGTTCCTGGCCGCCGAAGCGGGGATCGCCTTCACACTCTCGGCGGCGCCGCTGCTGCGTTTCACGCTGTATCGCCGCGCCGAGGGTATGCACCTGGTCTTGACCGCACACCATCTGCTGGTCGACGGCTGGTCGATGCCGCTGCTCATGCGCGAACTGCTGCTGTGCTACGCCACCGACGGCGCCCCCGCAGCCCTTCCCCGTGTGCGCCCCTACCGCGACTATCTCGCCTGGCTCGCAGATCAAGACCCGCGCGTTGCCTTGGTTCGGTGGCGCGAGGCGCTGTCCGGGACCACGCCGACCCTGCTGGCCGCCGCGGTCGGCCCGCCGGCGGTGAGCACCTCGTCGCACGGGATGTGCACTGTCGAGCTGTCACCCGCCGAGGCCGAGCAACTGGCGACCTGCGCGGCTGCCGAGGACGTCACGGTCAACACGGTGTTCCAGGCAGCGTGGGCAGTGGTGCTGGCCGGCGCGATCGGCGGCAGCGATGTGGTGTTCGGTGCGGTGGTCTCGGGCCGCCCGCCGCTGCTGGACGGCGTCGACAACATGGTCGGACTCTTCGCCAACACGATCCCCGTCCGCGTCCGCTACAACGATGCCGAACCACTGCGAAACATCCTGTCGCGGGTGCAGTCCGAACAGATCGCGCTGCTGGACGGCCACCACCTCGGCCTCGTCGAGATCCAGCGCGCAGCGGGCACCGGCGAGTTGTTCGACACGCTCATGGCCTACGAGTCCTACCCGGTCGACACCGAGGGAATGCGGCGCGCGCACGGCGCGATCGACGGCCTCGAGATCGTCGACGTCCGAGCGGCCAACGCGACGCACTACCCGGTGGCGGTCGGCATCGAGGTCGGTGACGGAATCCGCATCGGCGTGCAGTACCGCCTCGACCTGATCGACAGCGCCATCGCCGCAGCGCTCGCGGACCGCCTGCGCGCCATCCTCGACGCCTTCGTCAGAACCCCGCAGCACACCCCCGCGCAGCTGCTGAAAACCCTGGACGAACGCAACGACCCGATCGCGGAAACGACCTACCGCCGGAGTGTCCTCGCGGACCTGCCCCGAGACCTGAACCTGCCGGCCGACCGCGCCCGCCCTACCACTGCGGTAGTGGCCGACGCTCGGGTCTGCTTCGAAATCCCCGCCGATCTGCATCAGCGCATGCGTCACTTCGCCGAGTCCCGCGACACGACGGTGTTCAGCCTCGTGCACACGGCCTTCGCAATGCTGCTCGCCCGGCTGTCCAACACCGGCGACATCGCGATCGACACTCCCTGCCCGCAGGCCACGCAGACCCACCTGGTCTTACGCCTGCCGGTGCGCGGTGCCACCACGGTCGATGAACTGCTGGCCGAGGCGAGCACGGTGGCCCGCCGGGCATTCGCGCGAACCGGGTGGTCCAGCACCGACATCACCTCCGCACCGGACCCCCTCGGACGAACCGCGAGGCCCGCAGCGGATGGGCAGCGATCGCCGGACCACGATGCAGGGCAACCGCCGCGCCGGAATCCGCCCGCGCGCGAGGAACAACCGCTCGTGCGTTTCAGGTTGCGCTACAGCGAGCACGACATCCCGGAATCGACGCCCGCCTCCTGCGCGGTGGCGCCGTGCGATCTCGTCCTGTCACTGCGTGCGCCGATCACGTCGTCCCGCAGCGACGACCACGCACCACGACAGCAAGCCCACCGCCCTGTCAGGCAGCCCACGGCCGGAGCGGACAGCCGGATCACGCCGAGGCCGGCGTCCGCAGTCGCTGTCGGCGATCTCCCGACCCTCGACACCGCCGATCCTGTCGCTGCCGAATTCGCCTACGCCAGTGCCCTGTTCGACAAGGACACCGTCGAGGTGTTCGCGCAACGCCTAGTTCGCCTGCTGACCGAAGCCATCGCGCACCCCGGTACCCCCGTCGGTGACCTCGCCCTGCTCAGCACCGCCGAACTGGCGACGCTGCTCACGCGCGAGGACGCGCCTGCCACCTCCGCTGCCGTGTTGCCCGACCTGCTGGCACGCGGCAGCGCGCTCGGTCACGACCGAATCGCTGTCCGGCACGCAGGCATCTCGATCACCTACGGCGAGTTGACCGAACGCACCGCCCGCTGGGCCCGCGAACTGATCGACCGCGGCGTCGGCCCCGAAATCGTAGTCGCCGTTGCTCTTCCGCGTTCGGCCGACATGATCGCCGCCGCACTCGCCGTCGCCGCGGCGGGCGGGGTGTATGTGCCGATGGACCCGGGCAATCCGATCCAGCGTCTCCACCACCTGGTCGCGGACTCGGGTGCACAGCTCGGTATCTGCGCGCGGGTCGAGGATCTGCCCGACTCCCTGAACCGGTTGACCCTCGAGCACCTCGACCGATCCAGCGCCACACACTCCACGTCCCCGATCAGCGATGCGGACCGCCTCGCGCCCGTGCGAGTCGATCACCCCGCCTACATCATCTACACCTCCGGCTCCACCGGCCTGCCCAAGGGCGTCACCGTGACCCACGCCGGCCTGTCCCCGTTGGTCGCCGAAGCCGTGCGCCGCTACCGCCTCGGGCCCGAGCACCGCTTCCTGCACATCTGCGCGCCCTGGTTCGACCCTTCGGTCCTGGAGTGGCTGTGCGCCTTCACGACCGGAGCGACGCTGGTCGTCGCACCGTCCGACATCGCCGGTGGCGTCGAACTCACGGATCTGCTGGCCGCCGAGTCCGTCACCCACGCCATCATCACCCCCGCGGTCCTGGGCACCCTGGACCCCACCGAGCTGGGCGCACTGGAATCGTTGTCTGTCGGCGGTGACGTGAGCACCGAGCAGCTGCTCGCCAGGTGGCAGCCCGGTCGCCGTTACCTCAACGGTTACGGCCCCACCGAGACCACGATCATCTCCACCTATGCCGAACTCGCTGCCGGAGAAGCCATCTCGATCGGGCGCCCGGTGCAGGGCACCCACGCGATGATCCTGGACGCCCGGTTGAACCCGGTACCGCCGGGTGTCACCGGCGAGCTCTATCTCAGCGGTCGCGCGCTGGCCCGCGGCTACCGTAACCAGCCGGGCACGACCTCGGCACGCTTCGTCCCGGATCCGTGGGGTGCGCCCGGCACCCGCATGTACCGCACGGGCGATCTCGTGCGCCGCCGCGCCACCGGCGACCTCGATTACCGCGCTCGCGCGGACACCCAGCTGAAAGTGCGTGGTTTCCGGATCGAGCCCGGCGAAATCGATGCGGTACTCGTGAGCCACCCCGATGTCGCGTTCGCGGTGACCGTGGGGCGCCGGAACCGATCGGGCGCGACAATCCTGGTGTCCTATGTCCTTGCAACACAGGGGCATTCGGCCGATCCGCAGGCGCTCGTCGAGTACGCCACCGACCGGTTGGCCGCGCATGCGGTGCCCTCGGCGATCGTGGTCCTCGACCAGCTGCCGCTGACCTCCAACGGTAAACTCGACCGCGACGCGCTGCCCGAACCGGTCGCCGTGACAACACCGGCCGCCGTGCCGACCGGGACGACGCAAACTCTGCTGGCCGAGCTGTTCGCCCGCGTGCTCGGTGTCGCGGAGGTCGGGGCCCACGATTCGTTCTTCGCCCTCGGCGGCGACAGCATCCTGTCGATCCAGCTGGTGTCGGTGGCCCGTGCCGCGGGCATCGTCTTCAGCACCCGCGACGTGTTCGAACACCGCACCGTGGCGAAGCTGTCCGCCATCGCCGCACTCGACAGCACGGACGCGATCGTCTTGGCGGAACTGCCCGGCGGCGGCATCGGCGAGGTCGCTCTGACCCCGGTACTGGCCGACTTCCTGACCACCGGCCCCAGCGACCGTTTCGCCCAAACCATGGTCCTGGCACTGCCCGAGGACATCGACCGTCCAGGTCTGGTCGCGGCCATCGCGGCCATCGTGGGCCACCACGACATGCTGCGCTCGCGCCTGCGACGAGAAGGCGACGATTGGCGGTTCGAAGTCCTGGCGCCCCACGCCATCGATGTGGATGCGCTGATCACCGAGATCGCCGTGCCCGGTGAGGTCGGTGCAACGAGCTCACCGGATGACCTCACCGGAATCGGCAGCGCCGCCATGGATTCGGCACTGTCGGCGCTGGACCCCGCCGCCGCCCGCATGATCGCGTTCACCTGGATCCGCAGGCACGGCGCTCACGATGTCCTCGCGGTCGCCGCCCACCACTACGTCATCGACGGCGTCTCCTGGCGAATTCTGCTGCCCGACCTCGTTATCGCCTGGTCGCAGCGGCAGGCGGGCGCCCCGATCGTGCTGCCGCCGGTGGCGACCTCGTTCCGCCGGTGGGCACACGGCCTCACGATCCTCGACCGCACCGCCGAAATCGATCACTGGCACCAGGTCCTGTCCACCCCCGACCCCTTGCTGGGCGATCGCGCCGTCGACAGTGGCCTCGACACCGAGGCGACGATGCGGTCGATCACGGTCCAGATCCCGGCCGAGATCACCGATCCCCTGCTCACAACATTGCCCGCGCAGTACCGTGCGGGCGCCGACCACCCCCTGCTCGCCGCGCTGGCCTTGGCCGTGCGCGTCTGGCGTGCCCGCCGCGGCATCGACTCGCCCACCCTGCGGCTGCGGCTCGAGGGCCACGGACGCCAGGAAGACGCCGTCCCCGGTGCCGATCTGACCCGCACCGTCGGCTGGTTCACCACTGTCTACCCGGTCGCCCTCGACCTGTCCGCCATCACACCCGCGATCTTCGACGACGCGGCGCTCGCGGCGACCATGCGCACCATCAAGGAACAACTGCTGGCCGTGCCCGACAACGGCATCGGTTTCGGACTGTTGCGCCGCGACCCGCGTACCCGAAACCTGTTGTCCGGCAACCTCGGACAGATCGGCTTCAACTATCTGGGCCGTGCCACCACCGCCGCGCAACCCACCGGCGACACCGCGTGGCTGCCCACCGCCGATCTCGGCGACATCGACGTCGACTACGACCCCACCCTGCCCGCGCACACCGTTCTCGACATCAACGCCATCGCCGTCACCACCGATTCCGGTCCGTGCCTGCAAGCGAACTTCCGCTACGCCACCGCCATCCTGACCGAGTCCGATGTCGCCGAACTGGCCGAGGACTGGACGAACTGGCTCACCGCGCTGGCCGAGCACACCCGCCACCCGTGCGCCGGCGGGCTGACCCCCTCCGACGTGGCGCTGGTGCAGGTCTCGCAAACCGACCTGAACACCTGGCGAGACACCCATCCGGGTCTGTCGGATGTGCTGCCGCTCTCGCCGTTGCAGCAGTCGTTGCTCGCACTGGGCGAGATGCTCGACGAGTCGGTCCACGCCTACGTCATCCAGCTCATGGCCGAACTGAGCGGTCAACTCGACACCGACCGGCTGCGCCAGGCGGCCGCGACCGTGCTGGCCCGCCACGCCAACCTGCGTTCGGCCTTCGTCACCACACCCGACGGCACCGCGGTCCAGCTCGTCGCCGACGCCGTCGAAGCACCGGTACGGATCGTCGAAACCACCGACGCCGCACTGCCCGCGCTGCTGGCCGGCGACCAGCGAGCAGGCTTCGACCCCACCAGCGCGCCGCTGCTGCGCTTCACCGTGTACACCACCGGCACCGCACGCAGCCACCTCGTGCTGACCGGCCATCACATCCTGCTCGACGGCTGGTCGATGCCACTGCTGATGAAGGAACTGCTGGTCCTCTACGCCACCCACGGCGACGCGAGCCCGCTGGCGCCGGTGCGCCCCTACCGCGACTACCTCGAGTGGTTGACCCGCCAGGACCGCACCGCCGCCGAACGCGCGTGGTCGCAGGTCCTGGCCGGGGTACAGACGAGCCCGCTGGCCCCCGAACTGACCTGGCCGCCCGCGACCGGCACCGGTTACGGCCTGTGCGAGTTCGAACTCGACGCCGCGCGCACCGCGGTGCTGACCGCCTTCGCCGCGGCCACCGAGGTCACCGCGAACACTGTCTTCCAGACGGCGTGGGGACTGGTCGTCGCCGCGAGCACCGCCCGCGACGATGTCGTGTTCGGCGCCACCGTGTCCGGGCGACCACCCCAGCTCGACGGCGTCGGCGACATGATCGGGCTGTTCGTGGACGCGGTCCCGGTCCGCGTGCGCATCCGCCCCGCCGACACCATCGGTGAGCTGATCCGCGCCGTTCAGGCCGAGCAGGCCCGTCTGCTCGATCATCACCACCTCGGCCTCGGCGCGATTCAGCGCGTCGCGGGCCAGGGCGAGCTGTTCGACACCATGCTCGCTTTCGAGTCCTACCCCGTCGACGTCGAAGGTCTGCAGCGCGCGGGCGGCGCGCTCGACGGTCTGAGCATCGACGACCTGCACGGCGCCGACCACACCCACTACCCGATCACGGTCCTGATCTTCCTCGGCGCCCGCACCCGGGTACAGATCAAGTACCGGCGTGACCTCGTCGCCGACCCCGTCGCGCAGGCGATCACCGACCGGCTCCGCACCGCGATCGACACGGTGATCGCGACGCCGAACACTTCCGCGACGACGATCGCCGAACAACTGGCCACCGACCCGACCGACCCGATCACTCGATCCCGGTTCTGGCGCCGAACCCTGGCCGACCTGCCCGCCCCCGCGATTCTGCCCACCGACCACCCCCGCGTCGAGCGCACGCCCGCACTCCACGATCGAGCCGGCGCACAGCGACGTCCGGCCGACCACGGCGATCCACAGCACAGCACCCGCGTAGTGCTGCCCGCGCCGGTACACCACGATCTTCGCCGACTCGCCGAACTCGCGAACGTGAGCCGTCGATCGCTGCTCCGCACAGCCTTGGCCGTCCTTCTCGCCCGGCTCACCGACTCCCACGACATCGTGATCAGAACCTGCGATCCCGATCTGTTGCTCCGCACCGCGATCGACCCCGCGGCGCCGTTCTCGGATCTGCTCGCACAGGCCGATGATGCCGGGCGCCAGGCGCTGGCCCATGCGGGAATCCCGTTCACGGACCTCCCCGGTCTGCTGGGTGTCGAGCCCCGGTCCCTGGCACAGGTGTGTCTGCGGTTCCGGTCCGCTGACGCCGCGACGGGCGAATTCGCCGTTCCGTCAGCGATGTTGGACGCCTCGCGGCCCGACGGTGTCCGCACCCCGGCGGCGAACGGGCACCGTCACCTGCCCACAGATGACCTCGAGACAGCCGGTGAGCTCACCGTGGCGGTACTCGAGGACGAGTCGAGCACGACGATCGAGCTGTCCTTCCCCCGAACCGTTGTCGATGACCACGAAGCCGCCACCTTCGTCCGGCGTCTGGTCCGGCTGCTCACCGCGATCGCCGCCGCACCGCGGACACCGGTCGGCGATCTTCCCCTGTTCGATCACGCCGAGTACGTCTTGCTGACCCACCTCGGCGACGGCACGAACCCCACCACCACGGCCACCCTGCCCGAGCTCCTCGTCCGCGGCACCGGCTACGGCCAGCACCGGATCGCGGTGCGCGACAACGCGCACAGCTACACCTACGGCACGCTGGACGCGGAATCCTCACGGCTGGCCCGAGTGCTCGTCGCCGAGGGAATCGGCCCGGAAACCGTCGTCGCCTCGGCCATCCCGCGCTCCTATGCGTCGATCCTGGCCTTCTGGGCCGTCGCCAAAGCAGGCGGGGTGTACCTGCCGGTCGACCCGAACTACCCCGCCGACCGGGTGCGCCACATGCTCGACGATTCCGCCGCGACCATCGGGCTCACCGTCGCCGCGGCGAACGGACTGCCCGAATCCGTGCGCTGGCTGATCCTCGATGAGCCGACCGTCCGGGCACGCATCGCCGCCTGTTCGTCGACCCCGGTGCGCGACCGCGACCGGCGAGCGCCGCTGCGCCGCGACAACCTCGCCTACCTGATCTACACCTCCGGCTCCACGGGTGTGCCCAAGGGTGTTTCGGTCACCAATGCGGGCCTGGGCGCCCTCGTCGCCCACTCCGCCGCGCTGATGCGCCTGCGCCACGATCACCGGATGCTGCACGTCTGCTCGCCCAGCTTCGACCAGTCGATCGAGGAGCTCAGCACCGCGTTCCACCACGGTGCGACACTGGTCATCGCACCACCGGAGACCCTCGGCGGCGCCGACCTCGACGACCTGCTGCGCACCGAACAGGTCACGCACACGATCATCACTCCCGCCCTGCTGAGCACCCTGGATCCGGCAGCGGTGCCCGAGCTGCAGTGTGTCTCGGCCGGCGGCGAAGCCACCACCGCCGAACTGCTGGCCACCTGGCAGCCCGGGCGCAGCTTCCTCAACGGGTACGGTCCCACCGAGACCACCATCGGCGCGACCTATTCGGCGTTGCGTGCCGGTGACCGGGTCACGATCGGCCGGCCCGTACCGGGCATGCGCGCCGTCGTCCTCGACGCCCGGCTGCACCCGGTGCCGGTGGGCGTCACCGGTGAGCTCTACCTGGCCGGTCCCGCGCTCGCTCGCGGCTACCGCGGGCGCAGCGCCGCCACGGCGGATCGTTTCGTGGCCTGCCCCTGGGCCGGACCCGGCGCACGGATGTATCGCACCGGCGACCTCGTCCGCTGGGTGCACGCGGACACCTACGAGCTGGAGTACCTGGGCCGCACCGACTTCCAGATCAAGGTCCGCGGCTTCCGGATCGAACCCGGCGAGATCGACGCCGTCCTCGCGCGCCACCCGCAGGTGAGTTCGGCACTCACCGTCGGCGCCGAGAACCCCGCCGGTGACACGGTGCTCGTCACGTATGTGACCGGCCGCGATATCGATCCCGGCGCCATCGCACGGTGGTCGTCGTCGATGCTGCCCGCACACATGGTCCCGGCGGCCGTCGTGGTCCTGGACCGGATCCCGCTGTCCGCCGCCGGCAAGATCGACCGAAGTGCCCTTCCCGCACCAAAATTCGCGACCCGTACCTACCGCGAACCCGGGACCGCCATGGAACGAACAGTCGCCGAGGTTTTCGCCGAGGTACTCGGTGCCGACCGTGTCGGCGCCGACGACAACTTCTTCGACCTGGGCGGCAACTCGCTGCTCGCCACCCGCCTGACCGCCCGGCTCGGCGCCGCGCTCGACATCCGCGTACCCGTGCGCGTGCTGTTCGCCGCGCCGACAGTCGCCGAATGCGCCCACGAACTCGCCGGATCGACCCGTGCGGCAGCTCGCCCCGCCTTAGGCCCCTGCCCGCGCCCGGAACGCATTCCCCTCTCACCCGCGCAGCAGCGCATGTGGTTCCTCAACCGCTTCGACACCGGCACCGCCGCCTACAACATCCCAGTGGTGCTCCGCCTGACCGGCGCGCTCGACACCACCGCGATGCGACAGGCGTTCACCGATCTCGTCGCGCGCCACGAGATCCTGCGCACGGTCTACCCGGCGGTCGAGCACGCACCGGCACAGATCGTCCTGCCGATCGACCATCCGGACGTCCCACTGCTCGCGGTCACCACGATCATCGATGGCCAGGACCCAACTGCCGATGCCCGAACCGGCGCCGGCCCAGGGGGCGGTGCGCACGAGCGTGCTCGCGTCAGCGACACCATGACAACCGCAGTGACAGAACTGGTCTCGACGGTCTTCGATGTCACCGCCGAGGTCCCGCTGCGCGCCACCCTGTTCGAACTGGGCCCCGACGACTACGTCCTGGCCATGGCGGTCCACCACATCGCCGGCGACGGCTTCTCCGGCGGGCCCCTCACCCGCGACCTCGTCACCGCCTACACCGCCCGCGCACACGGACAACACCCCGCCTGGGCGCCCTTGCCCGTCCAGTACGCCGACTACGCGATCTGGCAGCAAACCCTGCTCGGCGACGAATCCGACCCCACCTCGATGTCGGCCACCCAGCTCGGGTACTGGCAACAGGTACTCGTGGACCTGCCCGACCAGCTCGAACTACCCCGCGACCGACCCCGTCCCGCCATCCAGTCCTATGCCGGCGGCCGGGTGCCCTTCACCGTCGACACCGCCACCCACGCGGCCCTCGCCGAACTCGCACGCACCCACGGCGCGACCCTGTTCATGGCCGTGCACACCGCCTTGGCGGTGGTCCTCGCCGAATTGTCGGGCACCACCGACATCGCCGTCGGTACCCCGGTGGCGGGCCGCGGCGACGCCGTCCTCGACGACCTCATCGGCATGTTCGTCAACACGCTGGTCTTCCGTACCCGAGTCGACCCGGGCATGAGTTTCGCCGAACAGCTGACCCGCCAACGCGATACCGACCTGGCCGCATTCGCCCACGCCGACATCCCGTTCGAACGGCTCGTGGAAGTGCTCAACCCGGCCCGCTCCACCGCGCGTCACCCGCTGTTCCAGGTCGGCCTGTCGTTCCAGAACCTGGCCGAGGTGCGCATGGACCTGACCGGCATGACGGTGTCCTCGATCGAGCTCGACCGTGCGCTGTCCCAGTTCGACCTGCACCTGATCCTGGCCGACCGCTACACCGCCGACGGTTCCCCCGCCGGCATCACCGGCTACTGCACCTACGCCACCGACCTGTTCGACGCCGCCACCGTAGCGGGATTCCTGGCTCGGCTCACCCGTCTGATCGCCGCGGTGGTCGCCGACCCCGGCGCGCCACTGCACACCATCGACCTGCTCGCCCCCGCCGAACGAACCCAGATCCTCGCAACCTGGAATCGGACTGCGCGACACACCGATCCGAACACCACCCTCGTGTCCCTGCTCGACTCCACCGTGGCCCGTGCCCCCGATGCCGTAGCCCTCATCGCCGACGACATCGGTGTGACCTACGCCGAGCTCGACGCCCGGGTCAACCGCCTGGCCCGCTACCTCATCACCGAAGGCGTCGGCCCCGAAACCCGGGTGGCACTGGCGATGCGGCGATCGATCGACCTGGTGGTCGCGATGTACGCGGTCAGCACCGCGGGCGGCGCGTACGTCCCGGTCGATCCCGATCAACCGCGAGCACGCACCGAATACATCCTGACGACAGCGGACCCCCTGCTCGTCCTCGCCGATGCCGGCACCTGGCTCGATGCGGCCGAGCACACGAGCACGACGAGCCCCACCGGCGCCAGTCCACAGGGCGCCGAACACAGGAGAGCACCCCGCTCGACCGAGGACCGCTACGACAGCACCACACCGATCGACGCCCCGGTCCGGTGTCTCGACCACCTGGACCTGTCGGCGCACAGCCCCGCACCGATCACCGACCGCGACCGCCGCGCGCCGTTGCGCCCAGCCGATACCGCCTACGTGATCTTCACGTCGGGATCGACCGGTCGCCCGAAGGGGGTGGCTGTTTCACACGCGGCGATCGTCAACCAGTTGCGCTGGAAGGCCGCCGAATTCGGTCTCACCGCGCAGGACGTCGTCCTTTTGAAGACTGCCGCGACCTTCGACCTGTCGGTCTGGGAGTTCTGGTCGGCGCCACTGTGCGGCGGACGGCTGGTGCTCGCCGCACCCGACGGCCACCGGGACCCGGCCTATCTCGCCGAGCTGATGCGACGCCGGGAAGTGACGACCCTCTACGTCGTGCCGTCGATGCTCGACACCTTGCTCACCGAAGGACTCCCGCCCTCGCTTCGCCGTGTCCTGGCCATCGGTGAGACCCTCCCGGTCGGCCTGGCCCGCCGATGCGCCACCGCGGCCCCCCACGCCACCCTGTTCAACGTCTACGGTCCCACCGAGGCCGCCGTCTCGATCACCAGCCACCGGGTGAGCGCCGCCGACACGATCACCGTCCCGATCGGCACACCGGTCTGGAACAGCCAGGTCTACGTCCTGGACGCACACCTTCGCCCGGTTGCCGCAGGCGTCGCGGGTGAGCTCTATCTGGCCGGCGCGCAGTTGGCCACGGGTTACCTCGCCCGCCCCGACCTCACCGCCGAACGCTTCCTGGCCAACCCGTTCGACCCCGGCAGCCGGATGTATCGCACCGGCGACCTCGCCGTCTGGAACGCCGACGGCGAACTCGACTACCGGGGCCGCACCGACTTCCAGCTCAAGATCCGTGGTCACCGCATCGAACTCCAGGAGATCGATGCCGTCCTGGCCACCCATCCCGACGTCGGCTTCGCTGTCACCGTCGGCCGCGAGAACCACACCGGGGCAACGGTATTGGTGTCCTACGTCGTCGCAGGACCGGGTCGGAAGGTGACCGTCGGCGCCCTCGCGCAGTGGGCGTCTCGGTCTCTGCCCGGCCATATGGTGCCCACCACGATCATGATCCTCGACGAAGTCCCGCTGACCCACGTCGGCAAACTCGACCGCAGCGCCCTGCCGGCCCCCGAGTTGGCCACCCGCACCTACCGTGGCCCCGCCACCGCGATCGAACACACGGTCTGCGAGATCTTCGCCGATGTCCTGCGTCTGGACCGCGTCGGCATGGACGACCATTTCTTCGAACTCGGCGGCACCTCCCTCAGCGCCACCCGCCTGTCCACCCAGCTCAGCGCCGCGACGGCCACAACCGTCCCCGTCACCTGGATCTTCACCACACCCACCCCGGCGGGCATCGTCGCGGCGTTGCGCGCCGACATCGCCGACACCGACGCCGCCTTCGACATCTTGCTGCCCTTGCGCGCCGAGGGCACCGGCGAGCCGCTGTTCTGCATCCATCCGATCAGCGGCATCGCCTGGTCCTTCAGCGGCCTGGCCGCCCATCTGGACCGACCGCTCTACGGTCTGCAGTCACCGGCATTGAGTTCAGCGCAGCCCCTTCCTGATTCGATCGAGAAATGGGCCCTGCTGTACCTGGAGCAGATCCGCGCGGTGCAAGCGCAAGGCCCGTACCACCTGCTCGGCTGGTCGCTGGGCGGCGTGATCGCCCACGCCATCGCGGTGCGACTGCAGGAAGACGGTGAGAAAGTCGCGGTGCTGGCGATGCTCGACAGCACCCTGTCGTCGGCATCGGCATCGGCATCGGCATCGGCCACTGCCTCCACCGCCGACCTGCTCGGTGGATTCGCCGGCATCGGCGATCACGACGAACCGCTCGACGCCCGGCGACTCGCCCGGACACTGTGCGAACTCTCCGCACCCCAGACCTCGATCGACCCCTCCCGCATCGACCGCATCGTCGACGCGGCCATCACCTCGGCCGCCCTCGACGCCGCCTATCACCCCCGCCGCTTCGACGGCACCATCACCTATTTCACCGCCGCCGACGACGACCCGACCGGCACGACAGGTGCGTCATCCTGGTCGGAGGCGGCAACCGCCGTCGACAACCACGCCGTGAACGCCACCCATTGGCGAATGACCGAAGACCGCGCCCTCGCCGTCATCGCCGACACGTTGGGAAGGGAGCTGGGTTCCTTCACCGACAGGTGACGACCCCGCACACACCGTGCTGCGGTCAGATCTGGTGCGACCAGGCCACGAAGAACAACGCTCCGACCGCCGCGAGGATCACCGCGGCCGGTATCGCCCACCACGATCGGTCACCACCGAGCACGGTCCTGGTCACGCGTAGCTGCAACCGTCCGAACAGGGCGATCAGGCCGATGAACGCCGGTGCGATCAGCACACCGAGCGCCGCGTGCACCGCCCATGCGCCCGCCAAGGTCGGCCCGCCCCACGCGTTCTCGTAACCGTCGGCCCCGACCAGCGGATACGCCAGACCGCGCACCAGAACCAGCACGCTCAGCATCGCGAGAAACCAGCCGAGCAGCCCGGCGCCGCCGGACAGCACCGAGTGCAACAGGCAGCGCGCCGGCGAAATGTTATGGGCGCCAACGGGTTCGCGGAGCAGTCGGCGCGCCACCCGCAGCCGGGTCCGCACTCGGGTGAACGCCAGCGGCAATGCCAGCAATTCATAGGCCGCCGACCGCGCTGCCGCGCCGATCACCGCAGGGACCCGGCCGCCGCGAGGTCGTCGAACAACAACTGGTCGACCGGCGGCACCAGATCGCGATCGCCGAACCCGAACCACGTCAACGCCTCGATCTCACTGCTGGCCGTGAGCACCCCGCGATAATCGGCGGTGTAGCAGGCCATCCGGACCACCGTGTCGTGCCCGTCGGCGATCACGGCCTCGTAGGTGCCGACGTGCACGGCGCTCTCGGGCGCGAGTTCGACGGTCAGTTCCTCGGCGACCTCGCGGACCAGGGTCTGCAAGTCGGTCTCGGCGCCCTCGCGCTTGCCGCCGGGAATGAAGAACACGTCCTTGCCGCGCGGACGCGCACACAGGATGCGACCGTTCTCGATCAGCACCCAGGCCACCGTGTCGACGAGTTGCTGCTGCGCAGGTTCCACCACGGCCCGCAGCATAACGCCGCGCGCACACGCGGGGTCGCGCAGCGTGCTCACGGCGCGACCGGCGGTCAGTGGCCGGGCAGTACGCACACGGTGTCGAGCCCCAGGACGCGGTTGAGCCGCCCGAACGCCAGCCACGAGCCGATGCTCATGCTCAGCTCGACGACCTCGGCCTGGGTGTACTCGGCGAACATCCTGGCCCAGAATTCGTCGTCGAGGCCGTGGTGGTCGGTGGCGTAGCGCTCGGCGTACTCGGCGGCCAACCTGGTGCGCTCGTCGAAGAGGTCGGTGGTGCGCCAGGCCGTGACGGCGTCGGCGAATTCCGCTTCGACCTTCTGCCCGTCGCGTTCGGTGCGCCAGTCCTGACAGAACAGGCACCCGTTGATCTGGGCGATCCGCAGGCGGGCAGCTTCGAATTCGCGCAGGCCGAGGGTGGAGTGTTCGTAGACCGACAGCGAGAACGCCGCCGCGGCGACCCCGATGCCGGGCACCATCTCGCCCCACACGTAACCGATGGGATCTTTGCCCTCGGGAATGTCGATGATCATCGTGATGTCCTTCCGAGTTTGCCGACCGCGGCTCGCAGCGGCACATCGAGTGCGTCGTAGAGGCCGGGCTCGGCCTCGACCAGCCAGTCGATGGCATTGACCAATCTGCCCACCGCCGTGGCATTTCCGCCCGCCGCGCGATTGCCGCCTTCATCGGTCGCCTCGACGCTGACCTCGATGCGTGGCGAGCCCTCGATGATCACCCGATGGGCGCCGTCACCATCGGGCGGCGTCGGCCAGTCCGGTGCGCAGCTGGGATGAATCCGGGTGACGTGCTCGATCACGATGCGGGCCTGTCCGTCGACAATGCCTTGCACCTCGAATCGCACGGCCCCCTGTGTGCCCGCGTCGAAGGTCCCCATCTTCGCGGTCTGCACCGTGGCGTCGAGGGCGCGCCGGTCCACCGTTTCGGCGATCTCGTCGAGTTCGACGCCCAACGCTCTGGCCATCAACCGAATCTGGCCGCCCCACACCATCGTCGGCACGCTCGCCATCAGCATCGGCGGCTGGTAGTCCATCGGCTGGCCCATGCCGACGAGATAGCGCACCGAGTCGGGCTGGTCGTAGGTGGAATAGTCGAAGATCTCCTGGCAGCGCACCACGTCGACGGTGCCGGCGAGCCCGCTGATCAACAGTGGCAGCACATCGTTGCCCCAGCCGGGATCCACGCCGGAGACGAACAGCGAACCACCGCCCGCGGCAATGGCTTCCAGTACCGGATCGCGCAGCTCCGCCGGTGCGCTGCGCGGGTCGTAGAGGGCATAGAGCGCGGGGGTCACGACGACCGCCCCGGCGCGGATCGCCCGCACGATGTCGGCGAGTGCGTCGTCGGGGCGGATGTCACCGGAGGCCGCGTACACCACCGCCCGCGGGCCGGTCGCGAGTAGCGCGTCGATGTCGTCGACGGCCGCCACTCCCAATTCGGTGTCGAGGCCTGCGAGCGTGCCCGCGTCTCGGCCAACTTTGTCGGGGTTGTGCACGAGCACCCCGGTGAGAACCAGCGCCGGATGGGCAGCCACGGCACGGATGGCCGCGCGGCCGACATTTCCGGTGCCCCAGACGATCGTGGGGATCATCGAGCCACCGTAGCAAGCGCTTGGTTCGGCGTCCGGATATCGGGAAATATCAGCCCGCGCGGATGCCGAGCTCGCCCACGCCACTCGCTCGGCCCAACCGGTTCACCGCCGCGGACAGTTCGCGCTCCGGGAGCCGACGCGCATCGAACATCGACACGACGACCTCGTCGCCGACCTGCTCCCAGGTGCCCGCGATCCGGCCGTCGACCAGCACCAGCGCCGAGATCCAGCCCGCCGTCCTGCTCACCTTCGACCGGTGCTCGGTGGGCAGTAGCGCGGTGTCGCCGGTGCCGGGTCCCAGCACGTACTGGTCGAACGGGCCGAGCAGATGGACGCCGCCGACGGGGGTCGCGGCGGCGAGATCGTCGGCGAACTCGCTCGGAATCCAGCCCCTCCGGCCGTCGACATCGACCTCGGTCAGCGCGTCACCCAGTGCCGCGAACCACCCGCGCACGACGGTTTTGCGCAGGCTGTTGCGGCTGAGCCAGGCGTCGAAAACCTCCGGTGTCGCGGGACCGTAGGCACCCAGGTAGGCGTTGATCAGCATCGGTGCGGCGATATCCGGTTCGGGTATGCCCTGCCATCCGGGCGTCAGACCGGCCGGTGCGCTGAAGGTGACCTTGTTGCCGCGCGCGGGCCCGTGACACAGTGCGCCCTGCCACGCCAGCGGTTTGAGCACCGCGCCCCACCCGGATCGCAACTGCTCGCCGAGGTGAGCGAACCCGGGTTCGGCCAGCACCGCCTCGACCAATTCATCGCGCGTGAGGACCTGGTCGGCCAGGATCGACGACACCACCTCCACGAGGTCGGCCACCTGCTCCGGGGTCGCGCCGAAAGCCTTCTGCCACGACGGCTTCTGCCAGGTGCGCGCCGATCCGATCAGCGACAGCGCGGCCGCGGCCTGCTCGGGAGCCATCGCGTGCAGGGTGCCACGCATCGCCCAGGTCTTCATCAGCGTGCCCGCGCCCAGCGCCGCGCTCACACCGGCCGGGCGGAATTCGGAGCTGCGCACCCCGACCGCCAGCTCCGCCGCCGACGCCACCTGTGCCTGCACCCCGGCCAGCCGGGTCGCGATGTCTTCGACCGAACCCCCGGTCGGCGCCGCGACGAACTGGCGACTCAGCCGCCACGCGAACACCTGATCCCACCCGACACGCAGCATGCCGCTGTCCCTTCGCTGATCCGCTGAACGCCCCCCATCAGATCAGACCACTCCGACACGCTGCGGCTAACCGGTCTCGGTCCGGCGGGTGGCGACTCGGCGCAACGCTGCCCGCAGTCCGGCGAATTCATCGGCACTGATCCGATCGACGAAGTGGTGCAGAACCAGATCGGACCGCCCGCCGACCCCGAGCGCTTCGTGCATCAGCCGGGCGCCGTGTTCCTCGCGGGTCACCGTCGGCCAGTACCGATACGCGCGCCCCGCGCGCTCCCTGTCCAGCCACGCTTTTCGATGCAGGTTGTCCATGGTCGACATCACGGTGGTGTAGGCGATATCGCGTTCGGAGACGAGTTCGTCGAACAGCTCACGCACCGTCGTCGCATCGACATCGCGCTCCCACAGCCGATCCATCAGCACCGCCTCGAGATCGCCGAAACCACCCACTGCCGACCGACTCCTCATCCTTGCCCGAATCGGCTTCACAGTACCGGCCACCACCTCGGCGACAGCGCCGCGCACGTCCACAGCCTCAGCGTCGAGTCCGCATCACCCGCGCGACATCGTCGGGGGTCGGCGGGTTGCGCCGGTTCGCCGGCTTCGGCGATCATCGGCGCATGCGGCACGCGCGGACGATCCGATGACCGATGCCGGCGCGTTCGCCACCTTCCGGCCCTTGCTGTTCACGATCGCCTACGAGATCCTCGGCTGCGCCGCCGATGCCGAGGATGTGTTGCAGGACAGCTACCTTCGCTGGCGCGAGGCGACCGAGGTGACACATCCGCGCGCGTACCTGGTGCAGATCGTCACCCGTCAGGCGATCAACCACCTGCGCACGGTCCGGCGCCGCCGCGAGGACTACGTCGGCACCTGGCTGCCCGAACCGATCCGCACGGCGCCCGGTGCCGAGCACGACGTCGTGCTGGCCGAGTCGGTCTCGATGGCGGTGTTGCTGGTGCTGGAAACCCTCGGCCCCACCGAACGCGCGGTGTTCGTGCTGTCGGAAGTGTTCGGACACTCGCACGCGGAGATCGCGGACATGGTCGACAAGTCCGAAACCGCGGTGCGCCAGATCGCGCATCGGGCCCGCACGCACGTCGCGGCGCGACGCCGACGTTTCCAACCCGACTCCGACACCAGTCGCGCGGTGATCGCCCGTTTCCTGCTGGCAGCCGACACCGGCGAGCTCGGCGCTCTGATGGAAGTACTCGCTCCCGACGTCGTCCAGATCTCCGACGGCGGCGGCCGCGTCACCGCCGCGCGCCGCCCGATCATCGGCGCCGAACCCGTCGCGCGGTTCCTGATCAAACTGGCGCAGAACTCGATGGCGGGCGCGACTGTCGAGTTCGGCAGCTTCAACGCACTACCCGCGGTCGTCGTCCGATCCAGCACCGGCGATCTGGACACGGTGCTGGTGGTCGAGATGACCGAAAACCTCGTTACCGGCCTCTACGCGGTCCGCAACCCCGACAAACTACGGTCCATCGATGTGCTTCACATCCTCGACATCGCCGCCGACCTACCCTGACCACACGCTATGACCGAGGTCACAGCCGGGCGGTGTCACGTGTGGGCCGCGAGCGGTGTCTTCGAGAGTGTCCAGCACTTCAGCGGAACGAAAGGGCCATCCCATGAAGGTCATCCTCGTATGCAAGTCGGTGTCGCACGGCAACACCCAGCGCGTCGCCGAGACCATGAACGAGGTACTCGGCGGCCGGGTCCTCGCCCCCGCCGACATCGACCCGGCCGAACTCGCCGACTGCGATCTCGTCGGCTTCGGCTCGGGCATCTACACCATGGACTTCCACCCGCAACTGCGCGACTTCATCGCCGCACTGCCAACCGGGCACCGCGGCAAGGCGTTCATATTCCGCACCAGCGGATTCCCGGAGCCCCCCTTTCGCCGCTATGTCACCACCCTGACCCGCAGCATCGAACAGAAAGGCTTCGAGGTGATCGATGCCTTCGACTGCCGCGGCTTGGACACCGTGCTGCCGCTGCGCCTGGTCGGCGGCATCCGCAAAGGCCACCCCGACGCCGCCGACCTCACCGCCGCTCGTGTGTTCGCCGAAAAACTGCGGGCCGCCACTACCGCCGCGCCCTGACCGCCCGAACTCGTCGGACCCTGATGCGAACATATGTTCGTGTCCGATTCCGATGCTCCGCGCCGTCCGCGTATCCAGTCCCGCGCCGAGGCATCGATCCTGCACGCCGATCTCGACTCGTTCTACGCCTCGGTCGAACAGCGTGATCAGCCGTGGCTGCGCGGCAAACCGGTCATCGTGGGCGGCGGGGTGGTGCTGGCGGCCAGTTACGAGGCCAAGGCATTCGGGATCCGCACCCCGATGAACGCCGGGCAGGCGCTGCGCCTGTGCCCCCACGCGATCGTCGTGCCGCCGCGAATGTCGGCCTACGCGCAGGCGAGCAAGGCGGTGTTCGCGGTCTTCCACGACACCACCCCGATCGTGGAGGGGATCTCGATCGACGAGGCATTCCTGGACGTGAGCGGGTTACGCCGGATCAGCGGCGAGCCGATCGAGGTTGGCCACCGGTTGCGCGCGCAGGTGGCCGATCGCGTGGGGCTGCCGATCTCGGTGGGCATCGCACGCAACAAATTTCTCGCCAAGGTCGCCTCCGCGGTCGCCAAACCCGACGGGCTGCGTCTGGTCGAACCCGGCAAAGAACTCGATTTCCTCCATCCTCTACCGGTGGAGCGACTCTGGGGCGTCGGCAAGGTCACCTCGGCGACCTTGCACGCCGACGGCATCACCCGCATCGGCCAACTCGCCGAACTCGGCGAACCCCACCTGCGCGCGATCCTCGGGCCCGCCGCGGCCCGGCACCTGTTCGCCCTGTCCTGGGCTCGCGACCCACGCCGCGTGGAAACGGGCAAACGCAGAAGCTCGATCGGCGCTCAACGCGCCCTCGGCCGCAGGCCCCGCGACCCCGAGGAGATCGCCGCCTACCTCGACGGCCTCACCGACCGGCTCGGGCGCCGCCTGCGCGCCGCCGACCGCGTGTGCCGAACAGTGGTGCTGCGCCTACGGTTCGACGATTTCACCCGGGCCACTCGCTCGCACACCCTCGTCGAAGCCACCGATGCCTCCGCCGCCATCCGCCATGCCGCCCGCCTGCTGCTCGACACCGCCCAACCGCTGATCACCGAGCGCGGCATCACCCTGATCGGGCTGTCGCTGACCAACCTCGACGACGCCGACACCATGCAACTGACCCTGCCCCTGGAACCGCGCGCCGAGAACACCCTCGATGCCACCCTCGACGATCTACGCCGCCGCTTCGGCTCCTCCGCGGTCACCCGCGCCGCACTGCTGCGCAGCGGCGAGGGGATCTCGGTGCCGCTACTGCCCGACTGACCCCGAATTCGCAGGAAAGCCGCAGGTGCGGCATTCTTACTGCCCGGGGGCTTGCGCGACAGCGGTCCTGCGACCACCGACTCCGAAGAGGACAACCGCGATGCCCTATGCCGTCATCGGCTTCCTGACCTTGGCCCTGTGGGTGTATTGCCTGGTCGACATCGTCACCAGCCCCGACGCCGGCATCCGGCACCTGCCCAAGATGGGCTGGATCATCGTCGTGGTCCTGATCCCCACGATCGGCGCGTTGCTGTGGTTGTTCGCGGGCAGACCCGTCGGTGAAGCGCGCCCGGCCTCGACTACCCGCTTCGGCGAATACGACCGCCCCGGCCGCCAGGTCGCGTCGAATCCCGACGACGACGAGGCCTTCCTGCGCGGCCTGCGTGAGCGCGCCGAGCAGCAGCGACGCGAGGCCCGCAGACAGCAGGAACAACGCGACCAGGACTGACCACTACGTGCGCTGATCGTGTTTGGCGGGCCGGAACAGTGACCGGGTACCGAACAGCGAACTGTCGAACCGCTTGTCCGCGTCCGGTTCCCGGTGATAGCGCTCGATGCGCAGCACCTCGTTGCGGGATCCGAAGATGAACGGCACCCGCTGATGCACCTCGACCGGGGTCAACTCCATCATCGGTTCGTGTCCGGTACTCGCCGCCCCGCCTGCCTGCTCGACGATGAACGCGATCGGATTCGCCCCGTACAGCAGCGAAACACGTCCCGGCCGCGTGGGATTGCGCGTATCGCGCGGGTACAGATACACCCCGCCCCTGGTCAGGATGTGGAAGGTATCGGCCACCAGTGACGCCACCCACCGCATGTTGAAGTCGCGGCCACGCGGGCCCTCCACCCCCTCCAAACACTCGAGGACATACCGGCGTACCGGACGCTCCCAGAACCGTTCGTTGGCGGCGTTGATCGCGAAACCCGAGGTGTCCTCGGGAATGCGCATCTGCGGATGCGTCAGCACGAACGCCCCGATCTCGCGATCGAGGGTGAATCCGTCGACCCCACTGCCGGTGGTGAGCACCAACATCGTCGCGGGCCCGTACAGGGTGAACCCCGCACACACCTGCTGTGCACCCGGTTGCAGAAAGTCGGCGTCGACCGGATCCGCCGCTCCGTCGACAACCTCCTGCGGCGCCCGCAGAATGCTGAAAATGGAACCGACAGGCAGATTCACGTCGATATTGCTCGACCCGTCCAGCGCGTCATAGGCCAGCAGATACTTCCCCCGGCGCTGCGTCGCCGGCAGCACGGTCGCATGCTGTTCGGACAGCAAGCCCGACAGATGCCCCGACCATTGCGTCTGGCCCACCATGATCTCGTCGGTCAGCACATCGAGCCGCCCGCTCACCGACGCCTCGTCCGCAACCCCCGATCCGACAATCGCGCCCCGGGTCACCTGGTTGGCGATGATCTTCGCCGCCGTGGCCACCACATTCACCAGCGCGGAGAATTCCCCCGACGAACCGGGATGCCGATGTTCTTCCTCGATCGTGTAGCGGGTGAGCGTCTTCAACCCATTCGGCATTCGATCCCATCCCTGTCGAACCCGGTGCGTCCCTTGCACTTTCCAGAATGGCTCACGCTCCGCCCACAAGCAATGCGCACTTTTCCGGTCACCGAGGCCTACGTATCGATCGAAGTTCACACTTGACCTTGCCCCTGGGGGCAGCATCTACATTCGATCCATGCGGATCGGAGAACTCGCCCGGCTGGCCCAACTCAGCCCCAAGGCCATCAGGCGGTACGAGGAGTTGGGGCTGGTCGCGCCGAACAGACACCCCAACGGTTTCCGCGAGTACGACGACCACACGGTTCGACTCGTGCGCGAGATCCGAACCCTCAATCGCCTGGGAATCCCGGTGGAGGAGACACGTCCGTTCCTCGACTGCCTGGCGACGGGCAGCGAACACGTCGACGACTGCCCGGCCTCACTGGCCGAATACCAGCGCACCATCGACGCGTTGACCACCGAAATCGACGCGCTCACCGCCCGCAGAGACGCCCTCGCCGATCGCCTCCGTGACGCCGCCCACCGCCGTAGCTCCACCCGGACGCTCCCGCTGCCCAGCGCGCCAGCCGCACTACTCGAACCAGTCGACGACGGTGCGGCCGCGCGTCTGTCCGCAGCCGGCGCGAGTACTCCCGTCGATCCCCGAAACCCCCATCGGGACACCCGAGCTGAAGGAATCATGATGGTCCAGAGCCCCGCGATCGCTCACACAACCGCGGTCACCGACGAATCGTTCGACCGCGACGTGCTCGCCCGAGCGGGACTTGTCCTGGTGGACTTCTGGGCCACATGGTGCCCTTCGTGCAAGATGCTCGCCCCCGTGCTGGCAGAAGTCGCCCGCGAACGCGCGAACACCCTGACCGTGTGCACCCTCAACACCGACGAAAACCCGCTCACCACCCGCGACTACCAGATCATGGCGGCGCCCACGCTGCTGCTGTTCCGCGATGGTGAGCTCATCCGGACCCTGGTCGGTGTGCGCTCGAAGGCACGGCTTCTCGCCGAGTTGGACGCGGCGCTGCAGGGTTGATCGCGGTCGGCAATGCCGTCCAGTCCCCGCACGGAGTGGGCTGCGGAGGTCCTTGCGCCGCAGGCCAACTGCCGGATCCGGCGAACCTGCCACGGTGGCGCCACACACGGACGTACGATCCGAGCGTGGCCGAATCGAATGGTTCCACCCCGCTGCGTGTGCTGGTGTACAGCAACGATGCCGATACCCGTCAACAGGTGATCCTGGCGCTGGGGCGGAGGCCGCGCGCCGATCTACCGGAGCTCGACTTCTTCGAGGTCGCCACCGCGCCGGTGGTCATTCAGCAGATGGATGCCGGTGGGATCGATCTGGCCATCCTCGACGGTGAATCCGCCCCGACCGGCGGGCTCGGCATCGCCAAGCAACTCAAGGACGAGATCGCGCAGTGCCCGCCGGTGGTGGTGCTCACCGGTCGGCCCGACGACGCCTGGCTGGCCAACTGGTCGCGGGCCGAGGCAGCTGTCTCGCACCCGATCGATGCCATGCAGCTCACCAACGCGGTAGCCGGGATCCTGCTCGCCCGCTGATTCGCAGCATCCGGGCACCGTCCCGAACCCTCGGATAGTCCGCCTTCGTACCTTTCTGCCCATAGCCACTGGTGACGCCAGTGGTTCGCGGCCGCATGCCCGCAGCCGATTACCCCCGTATCGCTCATGAATCGCGGTACCGATATCGATCAAACCCCACCCCGGAAACGTGCGGCGGAGTCTCGAAACGGCGGTAGTCTGTGCTCTAGCTCACACGAGCACGGGCTCTTGTATAACGCTCCGCCATCGCTGCACAGCCTTGCGCGAGCCCCGGTTCGGCGGACAACGTTCCTCGGCCCCGTCTCGCCGAAAGCTGCCGTCCGCGGCCGGGCCACACGGCTCGGCCTGCTCCAGCGAGGAGGGGAAGTGCAGTCGTGAATATCGAGGTGCCCGCACTCGTACTCGGCGCCATCGCCGCGGCGTTCGCGGTGTTCTCCGTCATCATGGCGTCGCTGATCGGCCCGAAACGCTACAACAGGGCCAAACTCGAACCCTATGAATGCGGCATCGAGCCGACCCCGCACGCCGTCGCGGGCGGCCCGGGAAATACAGGGGGACAGCGCTTCCCGGTGAAGTACTACCTCACCGCGATGCTGTTCATCATCTTCGACATCGAGATCGTGTTCCTCTACCCCTGGGCCGTGCATTTCGACACGCTCGGGCTCTTCGGTCTCGCCGCGATGGCCCTGTTCATCGTCAACGTGTCCGTCGCCTACGCCTACGAGTGGCGTCGCGGCGGCCTCAGCTGGGAATGAGTGGCAAATAATGGGTCTCGAAGAGAAACTGCCCAGCGGGTTCCTGCTGAGCACGGTCGAGGATTTCGCCGGCTACCTGCGTAAGGGCTCCGTCTGGCCTGCCACCTTCGGGCTGGCGTGCTGCGCGATCGAGATGATGGCCACCGGCGCCGGACGATTCGACATCGCCCGCTTCGGCATGGAGGCGTTTCGCGCCTCCCCACGTCAGGCCGACCTGATGATCGTGGCGGGACGGGTGAGCCAGAAGATGGCGCCGGTGCTGCGCCAGGTCTACGACCAGATGACCGAACCGAAATGGGTGCTGGCCATGGGGGTCTGCGCGTCCTCGGGCGGCATGTTCAACAACTACGCCATCGTGCAGGGCGTCGATCACATCGTCCCGGTCGACATCTACCTGCCCGGCTGCCCGCCGCGCCCGGAGATGCTGCTCAACGCGATCTTGGCGCTGCACGCCAAGATCGCCGAGATGCCGATGGGCGTCAACCGCGAGGAAGCTATCCGCGCCGCCGAGAAAGCCGCGCTGGCGAGCACGCCGACCATCCGGATGGAGGGCCTGCTGCGATGACCTTCGACTCCCCCGACCACGCCGACAACCACGCGGGACAAGAAGTTCCGGAGGAATCGCAGGCACAGTCGCCCCAGAAACCGCCCGAAGACGAGGTGATCGGCACCCGACGCGGCATGTTCGGCGTCAGCGGCACCGGCGACACCTCCGGCTACGGCGGGCTGGTCACCCCGGTCACCCTGCCCGCGGGCACCCAGCCTCCCTACGGCGGCTGGTTCGATGCTTTCGTCGGCGCCCTGCGCGCCGCCCTCCTCGGCCGGGTCATCGCCTTCGACACCGTGATCGAGAAGATCATCGTCTTCCGCGACGAACTCACCCTGCACGTCGAGCGCGAACACCTCCTCGCCGTCGCGAGCACGCTGCGCGACGACAGCGCACTGCGATTCGAGCTGTGCCTGGGCGTGAGCGGGGTGCACTACCCCGACGACACAGACCGCGAACTGCACGCCGTCTATCACCTGCAGTCGATCACCCACGGTCGGCGCGTGCGGCTGGAAGTGTCCGCGCCCGACGCCGATCCGCACATTCCGTCCCTGTTCTCGGTCTATCCGACCAACGACTGGCACGAACGCGAAACCTACGACTTCTTCGGCATCGTCTTCGACGGCCATCCCTCCCTGACCCGCATCACCATGCCCGACGACTGGCGCGGGCATCCGCAGCGCAAGGACTACCCGCTCGGCGGGATCCCGGTGGAGTACAAGGGCGCGCGCATACCGCCGCCCGACGAGCGGAGGATCTACAGCTGATGACCGACACCGACTTCCGTCGCGACGAACCGTCGATAGTGACTGTCGCAGGCCAGGACTGGGACCAGGTCAGCGAGGTGATCGACGGCGGCGCCGAAGAACGCATCGTGGTGAACATGGGCCCACAGCATCCGTCCACGCACGGGGTGTTGCGCCTGATCCTCGAGATCGAAGGCGAAACCGTCACCGAGGCCCGCTGCGGCATCGGGTACCTCCACACCGGCATCGAGAAGAATCTGGAATTCCGTAACTGGACCCAGGGCGTCACCTTCGTCACCCGGATGGACTACCTGTCCCCGTTCTTCAACGAAACCGCCTACTGCCTGGGCGTGGAGAAACTGCTCGGCATCACCGAGCAGATCCCCGAACGCGCCACCGTCGTTCGAGTGCTGTTGATGGAACTCAACCGGATCTCCTCGCATCTGGTGGCGCTGGCGACCGGCGGCATGGAACTGGGCGCGCTCACCCCGATGCTGTTCGGCTTCCGCGAACGTGAACTCATCCTCGACGTCTTCGAGAACATCACCGGCCTGCGGATGAATCACGCCTACATCCGTCCCGGCGGCCTGGCCCAGGACCTTCCCGCCGACGGCGTCACCAAGGTCCGCGAGCTGCTCGACCTGCTGCCCGGCCGGCTCCGCGACATGGAGCACCTGCTCAGCGCGAATCCGATCTGGAAGAAGCGCACCCAGGACATCGGCTACCTCGATCTCACCGGCTGTATGGCCCTCGGCATCACCGGCCCCGTGCTGCGCGCCACCGGTCTGCCGCACGATCTGCGCAAATCC
The DNA here is from genome assembly GCA_014360565.1 of Nocardia sp. GTDB lineage: Bacteria > Actinomycetota > Actinomycetes > Mycobacteriales > Mycobacteriaceae > Nocardia. The sequence goes on from JACIXH010000003.1 coordinate 38,813, forward strand.
GACCCGTACTGCGGCTACGAGAACTACGAATTCGACATTCCGACCACCACCGGCTGTGACTGCTACGGCCGCTACATCATCCGCGTCGCCGAGATGACCGAGTCGATCAAGATCGTCGAGCAGTGCCTGGACAAGCTGCGGCCGGGTCCGGTGATGATCGACGACAAGAAGATCGCCTGGCCCGCCGACCTGGAACTGGGCCCCGACGGTCTCGGCAACTCGGCAAAGCACATCGGCAAGATCATGGGCAATTCCATGGAGTCGCTGATCCACCACTTCAAACTCGTCACCGAGGGCATCAGAGTGCCTGCGGGACAGGTCTATTCGGCGGTGGAGTCTCCGCGCGGCGAGCTGGGTGTGCACATGGTCAGCGACGGTGGCAGCCAGCCCTACCGGGTGCACTACCGCGACCCCTCGTTCACCAACCTGCAAGCGGTGGCCGCGATGTGCGAGGGCGGCATGCTCGCCGATGTCATCGCCTCGGTCGCCAGCATCGACCCCGTCATGGGCGGAGTGGACCGATGAGAAATGACCACCATCCGGGCACTGACCTCCCTTTGGGCGGAGTAGACCGATGAATGAAACCCCCACCAGCACACCGATTCTGCTGAGTCTGAGCACTCGCCCCGAACCGTATCCGCCGCACGTGCGCGAGCGCCTCGAACTGGACGCGAAACAGATCATCACCCGCTACCCGCACCCACGCTCGGCACTGCTGCCCCTGCTGCACCTGGTGCAAGCCGAGGAAGGCTACGTCACCGGAACCGGCATAGATTTCTGCACCGATCACCTGAACCTCACCGGCGCCGAGGTGACCGCGGTCGCCACCTTCTACTCGATGTATCGCCGCAGCCCCACCGGCGACTACCACGTCGGCGTGTGCACCAACACCCTGTGCGCCGTCCTCGGCGGTGACGCCATATTCGAAACGCTGCGCCGGCATCTGAACGTCGAGCACGGCGCGACCACCCCCGACGGCGCCATCACCCTCGAACACATCGAATGCAACGCTGCCTGCGATTACGCGCCGGTCATGATGGTGAACTGGGAATTCTTCGACAACCAGACACCCGAATCGGCCGTCGCGATCACCGACGCCCTGCAAGCAGGCCACCAGGTCCGCCCGACCCGCGGCGCACCACTGTGCACCTTCCGCGAGACCGCGCGCATCCTCGCCGGATTCCCCGACGAGCGCCCCGGAGCCCTCGAAGGCGCACCGGGCGCGCCCACCCTGGCCGGGCTCGAAACGGCCGCGACAGAGGATGACTCGGCAGGGGGTTCGCGATGACCTCCCTCACCCCGGTCCTGAGCGAGCACTGGGCCACCCCGCAGTCTTGGACCCTCGACAGCTACCGCGCCACCGGCGGCTACGAAGGACTCCGGGCGGCCTTGCGTGCAACCCCCGACGAGGTGATCCACACCGTCAAGGATGCCGGTCTGCGCGGCCGTGGCGGCGCGGGCTTCCCCACCGGCATGAAATGGTCGTTCATACCGCAGGGGCCCGGCCCCGACGGCACCACCAAACCGCACTACCTCGTCGTCAACGCCGACGAATCCGAACCCGGTACCTGCAAAGACATCCCGTTGATGCTGGCCACCCCGCACACCCTCATCGAAGGCATCGTGATCGCCGCGTACGCGATCCGGGCCGCGACCGCGTTCATCTACGTCCGCGGCGAAGTGGTGCCGGTACTGCGCCGGCTGCAGGCCGCCGTCGCCGAGGCCTATGCCGCGGGCCTGCTCGGCCACGACATCCTCGGCTCGGGTTTCGACCTCGACCTGATCGTGCACGCGGGGGCGGGCGCCTACATCTGCGGCGAGGAAACCGCCCTGCTCGATTCTCTGGAAGGCCGAAGAGGCCAGCCCCGGCTGCGCCCGCCGTTCCCCGCCGTCGCGGGTCTCTACGCGTGCCCCACTGTCGTGAACAACGTCGAATCCATTGCCAGCGTGCCCTCGATCCTGCGCAACGGCACGGAATGGTTCCGTTCGATGGGCAGCGAGAAGTCACCCGGCTTCACTTTGTATTCCCTGTCGGGACACGTCGCCCGCCCCGGCCAGTACGAGGCGCCGCTGGGCATCACCTTGCGCGAACTGCTCGACTACGCGGGCGGTGTCCGGGCCGGACACACCCTCAAGTTCTGGACACCGGGCGGCTCGTCCACCCCGATGTTCACCGACGAGCACCTCGACGTCGCCCTCGACTACGAAGGCGTCGCCGCCGCCGGATCCATGTTGGGCACCAAGGCGTTGCAGATCTTCGACGACACCACCTGTGTGGTGCGCGCCGTACTGCGCTGGACCGAGTTCTACGCCCACGAATCCTGCGGCAAATGCACACCGTGCCGCGAAGGCACCTACTGGCTCGTGCAATTGCTGCGCCGACTCGAAGACGGCCAGGGCACCGAAGCCGACCTGGACAAACTCGCCGACATCGCCGACAACATCAACGGCAAATCGTTCTGCGCGCTCGGCGACGGCGCGGCCAGCCCGATCTTCTCCTCGCTGAAGTACTTCCGCGACGAATACCTCGCGCATCAGCGACTGGGCGGCTGCCCGTTCGACCCGGCCGCCTCGACCGTGTGGGCACCAGCGAAAGAGGACCGATGAATCCAGCACCGCGCAGCGATTCCGTGCAGACGGGCGGTCGGGTAGCCGACCCGCCCGCCGGCGCGCCAGGCGACCGCAACGCAGCGGTGCCCACCGACATGGTGAGCGTCACCATCGACGACACCACCGTGCAGGTGCCCGCCGGAACCCTGGTGATCCGTGCCGCCGAACTGATCGGTGTCGAGATCCCGCGCTTCTGCGACCACCCGCTGCTCGACCCGGTCGGCGCGTGCAGGCAGTGCATCGTCGAAGTGGAAGGGCAGCGCAAGCCGGTCGCCTCCTGCACGATCCCGGTCAGCGACGGCATGATCGTGCGCACTCAGCTCAGCTCGCCGGTCGCCGAAAAGGCGCAGCGGGGGGTGATGGAGTTGCTGCTCATCAACCACCCGCTCGATTGCCCGGTCTGCGACAAGGGCGGCGAATGTCCGCTGCAGAACCAGGCGATGTCCACCGGCAGCGCCGAGTCGCGCTTCGAAGGCGAGAAACGCACCTACCCGAAGCCGATTCCGCTGTCGACCGCGGTGCTGCTGGACCGGGAGCGGTGCGTGCTGTGCGCACGCTGCACCCGGTTCTCCCAGCAGATCGCCGGCGACCCGTTCATCGAACTGATGGATCGCGGTGCGCTGCAACAAGTCGGGATCGCCCAGGCCGAGCCCCTGGACTCCTACTTTTCCGGCAATACCGTGCAGATCTGCCCGGTCGGCGCACTCACCGGTACCTCCTACCGCTTCCGTGCCCGCCCGTTCGACCTGGTCTCCACCCCGAGCGTGTGCGAGCACTGCGCCTCGGGGTGCGCACAACGCACCGACCACCGCCGTGGAAAAGTATTGCGCCGCTTGGCCGGTGACGATCCGCAGGTCAACGAGGAATGGAACTGTGACAAGGGCCGCTGGGCTTTCGCCTACGCCACCGAACGCGACCGCCTCACCACACCGATGGTGCGTGGCTGGGACGGCGTCCTCGCCCCGGCGTCGTGGCCCGAGGCCTTCACTGCCGCCGCGACGGGGCTGAGCGCCGCGATCGGCAACGCCGGGGTACTCGTCGGCGGCCGGGTCACCGAGGAGGAGGCCTACGCCTACAGCAAGTTCGCTCGAATGGTGCTGGCCACCAACGACATCGACTTCCGCAGCCGCGTGCACTCCGACGAGGAACAACGATTCCTCGCCGCCCGCATCGCCGGGCGCGGCGTTCAGGTCGACTACGCCGCGCTCGACAGAGCCCCGGTCGTGCTGCTGATCGGGTTCGAGCCGGAAGAGGAATCGCCGATCGTCTACCTGCGGCTGCGCAAGGCCGCACGGACACGCGGGCAGCGGGTGGTCTCGCTCGCGCCGTTCGCCTCCCGCGGCCTCGAACGCATGTCGGGCGCGCTCATCCAGACCCCGCCCTGTGGCGAAGCCGAGGTCATCGACGCCATCCTGGCCGAAACCTCGCCCGATGCCACCGAACTCATGTCGCTGCTGAACACACCCGGCGCCGTCGTGATGGCAGGCGAGCGCCTCGCGGGCAGTCCCGGCGCACTGTCGGCGGTGAGCCGGCTGGTCGACGCGACCGGTGCGGCGCTGGCATGGGTGCCGCGCCGCGCGGGCGAACGTGGCGCGCTGGAGGCGGGCGCCCTGCCCGGCCTGCTGCCCGGCGGTCGGCCCGTGGTGGATCCCGCTGCGCGCCAACAGGTTCGACATCGATGGCAGTCCGGCGAACTACCGGTCACGCTGGGTCGCGATGCGAGTGCGATCCTGTCGAACGCCGCGCAGTTCGGCGCGCTCGTCATCGGCGGCGTCGACCCCGCTGATCTGCCGGACCCGGCGGCAGCCCTGGCCGCCATCGACGCTGCCCGGTTCGTCGTCAGTCTCGAAATGCGCCACAGCGCCGTCACCGAACGGGCCGACGTCGTCTTCCCGGTGGCGACGGCGATGGAGAAGTCCGGCACCTTCCGCACGTGGGAAGGCCGACCGCGCCCCTTCGCCGCAGCCGCGCTCGACACCACCCGCCGCGTCGCAGCCCCGCTGTCGGACCTGCGAGTACTGCACTCGCTGGCCGCGCAGATGGACGTCCCGATCGGCCTGCCCGACGCCGCCGCCGCACGTACCGAACTCGACGCGCTCGGTACCTGGAACGGCGACCCGATCCCGGCACCGGAGCTGACCAGCCAGACCCGCCCCGTGCCCGGCCCCGGAACGGCGGTACTCGCCGGTTGGCGGATGCTTCTCGACGCCGGACGCCTGCAGGACGGTGAACCCAACCTCGCCGGTGTCGCGCGGCCACCGGTCGCACGCCTGTCTGCGGCGACCGCCGCCGAGATCGAGGCCGACGACGCCGATCACATCATCGTCTACACCGACCACGGCCAGATCTCGGTGCCGTTGATGATCACGGACCTGCCCGACCGGGTGGTGTGGCTGCCGCTGCACTCGCCCGGCTCGACGGTCGCCGCCGAACTCGGTGTGACACCCGGCGCCGTGGTGCGCCTGCGTCGCGCCGACGACAGGATGAAGGAACACCGTCATGAGTGATCGAGTGCTACTCCTCGCGGCCGAAGCCGGACCTGTCTTCGGCACCGACCCGCTGTGGTTGGTGGTGGTCAAGGCACTGGGCGTGTTCATCTACCTGATGCTGGTGCCGCTGATCGCGGTGTACGCCGAACGCAAGGTCGTCGCGTGGATGCAGATGCGTATCGGCCCCAACCGGATCGGGCCCGGCGGCATGCTCCAGTCGATCGCCGACGGCGTGAAGATGGCGCTCAAGGAAGACATCATCCCCGCGATCGTCGACAAGCCGATCTTCGTCCTCGCCCCGATCATCTCGGTGATCCCGGCGTTCATGGCCTTCGCGGTGATTCCGATGGGCCCGGAGGTGTCGATCTTCGGCACGCGAACCGCGTTGCAGCTCACCGATATGCCCGTGGCGGTGCTCTACATCCTCGCCATCACCTCGATCGGCGTGTACGGCATCGTGCTCGCGGGCTGGTCGTCGGGTTCGACCTATCCGCTGTTGGGCGGCCTGCGCTCGACCGCGCAGGTCATCTCCTACGAGATCGCGATGGCACTGACCTTCGCCACGGTGTTCCTGCTGTCGGGGACCATGGCGACCTCCGAGATCGTCAGTGCGCAGGAGGGCACCTGGTATGTCTTCCTGTTGCTGCCCTCGTTCCTGATCTACTGCGTGGCGATGGTCGGCGAAACCAACCGTGCCCCCTTCGACTTGCCCGAGGCCGAGGGTGAACTGGTCGGCGGCTTCCACACCGAGTACTCGTCGCTGAAGTTCGCGATGTTCATGCTCGCCGAGTACGTGAACATGGCAACGGTGTCGGCGCTGGCGACCACCTTGTTCCTGGGCGGCTGGCGGGCCCCGTTCCCGATCAGCCTGTGGGAGGGCGCCAACTCCGGCTGGTGGCCGCTGCTGTGGTTCACCCTCAAGATGTGGACGTTCCTGTTCGTGTTCGTCTGGCTGCGTGGCACCCTGCCCCGCCTGCGCTACGACCAGTTCATGAACCTCGGCTGGAAACTGCTCATCCCCACCTCGCTGGTGTGGGTGATGATCGTGGCCGCCGCCCGCGTGCTCGACCTCGAAGGTATCCCCGGACAGAATTTCGTCCTGGTCGGTGTCGGCGTGGTGATCACCGCGGCGATGATCGCGATGTTCCTGCGCGCCGGTCGCAGCAAGGGACTACCGCCGTTGCCGCCGCAGGAGCCCGCGAGCTCGTCGGTGTTCCTCGGCTTCCCGGTCCCGCCGATGCCGCCGCGGCCCGCGAACGACCAGCCGCAGATCGGGTTGTTCGATCCGCTCGCCGGTTTCGCCGTCACCGCGGCCACCATGTTCAAAAAGCCCAACACCGAGTCCTATCCCGAGGAGAAGGTGCCGACCGCACCGCGCTACCACGGGCGTCACCAGCTCAACCGCTACGACGACGGACTCGAGAAATGCATCGGCTGCGAACTGTGCGCGTGGGCGTGCCCGGCCGACGCGATCTTCGTCGAAGGCGCCGACAACACCGAGGACGAACGTTTCTCCCCCGGTGAACGGTACGGCCGCGTCTACCAGATCAACTACCTGCGCTGCATCGGCTGCGGCCTGTGCATCGAAGCCTGCCCGACGCGCGCGCTGACCATGACCAACGAATACGAACTCACCGACGACAACCGCGCCGACCTCATCTACGAGAAGGACCAGCTCCTGGCCCCGATGCAGCCGGGCATGACACCCGCCCCGCACCCCATGGCGCCGGGTACCGACGCGGCCGACTACTACCTGGGTCGAGTCGGTCCCACACCGTCCGAGCAGGAGGTTCTGCGATGAGCACCATGCAGATGCTGGCCGCCGACATCGCCGACACCTCCACCGGCGAAGCCGTGCTGTTCTGGGTACTGGCGCCGATCACGGTGCTCGGCGCGCTGGGCATGGTGACCGCGGCCAAGGCCGTGCACTCGGCAATGTGCCTGGCCGCCACCATGATCTCGCTCGCGGTGTTCTACATCGCCCAGGGTGCGCTGTTCCTCGGCGTCGTGCAGATCGTCGTGTACACGGGCGCGGTGATGATGCTGTTCCTGTTCGTGCTGATGCTCGTGGGCGTCGACTCGGCGGAATCGCTGCGCGAGACCCTGCGCGGGCAGCGCATCGCCGCCGCGATCGTCGGAGTCGGCTTCGGGATGCTGTTCATCGGTGGCATCGGCACCGCCCTGCGCGAAAGCGGAACAAACTTTCCCGGACGCGGTTTCGGTGACCGCGATGTGATCGCCGAACTCGCCGAATTGATCTTCCTGCGCTATGTGTGGGCGTTCGAACTCACCGGCGCGCTGCTGATCACCGCCACCATCGGTGCGATGGTGCTCGCCCACCGCGAACACTTCACCCCCAAACGCGGACAGCGGGAAATGTCACGCGACCGCTTCCACACCGCGGGCGAACGAGCCACACCGCTGCCGACACCCGGGGTCTACGCCCGGCACAACGCCGTCGACAGCCCCGCCCAACTCCCCGACGGCTCCTTCGCCGAACTCTCGGTGAGCACGATCCTGCGTCACCGCCGCACCCGCGCCCACACCGAAGCCGCCGCGGCCTCGGTCGGCACGGTCCGCGACGACAACCCGACGGCAGACGAGGAAGGCAAGCGGTGAACCCCCAGAACTACCTGTTCCTGTCTGCGCTGCTGTTCACCATCGGCGCCGCGGGAGTGCTGTTGCGCCGCAACGCGATCGTGGTGTTCATGTGCGTGGAGCTGATGCTCAACGCGGTGAACCTGGCCTTCGTCACCTTCGCGCGGTTGCACGACAACCTCGACGGTCAGGTGATCGCGTTCTTCACCATGGTGGTCGCTGCGGCCGAGGTCGTCGTCGGCCTGGCCATCATCATGACGATCTTCCGTGCCCGCCGGTCGACCTCGGTCGACGACGCCAACCTGCTGAAGTTCTGACATGGGTACCGTAACGCTGTGGCTGCTGCCCGCCCTCCCGCTCGCAGGCGCGATCGTCTTGCTCCTGTTCGGCCGGCGCACCGACCGCTGGGGGCCATATGTGGCCACGGCGGCCGCGCTGGCCTCGTTCGTCGTCGCCCTCGTCGCCTTCTTCGGAATGCTCGGCCGCGCCGACGCCGACCGCGCCGTGCACAAGGAACTGTTCAACTGGGTCCCCGTCGGTGAGCTGCAAGTCGGTTTCAGCCTGCAACTGGACCAGCTCTCGATCTGCTTCGCGCTGCTCATCACCGGGGTCGGGTCGCTGATCCACCTCTACTCGATCGGCTACATGAGCCACGATCCGGGCAAGCGCCGGTTCTTCGGCTATCTCAACCTGTTCCTGGCCGCCATGCTCGTGCTGGTCCTCGCCGACAACTTCCTCGTGCTCTACCTCGGCTGGGAAGGCGTGGGCCTGGCGTCGTATCTGCTGATCGGCTTCTGGCACGAAAAGCCCTCGGCCGCAACAGCGGCCAAGAAGGCCTTCGTGGTGAACCGGGTCGGCGACATGGGCTTGGCGATCGCGATGATGGTCATGTTCGCGACATTCGGTTCCTTCGACTTCCGTACCGTGTTCGCGGCGAGCCCCGGCGCGAGCGAGGGCACACTCACCGCGATCGGATTGCTGCTGTTGCTGGCCGCCTGCGGCAAATCCGCGCAGGTGCCGCTGCAGTCGTGGCTCGGCGACGCGATGGAAGGCCCCACCCCGGTCTCGGCGCTCATCCACGCCGCCACCATGGTCACCGCCGGTGTGTACCTGATCGCGCGCTCCAATCCGATCTACGACCTCGCACCGAACGCACGCACGGCGGTGATCGCCGTCGGTGCGGTGACGTTGCTGTTCGGCGCGATCATCGGCTGCGCCAAGGACGACATCAAGAAGGCCCTCGCAGCCTCGACGATGAGCCAGATCGGCTACATGATCCTGGCCGTCGGCCTCGGCCCGGCCGGCTACGCCTTCGCGATTATGCACCTGCTCACCCACGGGTTCTTCAAAGCGGGACTGTTCCTCGGCGCCGGTTCGGTGATGCACGCGATGAACGACGAGACCGACATGCGCCGCTACGGCGGTTTGCGCACGCTGATGCCGATCACGTTCATCACCTTCGGCCTCGGCTACCTCGCCATCATCGGCGTGCCACCGTTTTCCGGCTTCTTCTCCAAGGACAAGATCATCGAGGCGGCCTTCGACCACGGTGGATCAACCGGGATCCTGCTCGGTGTCGTCACCCTGCTCGGCGCCGCTCTCACCGCGTTCTACATGACCAGAGTCATGCTGATGACGTTCTTCGGCGAGCGCCGCTGGAAGCCCGAAACGCACCCGCACGAGTCGCCCGCGGTGATGACCGGGCCGATGATCCTGCTCGCCTTCGGATCGGTGTTCGCGGGCGGACTGTTCGTCTGGGGGTCTTCGCTGGTGAACTGGCTCGAACCTGTCGTCGGCTCGCATCACGGTGAACCCGTCGTGCCCGCGGGCGTGGTCACCGGCCTGGCACTGACCGCGGTCGCGATCGGTGTCGCCGTGGCCTACCGCAAGTACGCCGAGAACCCGATCCCCGAGGTCACACCGGAGCGGGTCAGCGTGCTGACCGGCGCGGCACGCCAGGACCTCTACGGCGACAAGATCAACGAAGCCGTGTTCGAACGCCCGGGCCGCCATCTCACGAGGGCGCTGGTGTTCCTCGACGCCAAGGGCGTCGACGGGGTCGTCAACGGGACGGCCGCCTCGATCGGCGGACTGTCGGCGCGCGTGCGCAAGGTGCAGACCGGTTTCGTGCGTTCCTACGCTCTGTCCATGTTCACCGGCGCGGCCCTGGTGGCCGCTGCCCTGCTGGCGGTGAGGTTCTGGTGAACTCGTTTCCCTGGCTGACGACACTGTGGCTCGCCCCGGCGATCGGGGCGGGTGTGGTGCTGCTCGTGCCCGCAGCGCGCCGCAATGTGGCGCGCAGTGTGGCGTTCGCGGTATCGATCGGCGTACTCGCGATGGCCGTCGTCCTCACGATGCGATTCCAGCCCGGCGGGGCGCAGTACCAGTTCGTCGAATCCCACGAATGGATCCCGGCGTTCGGTGTCGGCTACACCCTCGGTGTGGACGGCATCGCGACGGCGCTGGTCCTGTTGACAGCGGTGCTGGTGCCGCTGTTGATCCTGGCGGGCTGGAACGACGACACCGCCACCGGTGAGGGCCGCCGCACCACCCACATCTACATGGCGTTGATGCTGCTGGTCGAGTCGATGGTGCTCATCTCCTTCCTCGCCCTCGACATCCTGCTGTTCTACGTGTTCTTCGAAGCGATGCTGATTCCGATGTACTTCCTCATCGGCGGTTTCGGCTCCCGCACCACCGACGCCGCGATCCGCGCCCAACGTTCGCGCGCGGCGGTGAAGTTCCTGCTCTACAACCTGTTCGGTGGGTTGATCATGCTCGCCGCGGTGATCGGGCTGTACGTACTCACCGCCCAGGCGGGTCTCGGTGACGGGTCCGCGGGCACGTTCGATCTGCGCGTCGTGGTCGCCGCGGCCAACAACGGTGAACTCGGGGGCAGCACAGCGGTTCTCAATGCCCTGTTCCTCGGTTTCATGTTCGCCTTCGCCGTCAAAGCACCGCTGTGGCCGTTGCATACCTGGTTGCCCGACGCGGCGGTCTCGGCCACCCCGTCCAGCGCGGTACTGATGATGGCAGTGGTCGACAAGGTCGGCACCTTCGGCATGCTGCGCTACTGTCTGCTGCTGTTCCCGCTGGCCTCGGACACGTTCGCGCCCTTGATCATCACACTGGCCGTGATCGGCATCCTCTACGGCGCGCTGCTCGCGATCGGTCAAACCGACATGATGCGCCTGATCGCCTACACCTCGATCTCGCACTTCGGGTTCATCATCCTCGGTATCTTCGCCATGACCAGCCAGTCCCAGTCCGGGGCGACGCTCTACATGATCAACCACGGATTGTCTACGGCCGCACTGTTTCTCATCGCCGGGTTCCTCGTCTCCCGGCGCGGTACCAGGATGATCGCCGAGTACGGCGGCGTGCAGAAGGTCGCGCCAGTGCTGGCGGGAACGTTCCTCATCGCAGGCCTGGCCACCCTGTCGCTGCCCGGTCTGGCACCGTTCGTCAGCGAATTCCTGGTCCTGGTCGGCACTTTCCCGAAGTACGGTGTGGCGGCGGTGATCGCGACCGGTGCGCTGGTACTGGCCGCGATCTACGTGCTGTGGCTGTACCAGCGGCTGATGACAGGCCCCCTGAAACAGGGCAACGAGCATCTGCGTGACCTGGTGCCGCGCGAGCTGGCCGTGGTGGTGCCGCTGCTGGTGGCGTTGCTGGTGCTCGGGTTCTATCCGAAACCGATACTCGACCTGGTCGATCCCGCAGTGGGACACACCCTGTCGACGATCGGTAAGCACGATCCCGCCCCGACGGTCCCCGCCCCCGAAGCGGGCGCGGCCACCCCGCCCGCAGGCGGCCACAAATGAGGACGGACTCCGTGACCATCTCCGAGCTCGCGGCCATCGCGCCCGCACCGAGCATCGAATACCACCTGCTCGCCCCCATGCTGATCGTGTTCGCGGTCGGTGTGGTGGGAGTGCTCGTCGAAGCGTTCCTGCCACGGTCCTACCGGTACCTCACCCAGGTGGTACTCGGAACCGCCGGTGTGATCGGCGCCTTGGTCGCCGTCGTCTTACTGGCCGGATCCGAAGGCACAGCGGTGATGGGCGCGGTAGCCATCGACGGGGTCACCCTGTTCCTGCAGGGCACGATCCTGCTGGTCGCGCTGCTGGGCCTGCTGCTGATCGCCGAACGCGGCGCGGTGCCTCGGGCGCGCAGCGGGCCGGGCACCTGGACTCGCGCGGCCGCCGCACTGGATCGTGGGGTCGACGCGTTCACTCCGCAGGCGTCCGCGGTGCCGGGCAGCGCCCACGAGCTCGCCGCGGTGCGCTCGGGTGTCTCGACCACCGAGGTGTTCCCGCTGACGATGATCGCGGTCGGTGGTCTGCTGCTGTTCCCCGCGTCGAACGATCTGCTGACGATGTTCGTCGCGCTCGAAGTGCTGTCGCTGCCGCTGTATCTGCTGTGCGGGCTCGCCCGGCGCCGGCGCTTGCTGTCGCAGGAAACGGCGATGAAGTACTTCCTGCTCGGTGCGTTCTCCTCGGCGTTCTTCCTCTACGGCATCGCCCTGCTCTACGGGCAGACCGGCACGGTGTCACTGCCGAAAATCGGTGCGGCCCTGGACGAACAGTCCGAGAACGCCACCCTGGGCCTGCTCGGCATCGGGATGCTCGCTGTCGGTCTGCTGTTCAAGATCGGTGCCGTCCCGTTCCAAGCCTGGGTGCCCGACGTCTATCAGGGTGCGCCGACCCCGATTACGGCCTTCATGGCCGCCGCGACCAAGATCGCCGCGGTCGGTGCGACCATGCGGGTGCTGATGGTCGGCGTCGACGCCCTGAGCGCGGATTGGCGCCCGGTGCTCGCCGCGGTCGCGGTGGCGACGATGGTCGTCGGCGCGGTCATGGCGATCACCCAGACCGACGTCAAGCGCATGCTCGCCTACTCCTCGATCGCGCACGCCGGTTTCCTGCTCGTCGGTATGGTCGCCGCCGACACCGCCGGTGTCGCGGCCGTGCTGTTCTACCTGCTGACCTACGGTCTGGGCACCGTCGGCGCGTTCGCGGTGGTCAGTCTGGTCCGTGACTCCTCCGGCGACGAGGCGACCGCGCTGTCGCAGTGGGCCGGACTCGGCCGCCGATCCCCCTGGCTCGCTTCGGCATTCGCCCTGCTCCTGCTGTCGTTCGCCGGCCTCCCCCTCACCAGCGGGTTCGTCGGCAAGTTCGCCGTGTTCGCGGCGGCCTCCGGCACCGGCTACGCCACGCTGGTCATCATCGGTGTCCTGTGCAGCGCCATCGCGGCCTTCTTCTACGTCCGCGTCATCGTCCTGATGTTCTTCACCGATCCCCCCGCCGATCCCCCGATCGTGACCGCCCCCTTCGCGACCACCCTGGTCGTAGCCTTCAGCGCGGGCGCCACCCTGCTGCTCGGGCTTTTCCCCCAGCCGATCCTCGACCTCGCCGACCGCTCCTCGGTCTTCCTGCGCTGATGTCGTCGACACCGCAGCCCGGCCCGCGCCCGCCCACCAGCCACGAACGCCGCACGGGCCGACCCTGGAACGCCTCCTACCTCGACGGTCCCGCGCCCTGGGACATCGGCGCCCCACAGCCGGCCGTCGTGCGGCTGGCCGAGACGGCAGGGTTTCGCGGACCGGTCCTCGACGTCGGCTGCGGCACCGGCGACAACGCCCTGTTCATCGCCGCCCGCGGGCTGCCGGTGCTCGGCGTCGATGTGGCCGAAGCGGCACTGGGCGCCGCCAGGCAGGCAGCCGACGACCGTGAGATCGACGCCGACTTCGCCATGGCCGACGCGCTGCACCTACAGCGCCTGTACCGCCGCTTCGAGACAGTTCTCGACTGCGGCCTGTTCCACACCTTCGACGAGTCCGAACGCATCGAATACGTCGCGAGTCTGGCCTCGATCACCGACTCGGGCGGGACCCTGTACGTGCTGTGCTTCAGCGACACCGGGCCCGACACCGGACCACACCCGGTCACCGAACAAGCCCTCACCGCCCCCTTCGCCGACAACCCCGACTGGCACCTCTGCACCGTCACCCCGGAAAACCTCCGAACGCGATTCGCCGACACAGCCTCTGCCTGGCTCGCCACCATCGAACGCCGATAGCCCCGGCGCGACTGCCGTCGAAGTCCGGGCAGCAGACAGTGGCGGACGATAAAATCGCGGCCGTGGCTGACATGCTCCCATCCCCGCAACTTCTCGTGAACGACCTGGTCATGGTCGAATCCGGACGTTGGCACGACGGCCGACTGTGGTTCGCGCACTGGGGCAGTGGCGACGTGGTCGCCGTCGACCTCGACGGACACACCGAGGTAGTGGCACCGGGCCGAGACACGATGGGCTGGTCGATCGATTGGCTGCCCGATGGTCGGCTGCTGGTCTCGGGGAACGAGCTGACCCGAGTGGAACCGGACGGGTCCACGGTGCAGCACAGCGCTCAGGGCGGCAACGAGCTCGTCGTCGATCCCGCCGCACACGTCTATGTCAACGGCGCCGATTTCGACTTCGTGGGCGGCGGCGCACCCGAACCCGGCTGGATCCGTCTCATCGCCCCCGACGGATCCGCCCGCGACGTCGCCGGTGACATCGAGTTCCCCAACGGCATGGTGATCACCCCGGACGGCTCGACCCTGGTGATCGCGGAATCCTTCGCCGGACGGCTGTCCGCGTTCGACATCCAGGACGACGGCTCGTTGTCGGGCCGACGGACGTGGGCCGAGGGGCTGGGGCCGGACGGAATCTGTATCGACGCCGAGGGCGGCATCTGGTGTCAAACCGCCGATACGCCAGACCCGCACGATCCGGGCGGCCCTGCGTGGGCGGTGGTTCGGGTCCTCGATGGTGGCGAGATCACCCACCGGGTCGAGACCGATCTCCCGTGTTTCTCCTGCGCGCTCGGCGGGCCGGAGGGTCGGCATCTGTTCCTGCTGTGCAACGAGTTCGAGGGGATCGACCAACTCGAAGCCGTGATGTCGCGCCGCAGCGCACGGATCTATGTCACCGAGGTGCCGGGGTGAAACCGGCCGATCGCCCATCAGGGTCCGACCGCATATCGGTCCCATCCCTGCTCCTCAGCACCCTGGTGCTCGGACTCGGTGTGGCCGTGGCGATTCCGATGCTCGCGACCCTGGCCTTCGCTGCCATCGGTCACCCCGAATGCGCGACCATCCCACAAGACGTGGGCCCCTGCGGATATTGGGCCCGCGTGGCGGAATTCGGGCCCTTCATCATGCTGTGGGGAACGCTCGTCACCGCGGGCATGGCAGTAGCGGTGTGGCCGATGTTCTCCGCGGTACTCGGAATCTTCGCCGCGCGACGCGCTCGCCGCGAGCAATGAATCATCGTATGCCCGGCATACCCTCTGTGCACTTACCGCTCGTCGGTGCTGTCGCGCAGCAGGCCGTCGGCTACCAGCGTTACCAGTGCGTCGGCGCGTGCTGCCGGGTCGGGCAGGGATTCGGTTGCCAGAGCTATGCCGTTGGCCAGGTGCAGGACGTCGTCGACGGCGACAGCCGCAGCGACCGAGCCTTCACGGTGAGCTCGGGCCAGAAGCTGCTGGGCGGCCTGGCGGATCATGGTGTGGGGCGAGAATTTCGGGTCGCTGTCATATCCCGTCAGCGCGGGCCCGAGCCCCCGTGCGGTGCTCGCGTGTGCCACGACAGCCCGTAGCCACGTCACCACGGCGGCGCCCGAATCGGGAGACGTGAGCAGGTCCTCTGCGCGCTCACACAACGCCTGAACCCGGTCGCGTAGCACTGCTTCCAGCAGTCCCGCCCGGCTCGGGAAGTGCCGGTGCAACGTGGCCGAGCCGACCCCAGCGCGACGGGCGATCTCTTCCAGGGATGCCTGGGCTCCCGACTCCGCGATCACCGCGCTCGCCGCGGTCACCAACCTGTCGCGGTTGCGTTGGGCATCGGCTCTCTGTCGACCCGACGATGGGGGGCTTTCAGTCATCTGTCCGGCGCCTTCTTGCTAAATGGGGTGGGTCCTCCGTATCGTACCGAAGGGCAAGTGGGGTGCCCACCCCGTTTCGGAGCGTTGAGGAGTCGAAGAGATGCAGATCGGTTTGGCAGTCGGCGACGTACGTGGTCCAGCACCCTGGGACGTGGTCGTCGACCAGGTACAGGTGGCCGCTGCTGCTGGATTCGCGACGGCGTGGTCGAGTCAGGCGCTGGGCTGGGATGCGTTGACCGCCATCGGGTTGGCCGCCGCCGCTGTCCCTGACATCGCCGTGGGCACGGCAGTTGTTCCCGTTCCGCAGCGGCACCCGATGGTGCTGGCCGCGCAGGCGCTGACCGTGCAGGCCGCGGTGGGTGCTCGACTGACGCTGGGAGTCGGCGTGGGCGTCGGTGCGATGGTGTCGGGAATGTTCGGGTTGCCCACCGACCGCCCCGTGCAACGCATGCGTGAATATCTCACCGTGCTGGGCCCGCTGCTACGCGGACACAGTGTCGATCTTCGCGGGGACACCCTCACCGCCGTCGGTGCGGTGACGCTGCCCGCCGGCGTCGCGGCCCCGGCTGTGCTCGTCGCAGCGATGGGGCCGCGGATGGTCCGGTTGGCGGGCGAACTCTCCGACGGCGCGGTGACCTGGATGACCGGACCGAAAACCCTCGGCGAGCACATCGTTCCCCTCATCACCAAGGCGGCATCCGCCGCCCAACGACCGGCCCCGCGCATCGTCGCCGGCCTGCCCGTCTGCGTCACCGACGCACCCGATGACGTCCGCGCCCGAATCGCCGAACAGTTCGCGCTCGCCGCGCAGGTGCCCGAATACCGTGCGACCCTCGACCGGGAAGGAGCTGCCGGGCCCCAGGACGTCGCCATCGTCGGCACCGAAACCCGAGTGACACAGGGGCTGACACGCCTCCGCGACGTCGGCGTCACCGAATTCATGGCCGCACCGTACGGAACAGCGGCCGAACCACGCCGCACCATCGAACTGCTCGCCGACCTGAACCGCCGAACCGGAAGGTGACCGGTGCCCGGCATCACCGCCGAGGACCGGTGCGCGATTCACGAGACCACCGCGCTACGGGGGCATCTGGCCGATGATCGAGAGTGGAATCGACTCGGTGAGATGTTCGCCGACGACGTGGTGCCCCAGTTGGGCCGACCGGTTACCCGTGCTTGCGGGCGCGCGACATGTGTTCTGCATTACGTTGGGTGCCAGCATGATTCATCGATGGAGCGGCGTAGTGGGCTGCTCCGGCTCGGCGCCGGCGGTTCGTGGTCGTGGCGGTCGCCGCCGTTGCGGGGATGGGTATCGAGAAGGTCCGGTTCGCCCAGGCTGACTCTCTGTTGGATGCGTTTCATCCATTCCGGGGCCCACCAGCAGTCGTCACCGAGCAGTTTCATCACTTTTCGCAAGTTCCCGAGATCAACGAACTCTTAGGAAGAAATCAGCGTCCGGCCCAGCCTGAAATTGTGGGTCGAGCACGGCCGTTTCGCCCCGGGCCCAGCCCGTCGGCGTGCGGAGGGCTTGATTCCACAGCCGATGTGGCCGACCTCGCGAATCAGCTCACGGGGCCGTGCCGCAAATGGGACCCGACCGAGCATGCGATCACGGACGACGCTGCTCTGCTCATGGCCGCTTCTGCGCGCCGATGCTTCCGACGATCAGGTCGGTCAGGGCCGAGATCGCTTCCTGTGCGGATGTCGCGCCGAGATTCAGTTCCGCGGCCAGCGTTTGTGCCGCTCCCAGTACGCCGACACAGCGCAGGCGAAGGGCTGCGGTGGTGAGTGTGGAGAAGGGCAGCAGCGTCGCGGCCATCCAGTCGCGGTAGCCGGCGAGCATGTCGTGCTGGATTGCCTGGACGTCGGGATTGCCTTTCAGCGCAGCCGAGATCGCGTCGAACTCGGGCATTTCGGTGGAGCAGGCAAAGTAGGCGGCGCTCATCACGCGGGCGATCTCGTCGACGGTGGGGGTGGCATCGCGGACGGCCTGTTCCGTGGAGCGGCGGTGGCGTTCGTCGAGTTGCCGGTACAGCGCGAGCAGTAGTTCGGGGCGGGTTCCGAAGTGGTCGTACACGATCGGTCTGCTGACCCCGGCGGCCTCGGCGAGGGTGGCGAGGGTGAGGCCGTCGGTGCCGTGCTCGCCTACGAGCGCCAGGGCGGTGTCGAGCAATTGCTCGCGTCTGGCCGGCTTGGCGAGCCTGCCCGATCGTGCGGTCGTCGTCCGGCCTTGCGTCATGGCTCCAGCTTAGCTACAAAGAGTAAGTTACATATTGTAACGTCTGCTGGAACGGAGTTCATCATGGAGCAATCGGTACTGATCCTGGGCGGGTCGGGGCAGGCAGGGTCTGACACCGCAGCTCTGTTGCGCCGCTGGTACCCGGACCTGCCGTTGACCATCGCGGGCCGTGATCTCGACCGCGCGCGGCAGGTCGCCGGCGAGCTCGGCACGGCCACAGCGGTGAAGATCGACCTGTCGCGCCGCGACCTCGGCCTCCAAGAAACGGGGCATGCCGCGGTGATCGCGGCACTGTGGGACAACCGGCTCAACGGCCTGCACTACGCGCAGGATCGCGCAGTGCCCTACCTCAGCATTTCCAGCGGCCTGCTCGACATCGGCCCGGAAGTCGTTGCCGGCGCGCACCAGTCGAACGCGGCTCCGGTGCTGATCGCCAGCCACCTGATGGCGGGGATCGTCGTTCTCGCCGCGCTACATTTCGCGGCCGAGTTCGCGGGAATCGACGCGGTCCGGGTCGGCGTCGCGCTCGATGACACCGACACCGGCGGACCCGCGGGGATCGCCGATCTGGAACGGTGGTTGTCGGTCACGTCGGCGGGTCTGATCCGCCGCGACGGCGTCTTCACCTGGCTCGCCGCGGCCGACGCATCATCGAACGTGCACACC
This sequence comes from Nocardia sp., assembly GCA_014360565.1. GTDB lineage: Bacteria > Actinomycetota > Actinomycetes > Mycobacteriales > Mycobacteriaceae > Nocardia. The sequence continues at coordinate 57,344 of JACIXH010000003.1, forward strand.
GTCGACGGCACCGCCCTGCCCGGTCAGAGCATCCCTGTCCTCGACGTGCCCAGCCTGGCCATGGCGACGGGGTCACCGAATGTTCGGGTGGACTTCGCGGTAGGCGAAACGCCGAGCCGCCGTCGCGGCGAGCCCGCCTCCGTCGAGATCCGGATCGAGCTCGACGGCACCGACCAGGCAGCTCATCCGCTCCATCGAACGCACCACCTCGTTCACCCGGCCGGGCAACGGCCACTGACCGCTCTCGGCATCGCTCTGGGCATGGAACGGCTGCTCGGCCTCACCGGCACCCGCCCGGCACCGGGCATCCACACTCCGGAGTCGCTGATCGACCCGGCTCACGCGGTGCAACGGATGCGTGAGGCCGGTGCGGTGCTCGCCTAGCGGACATCCTCGATCCCGGGAGCGTCGCGCAGAACGCGATTACCTTCTGTCACAGGTCGAGTCGACGGACCAGGAGACCGCCGGTCACGCTCTGACCGGACTGATCCGACTCGGCGTCGACCCTGCGGTGGTTGTCGACCGCCTGCCGGGCACTTCGCAACGAATCAGGAACAACATTGTCCGGGCGCTCGGACGCGGTGCCGAGGCCTCCACTGTTGAGCAGCGGGATGGTCGGGCGCGGTTGAACGAAGTTGCGCGAGGTCGCCCTTGACTCTGCAGTCCTCTGGCCGCTACCGCGTGCGGCGGACCAGTCGTGTATCGAACAGCGCTGCCGCTCACACCACGTACGAAAGCGCCGCCGCCACCGACAGGGCCAGCATTCCGAGGCAGTTGATCCAGAACTCGTATCCGAGGAACCGGGCCCGGTAATGGGCGTAGGCGGCGCACACGAAGTACGCGATCACGCCGACCGCGGTGGCGAATCCGACGCCGGGATAATTCAGTCCGACAAGGAGACCGGCTGTGGCCGCCAGCTTGATGGCGATCAGCGTCCACCACCAGTCGCGTGGAAACCCGACGCCGTCGAGGCATTGCTGAATGAACATCGGCGGACGCACGGACATGAGCGCGTCGGCGAACAGCGAGAGCGCGAGTAGTGCTGGTAGCCACCATAGTTCGGGAGCGTGGATCATTGGCTGCCTCTCGGGTGCGTGATGACGAATTCGATGGTCTGGCGTAGTTGGTCGGCTGCCTCGGGCATCGCGATGGCACCGCTGGCCGCGGTCATCAACAAGCCGAGGTAGGCGAGATAGATGGTCCGAGCGCCGCGACCGACCTGGCTGCGAGGTAGCGCTGATCGGGCGAGCACTGCTTCGAGTTCGCCCAGCAGGGCCAGCGCGAGGTCTCGAAAGATCACCGACTCATGGTTTCCGCGGACGAGGATCGCCAAATACTCGCGTGAGAGCTCGGAATCGACCGCGAAATGTCCGACAAACGGCGCGAAGAGCTTCAGCACGTCCTCGGTGGTCGCGGTCGTCTTTGCGGGCGCGAGTTCGGTTTGCCTACTGTTGTGCACCGCGGTGATCCAGTTGTCGTAGAGCGAGACGAGCAGCGCGTCCTTTTCGCCGGCCGCCATGACGGTCCCGGTGCTCACGTTCGCTTCGGCGGCGATCTGCCGAATCGTGGTTGCCTTGAAACCCTGGGCGCGGAAGAGCCGTTCGGCTGCCGCCAAGACCTTCTGTCGCGTCGCTGCCTGTTGCTCCGCTCGCGACTGAACATGTTCATTGAACATGTTCAGTAAGCTATCCCATAAATGCTCTTGGACGCAAACGGTGGGTGCTGTGCCGACGCGTCTGATACGGTACGAAACGTGTCGTTTCGTAATGTGGGTGCTGCGGCCCCGACTACAGAAGTGCGTGCCGGACGGCCTCGCGATCGAATGCGTGAAGTCGAGATTCTCGAGTGCGTGTTGGAGCTGCTGGGTGAGGTGGGTTATGACGCGTTGACCTTCGAGGCGGTCGCGCGCCGCGCCAAGGCATCGAAGGCGACGTTGTACCGACGCTGGGAGACCAAGCGCGACATGGTGGTCGCCGCGGTCAAGGCAGGCCCCGCGTCGGTCCATCGCGCCGGCGCGGTGGATACCGGCTCCTTGCGAGGCGATTTGATCGCCTTGTGCGAACGGCTCGACACCACTATGCGCTCGGCCGACGCGACAATGAGCCTGATGTTGCTCCACGCGGGACTGCAAGACCCCGATTTGTGCCGCCATATCGAAGAAGCAACCGGGCCGACCGGGGCCAAGCTGCCTGCGTCGGTGATGTCCGCGGCCATCGGCCGAGGCGAGCTACCGGTCGGCGCGCGACCGTTCCCCTACGAGGAAATCGCCGGGTCCGTGCTGCTTCTGCGCAGGCTGAACGGACTCCCCGCCGGGTCCGAGTACCTGGGGCACCTGGTCGACACCATCCTGATTCCCGCTCTTCGGGCAAGCGCGAACCCCGAACCTCCGCTGCGGGCCATTTTCTCCTGACAGCGCATTTCTCCACCAACTCACGAAAGGGTCTGTCTGTGACAGTCACAACGATCGACGGCTTCGACTACCAGCAGCTTTCCGGGGCCGGCGGCGTCCATCTGAATGTCGCCATCGGCGGTCACGGTCACCCCGTCGTCCTGTTGCACGGCTTCCCGCAAACTCACCTCATGTGGCGGCATGTCGCCGGCGAACTCGCCGAGCAGTACACGGTCATCGTGCCCGACCTGCGCGGCTACGGCGCGAGCGACAAACCCGAAGAAACGACTCCGGATACCTACTCGAAGCGGACCATGGCGCACGACATCGTCAACATCGTGCGCGAAATCGGATACGAACAGTTCAGCCTGATCGGTCATGACCGAGGAGCACTCGTCGGGGTCCGGGCCGCGCTCGACCACCCCGAGAAGATCACCCACTTGGGGGTCCTGGATGTCCTGCCGACCATGGACACCTGGGACGTGCTGCACGGCGTCGACGCGGCGGTCGCCTGGCACCTGTACCTGATGGCACAACCAAAGGGCTTGCCCGAGCGGATGATCGACGCAGTCGCCGAAGACTTCTTCAGCTCGTTCCTCGACGCCTGGGACCCCAGCCGAACCACATTCCCGCCAGACGTGCGCCGGCACTACATCGACAGTTCCACGCGCGCTGTGCCGTCCATCGTCGCCGACTACCGAGCCACGGCGGGCATCGACCTCGAGATGGATCGCGCCGACCGAAAGGCAGGCGCTCAGTTGGCGATGCCCGTGGCGGTGATCTCGCAGGATTGGGGGTCGCGGCTGGGGTTCGACGCGTCTGCCCTATGGCGGCAATGGGCTCCGGCCGCCACCTACCAGCCGATCGATGCCGGCCACTTCATGGCAGAAGAAAAACCGGCAGACGTTACGGCCTTCATCCGGGAATTGGTACAACGCGCATCCGAGACCGCAGCCGCCGCAGCGCAGTAACACCCCCGGTTATCGGCCGCGACGCCGCGATGCCGGATCGCGGTGTCGGCCTGCCACCGTCCCAACGCCTCGGCCGACACCCTGGTGTATTTCGCGAGGTTGCGCACGCAGGCGTGCCCGGAATTCGCTCACGGCTCGTCGAGCACTTCTTGCAGGCGAGCGGCGAAGGCGGCGGGGTCGCTGACGAATCCGGTGTGGTCGCCGGGGAAAAGGTCCGGGTCGATGCCGAGGGCCGAGGTCAGTTCGCGTGAAGTGCGATCGCAGAACTGGCCGATGGACTCGGCACCGATTCCGACGATCACCCGGGTCGGGATCGAACGCAACAGCGGCGGGTCGGGAACCCACGCGGTGGTCGGGCGCAGCTCGTGGGCGAACCAGAATCGTTCGCTGGCGACCTGTTGCGGGTCGCGGTCACCACCGAAGATCTGTTCGAGCATCGGTTCCGGTATGAGAATCTGGGCCTGGGCGAAGAACTTTCGCCAGGCGCCGATCACGTCGCCGGTGGCGTAGGTGGCGATGATGTCCTCGGTGAGCGCGCGCTGTGCGTCAGCGTCGGGAAGCATTTCGCGCAGGGGCGGTTCGTGGGCGACGACGGTGGTGACCAGATCGGGATTGGTCTGAGCGAGGGCCAGCGCGGAGACGGCGCCGCCACTGGATCCGAAGACCACGGCCGGGCCCGCGTCCACATGGGCGATCAACCGGGCGAGGTCCTCGGCGCGGGCGAGCACCGTCGAATCCTGGTCGGGGTCGTTCAGGGGGCTGGCGCAATGGCCGCGCGGGTCGGTGGTGAGGACGGTGTTGGTGGTGGCGAGTTGTTCGGCGGCCGCGGCGAACGAGGCGGCGTTCATCGGGGCGCCGACGAGGACGAGCAGCGGCCCCGCCCCGCGGACCTCGTAATACAGGCGGGCGTCGGGCACCACGAGGGTGCCGGAGGTGACGGCGGAACTGGCGGTCATGAGGCTCTCCCGGATCTCGGCTACAGGTAGCACTCATAGAGACGGTGCGCGCTGTGAGAACTCATCGCTGGCCACGAAAATTCTTTTCCTACAGACCTTTCCGCAGGTCACAGACCCAGAGGGCGATAAAACTAGCGGCGGCGACGAAGCTCGTCCGCTCTGGCCCGCAGAGTGCCGGCGACCAGTTCACGCCCCTCGTGCGCTAGATCGACCACCTCACGAACACTCTTACGGCCGGCCTCGCCCAGAATTTCGGCGAGCGCGCTACCGGTGCGGCGCGCCGCGAAGGACAACTCGTCGAACAGTTCCTTCTGGTAGCTCATCGAACACCACCGGCGACAACGCAATCGGTGACTGATTCTCGACCGTGACCGGGTTGATCCATCTCGTGGAACTCCATTCGCCGCGCAGACCGTCTCGAAGACCTGACCCCACTGAGTGTACAGTCGTGCACTGAACTGGTGTCAAGCCCTTCGGATCCTCCGCCGCGAACGCGATCCTACCGACATCGGTGCCGCGCAGCCGTGCTGCGCGGCACCGCTGGGTGACGGATTCAGTTGTAGGCGTTGGCAACTCCGTCGAGCAGGTGCTCGAGCGTGTCGTAGGCGGGCACGTCGACGACGTCGATCAGGTCGGCCGCCACCGGCACCGAACGTTCGGCCGCGATCGAGGTGAACTGGGCGGTATCGCCGGTGCGGAAACCGTGATCGGCGGCCAGGCGGCGCAGTTCGGGATTGTCGGTGAGGAGTTTGCCGATCTTGTCGCCGGTGCCGGTCAGCGGGACGAGGGTGTGGCTCGACAGCACCGTCGGGGTCGGGTACGTCAGCACCATGTCGGGTTTGATCCGGCCCTCACCGGCGGCTTCGACGAACTGCGCCTCGTAGATACACACCAGCGGAGTCGGCCCCATGCCGTTGGTGAGGTACTGGTTGAACGGCCCCTCACTGCTGTTGTCGGTGTAGCCCTGCGCGAGGAACAGTTTCGTCAGGGCGGGCAGCACGTGCTCTTCGGCGGTGGCGCCGCGCACGATCGTGTGATCGTTGGCGACGTAACTGGCGATCGACAGGTACATGGCCGCGGAATTGGAGCTGCGCGGGTCGGTGGTGGAGACCAGGATGTTCTTGGCGACCGGGTAGGTGGTGTTGTCGGGCAGGTCGTCCCACTGCACGCCGGTCCCGGCCAGCTCCAGGTACTTGTTCATGTCGAACGTCGCCACCGGACCGGGCTTGATCACTCCGGCCGTGGTCAGCAGATCGGCGATCGGCCGGTAGGTGGCGATGGCGATCGGTGAGGAGAACGGCGTGTACTTGGTGGTGATGTTGTGCTGGCGCTGGATTCGTTCCGCGGCCGGGATGCTCGACGGGAACGCGAAATCGAACGCGCCGAGGTCCACAGTGGTCGCGATCTGGCGCGAACCGGCCGGTTCGACCTCCACTCGGACGCCGTTGTCGGCCAGTACCTGCACCACGCGCTCGTCGGTGAAGAACGACATCTTCTCCGATCCGATGACCCCGCGCACCACGGTGGTCGGCGCCGCGACGGTGACCGCGGGAGCGTCGGCGCCGCCGGGCAGCAGCGTCACCCCGGCGACAATGCCGGCGACGACCCCGGCGGCGCCGATCGCCAACGGCACCACCGCACGCCTGCTCACCGAGCGCTCGGTGAGCTGCTCGCCCGCTTCGGACTCGCGCGCGATGATTTCGGCGGCCCGCACGGCGGCGGTGGGGGCGGGAACCCGCACCGTCGGATCGGGATCGGCGAGTTCGCTGCGCACGATCCGCTCGACCAGAATCGGCACGAACTCCCGGATGGGTTTGCCGGTGAAACGATGGTGCGCGGCGCCTACCGCCGACGTCACCTGGTCGACGGGGACGTTCTCGGACAGGTCTTCGACCAAACTCTCGGTCATTCGCCGCATGGCCAGCTCTTCACGCTGGACGGCATCGGCTGTTACACCGGGGACTACGCGCGACACCACTGTTCTCCTGGGCTCACAATCGGGCTGCGGGGAGCGGCGCGCCGAACACCCGTGCGCACGCCGCGGGCCACGCTACCGTCGCCCAGCACAGTTACCCCAGCTGTGAGCGCCGCTGCACGCAGAGTTCAGCGCTCGCTCGGCTGCCCGCAACGTCGCGTTGTCCACGAGTTCGCGTAAACCTCGAATTACGCACTGACTGTGTGTGATTCGCTACTGCGCCTCGGTCGCCGCCCGCACGGTGGGCACCGCATCCTCGACGGTAGAGCGCTGAACCGCGTCCCGAGCCATCCGCCCGAGCCCACCGGTGAGCAGTTCCATGACACCGATCGCGACCAACCCGCTGCCGGCCGTCGTGGCCAGCCCGGTGACCGTCTGGAACGTGATCGCGATGACCGTGATACCGATCGCGGTGGTGATCATGCCGCACACCTCGTGCATCCACCCGTCGACGACGGTGTCGTCCCAGGCCGCGACCAGCGCCTGCACAATGCCACGGATCGACCAGCCGATGCCGATCCACAGAGCGAGCAGTTCGATATTGCCACCGTTGAACACCAGCGCGGCCAAGATGCCCGTGAGCCCCGCACTGACCAGTACCAGCACTCGCAACAAGAACGCGATCCGCGTCGTCATCGCCAGATACGCCTGCACCGCGGTGCTCAGGATCAGCGAGATGCCGAACAGCATCGCGAGGATGTTCTCGTCGCGCCCCGGCCACAACAGCAGCGCCACACCGAGTGCGAACGAGCAACCACCGGCGACCAGCATCGCCTTGCGGGTCGGATCCGCGCCGCCGTTCACGACAGCCGCTCCGACAGCCGCAGCGCGGTCCGGCTGACCGGATCGTCTGTCCCCTGTTCCGGTCTGCCCTGCACCACGATCCGGCCACCGCCGCCCGTACCGATCACGTGCTCTGCGGCGACAACGATCGTGCTCGCGCCGTTGTCGCCGAGCGAATTCGGTTGTGTCGTCGAAATGTCGGTGCCGACGGGGTGCAGCAATCGATGGGCATACGGCGCCACCGCCTCCATGTATCGGCGATGCGGTGGCCCGCACAAGGTGCCGAACACCGGCGACGACGGGCCCGAACCGGCGCCACCCGTGCACGCCGCCAGAACATTTCGTGGCCTGTCTGCGGCGGCAGCACGCAGATTGTGGACCCGGGCGCCACGCACCCGAACCGAAGAATCGACCTCGTGCGAATCCACAGCTACCTACCGTACTCCCGAGGTAGCGCGTGGCGGGGCGAACGCGCCCGTTGTCGTCGGTCTTAGAAGAACCAGCCCAACTGGGGTGCCCGGTCGGCGGTGAACGCATCGTCGAACGAGCGCAGCACCGCGGGGTCATCGACGGTGATCCGGTGCGCGGCGGCGAAAATGCTCGCACGGTGCGCGCCGAAGTACAGCGCGCCGAGAATGTTGATGTCGAAACCGAGCGTCGCCGCGCGGGTGGTCGGCTCACACTCGGCGATGCCGTCACGAATGCGCAGGGCGAAGTTCCCGCCCTTCCCGCGGAAGGGGTCGTGCACCGCGAGGACGGTGTCGAGATCGGCGCGGTAGGTGCGGGCCGTGAGGGCAGCGGGTACGTCCATGACCCGCGCCCACAGCGCGTCGCCGCGATGGGTCAACCGCACCGCGCGCGGGTCGGTGAGCATATAGGCCAGCGGATCGTCCTCGGCGATCTCGGCTTCGACGAGGTCGACGAGGTCCATGCCGAGCAGTACCCGCCACAGGGCGGCGTGCGCGTCGGCGGTCACAGCACGGAACTCCCAGACCGAGGCGATGTCACGGTCTTCGCGCCTGGTGCGCCGATACAGGGCGTACCCGTCGGCGTGCAGAAGCACGAACAGCGTCGTCGCACCCTGGCGGTGGCGCTCCACATCGGCGAAGAACAACTCCCATTTGGCATCCGGACGATCCTGCGCTCCCGAAGTCACCTGCTGCCAGCGCTGATAGATCTCGCGAATCCTGGGGGCGGCGTCGTCGAGCGTTTCCAGCGTGACACCACCGGGGTCCGGTGTCGTGGAACGGAATTCGGCTCGCTGGGGATCTATCGAGACCGACGTGTCGAGGACGGCCACCTCGTAGCCGAACCGGCCGTAGATCGTGGCCTCACTCGCGGTGAAGATCGTCAACGGCAACCCCTCGGCCTCGGTCCGAGCATGCTGGGCCGTGTACATCTCCCGCAGGATTCCCCGCCGCCGATGCGTCGCCGCCACCGCCACCCCCGACACGCCACACGCCCGCACCGTCCGCTCCCCCGGCACGGTCACCGTCATCGTCCGATCCACGGTATGCCCGACGATCCGGTCACCCTCCACAGCCACCAACGACCGCTCGACCGGAAAGACCTTCCCCCGGAACTCGTTCTCGTCGTCGCCGTAGCGCATCCCGAACCCGGCTTCCTGCAACGCGGTGATCGCGGCCGAGTCCGCCACGGTAGCCGCCCGAACGCATACGTTCTTCGCTGATGCCATTCCCGTACCTTGCCACGCAGGCGCGCACGCGCACATCCGGTTTTCCACCGGTGCGACCATCCGCGCGGTGCTCGCACCAGCAGGGCCGCCGACGGCCGACGCGATCGAGTGCTTGCCCCGGCGTTACCGGCAGTAGTGGTGTAGCCGACCGGAATCCGGCGCTGAGGAAGCAGCGTTCTGGCTCGGTCGGGAGCGCTCATCGAAACGCTTGCTGTCCAAAGGGTTAGCGTTGCATTCGTGACTGGAGTTGAGGTGGGGGCGTGCGAATGCGGGGCCGAGGGATCGTGCATCGACGACTGGCACGAAGCGCTGGCGGAAGAGCAAGCCGACCCCGCCATGTATATCTGGCACGCGCCGCTGGTGTGTGCGTTCGTTCTTCAACACCGGTCGCGCATGCTGTCGCAGTCCGCCGATGGGCAGTTTCGGATGCTCCAGTTCTATGACGACCAGGGCATCGAGGCGACAAACCAGTTCGCTCGCCATCAGATCGCGCGAAACAAGCGATCCGGGACCGGCGACGACATGGAACCGTTGGCTCCGTATGCCGCTCTACCGTCCGCGGGTCACCACCGCGCACCGATTGCCGGTATCGAGTTCGGGGACATCGAGCATCAGCACCTCTTCGGCGCGCGCGGAGGACTCGTAGAGCAGATGCCACAACACTCGTTCCCGCAGTGGAACATCCGATCTCAGGATCTGTGCGACCCGGTCCCGGCTCAGTGCCTTGCTGGCGTCCGGCGGTGCCGGCCGGGCCCGCAAACGCACCAGCGGATCCCCGAGGCCGACAGCGACCCGGCCGCGCGGCGGCGTCCGGATCGCTGAGAAACGCCCGATGTCACCGGTGACCCCACCGAACCACACTTCCCCAAGCGAAACTGATTGGAGGAGTGTGTGATTCGGGATTCCGGTGGTAACGGCGCAAAAAGAACGAAGTTCGTGAAGTTGCTGGTCAGTGCCGTCGTTCGACTCCGGGACAAGGAGTCTGGTGAGGTCACGCATGGCCTGGGGTGACGGTGTGACGTAGCGGCGCAGGTTTCAGGGTTGCGGTGACGGGACTTCGCCATGAGCTCGAACATGCTGACACCGGACTCACCCAGATGGGTCAGGCTGGAATCTCTCAGCTCGTGTGGGTCCCATTCGGTTCCGATCCCGTCTATTGCGGTGGCAGCGTCGAGCAGATCGGAGAGGCTCACCGCGGTGAGGTTGTCCTACGACCAGGCACGCGCTGCGGACCGGCGCCTGCCGGGTGTGGTGGCCAGCCTTCTCCGGCTGTGGCGGCGCGAGCCGGTCCCGCGCTGGACGGCTACGCGATCGCGCTCGGCTTGTTCAGCGGACCTCAGGTTCCCGGTCGCCGGAACGGTTTGAGCCGCACCCCCTCCAGGCTGTCGGCGATCAGCTGATCCAACCGCCGCTCGCGAGTCTCGGCCCGCTGGGCACTGGTGACATGGTGGACGGCCTGCTTGCGATAGGACGGTGCCTGCCCGCTGAACCACTCCCACGCCCGCGGTTCGGCCTGGAAGCGAGCCAGCTGTGGCGCCTCGAACTCCAAGACCAGCTTCTCCTCGCGATCCCGGTCGCGGGCTTCGAACACCGCGGTGCCGACCGGCCGCATGAGCCCTTGCGCGGTCAGCTCCTCGATCTTGCGGAGGTTGACCAGGCTCCAGTTGCTGCGCGGCCTGCGCGGGGTGAACCGGATCGTCCAGGAGACGTCGTCGATCGGGCTCTGCCGACCGTCGATCCAGCCGTAACACAGCGCCTGGTCGACCGCCTCCGACCAGCTCAGCGTGGGCTTGCCAGTTCCCCTTCTCCACATGCCCACCCGGCATTCGGAGGCAGTCGCGTGGTGCTCCTCTAGCCAGTCCCGGAACTACTCAGGACTCGAGAAGAAGATTGACTCCATGCGTGGTGCTCCTGTGTCACTCGTCCTGCCGGACTTCGTTCTGTCCGATACCGATGTGCGAGAGCTCGCCACCGCGCTCGAGCACTGGCACACCGAAGCCAGGCCACTGATCTGGACCAATACCGCAGACCAGATCATCGACCGGATCTGCCGCTACTGCGCACGCATCTCAGAACCAGCTCACTAGCCCTGCTGGGTCAGCCATTGTGAAATCACTTGGTTTGCTTCTTCGGGCATTTCCTGCTGGATCCAGTGACCGCAGTCCAGGCCGACCACCTCCACGTTGGGCACGAACTCTGCCAGGTTTTCCAACCTCGGGACCGCGAGGTCCCGGTCGCCGTAGATCATGAGGGTGGGCTGCTTGATGATCGGGTCCGCGTCCGCCAACTGGTGCCAGTTGCGGTCGAGGTTCCTGTACCAGTTGATGCCGCCGGTGAATCCCGACGTCTCGAACGCGGAGACGATGACGGCCAAGTCGCTGTCGCTCATGACAGGGTCACCGAGTGGTGTTTCCGTCTGGGCAAGATTGATAAATGCCATGCCCGGCTCATCGGGTGCGGGGGGCACGTTCTTGCGGTAGAGGTTGCGCAGGAACTGGGAGGTGTTGGCATCGAACACGGCGTCCGCTACACCCGGCTGCCGGTTGAAGTGGACGAAGTAGAAGTCGCCGCCGAGGAAGGTTTCCATGACCTCGATCCACGGCGTTTCTCCGCGCACTTGGTAAGGCAGGCTCATGTTGATCAGCTTGTTCACCCGGTCGGGGTGCAACAGGGCCAGGCCCCAGACGACGAACGCACCCCAGTCATGACCGACGAAGGTGGCGTCCTCGTAGCCGTAGTGGTCCAGGAGCGCGACGAGGTCACCCGTCAGGTGTTCGATGTCGTAGTCCGTCACCTCGGTCGGGCGGGACGAGTTGCCATAACCCCGCTGGTTCGGTGCGATGACGTGGTAGCCAGCGGCGGCAAGGACGGGCATCTGGTAACGCCAGGTGAAGGCGTGCTCCGGCCAACCGTGGCAGAGCACGATGGGCTTTCCCTTGTTTTCTCGGCCTGCTTCGAATACTTCGAGCTCCACACCGTTGACCTGGATAAGGGTGGGCTCGGGAAAAACGGCTGCTTCGAGCATCACGTCTCCTCGTTGTCCGTCGACCTCGTCGGTGAGGTCATGGCGAAGTCCTGTCACGCGTGCCTGATCTGTCACCTTGTTTCCGATTTCATTATTGATGTGGAACGGGGTGAGTGCGTTGTTCTCGGTCATGCGATCCACGTTCCCAGTTAATGCGGCAGGTTAGCTTCCGCAATTGCTGGAATGATCGAGAACATGTTGGAGACCTCGGCTCGCCTGCTCGCACTGCTGTCGTTGCTCCAGCTCAAGCGCGACTGGACGAGCTCCGAGCTCGCCGGCCGACTCGAGGTGAGCGCCAGAACTGTGCGCGCCGACATCGGCAAGCTGCGCTCGCTCGGCTATCCCGTGGACGCGCGCCCCGGCGTCGCGGGCGGGTACCGGCTGGCCGCCGGGACGGCGATGCCCCCACTCCTGCTCGACGACGACGAGGCCGTCGCCGTCGCGGTCGGACTGGGCGCGGTCGCGACCCAAAGGCTCGGCGTCGAAGAGACATCGCTGACCGCGCTCGCGAAGCTGGAGCAAGTGCTGCCCGCGCGCCTGCGTCGGCGCGTCGAGGCAGTGCGTGAGGCGACGAGCGTCGTTCCGGGGGCGCAGCCGCCGCTCGATCTGTCGGTTCTCGGCGCGGTCGCTGCCGCGATCCGCGGCCACGAACGACTCCGGTTCGGATACACCAAGCCCGGGGGCAGTGCAGGGGCCCGTCACGCCGAACCGCAACGGCTGGTGTCCTGGGGGCCGCTCTGGTACCTGCTCGCATGGGATCTCGACCGAGACGACTGGCGAATCTTTCGTGTCGACCGCATGATTCCGCACGCACCGACGGGTGCGCGGTTCCAGCCGCGCAAGATCCCGGCGGATAACGTCGTCGAGTACGTCGTCGGACGCGTCAGCAAGGCGGCCTGGACGTACCGCGCCCGGGTACTCGTGCATGCTCCCGCCGCCGAGGTCGCCGCGAAGATCCCCGTCCCGGTCGATATCGAGGTGATCGACGAGGCCACCTGCTATATCGCGGTGGGTTCCCACGACCCGGACCGGCTCGCGCTGTCTTTGACCCAGCTCGACGCCGACATCGAGGTAATCGCCGGAGACGAGCTCGCGGTGGCGTTCGATCGCCTCGCGAGAAGGTTCCGCCGCGCGGCAGGTGGCGCATCCACGACATGAATCTCGGCCGTCGGTCATTGCCGTGTGTCGCGGAGAGGCGATGGGCACTGCCGGTGGTCGGCACCGACTGTCAGTCGTCGGCGGTGTCGGGGTGCAGTCGGTCCCTGGTCAGCGCCTCCACGCCCAGGGACACAACAGGTCTGAATCCGACGTTCATCGCATGCGCGCACAACACGGCCGCGACCGACACACTCAGATCCGCGACACGGGCGGGGTTGCCCGAGACGTGGGTGAACGCCTCGGTGAACTCCGGATACCAGGACATCACCTCCATCACCAGCTCCGGCAGATCCACCCGCGGCAGCATGGCATCCACCCGCCTGCGCAGATCGACCAGACTCGGCGGGTCCGGGAGCGCGGTCAGGGCCGCCACATGCAGTTTCCCTTCCTCATCGACGCTGGCGGGGGCGTCATCACCCAGGCGGGCGATCAGCTCCCGATACGCGGAGTCGAGGGCGCTGGCGTGCTCGGTGAGCATCGAATGCGGATTGTCCGGCAGCCCCAGGGCGTTCATGCCCGCACCGCGCGCCTGCTCCCACACCACCCCCGACAACAGATGCGCGCGAGGATCACGCCACTTCGAGGAATGCTCGGCGAAGATGTTGCGGTACTTCAGGTTCCGGTGGAACTGCTCGAGCACGCACAACGTGTACGCCGCCCGATCGACGGTCTCCTCCGGGCGCTCCTGCGGGTACACCAGGCGCTGCCGGCCCCCGCCGACCAGATCGTGATCCACCCGCCGCGCATCGAACCAGCGCACCGATGCGCCCCGAGCACGCGGCGCGGTCAGCAGGTCCGCGATCGTGTGCATGGCGGTCAGCACCGCTTTCCCGTCCCCGGTCGCACCGAACTCGACCGTCCGCATCAACGACGGCAAGAACATGCGCACCGTATTCACCCGCCCGGCGAGCTCCTCGAGCCGTTGCCCGTCGAGTTCGATGTCCGAGGCGGGTACCAGTTCGTCGACCGTGGCGATCGCGGCGCGCAATTCGGCCTTGGTGACAGCGTTTTCGAGCAGATCCCACACCAGTTGGATCGGCCTCTCGGCGTCGACCTCGGTCAATTCCAAGAGCACCCGCACCGCCGCCGCGAGCTTGCCCGCCGTGCGTGACACTCTCGGGTAGGGCGAATCCGAGCCGGTTCGAATCCCGGCGCCGGGCCGCGATCAGCTTTCGGTCCTCATCGTCCAGATGGAAAAACCGTTCCAGCTCGACCCGGGACAACGCACCGTACCGGCCATATCCTGCCGCGCCCTCATTCTGCACAGCCGCACATGAAACCACCAGCGTCACAACCACGCTCACGGTTTCCGAATCAAAACAATCGGTCCGCTCGCCGAGCAACCCATAGCGCCGGATCCCGCAGGCTCAGCGCCGGATCCCGCTCAGTTACACCACTGCCGCCTTACCCGTGCGCCGTCATCGCACGCAGGTCGGGCAGCGTGCCGATGCGTTGGGTGAGGGGGCGGCCGGGGGCGGCGGTCTGTGCGGAACCGGTGGCGCGGAGCAGGGTTCTGATCTGATCGGGGCTCGCGCGGCCCGGGCCGAGGGCTCGCATGCCTTGGTAGGCGGCGATGGCGCCGACGACAATCGGCGATGCGCTGGAGGTGCCGCTGAATCGGTCGGTGTACCAGAGGTCTTCGTCGGGACCGCCTTGGAGGTCGCCGTAGCCGGTGGTGGTCACTTCCCGGCCCCAGCCTTGGGCGTCGAGGCGGGCGCCGTGGTTGGAGAAGTCGAGGCGGGAGCGGGCGGGGCCGTGGTCTCGGCCGTGCGTGCCCGGTGGTGGGGCGCCCGCACCGACCAGGATGGCGCCGGAATCGGCGGGACCCGCGCGAAACGGGTTGTGCCAGCCGGCCGGGAAGTCACCGGGGCGGGTGTCGTAGACGGCGTCGTCGAGGTTTTCGCCGCCGTTGCCCGCGGCTTCGACCACGATGATGCCGCGGGCAACGGCGTAGCGGATCGCGGCGAAGTCGTCGGGCCACCATTCGACGGGGATGTAGCCGCGCTGGTCAGCAGCGCCCCGGTAGTCGAATCGGGGGCCGGGGCGGTGCAATTCGATCAGGACGATGTCGCCGGGGTCCAGTGCGTCCGCGGCCGAGCGGATCGCGGCGGCCGAGCCGATACCGAAGATCGAGATCGCCCTGATGTGGGCTTCGGGCGCGATTCGGGTGACGCCGACAGCGTTGAGGTCTCCGCTGATCTCACCGGCGACGGCGGTGCCGTGATTGCGCCAGCCCAGATCCGCGGACGCCGTACCCCCGATCACCCCGCCTTGGTTCTGGCGCAGATCTTCATGGGTGAACCGCCATGCCCCCTCGACGTCGATCACCCGCACACCGGTGCCGAGCCCGCCGGGCCGATCGTGCGCCCACACCGCATCGATGCCGGTGGGCGCCGCGTCCAGATAGCCCTGTCCGGCCCGGAAATCGGGTGTCACGGCCGGTGCGCTCGGTGCGACGATGTTCTGCGCGCGCGGTGCCAGTGGCGGTTCGGCCGCGGGCTTGACGTAGGCGGCGGCGACGGTGTCGTCCTCGCGCAATCGGTGTGCGAGTTCGCCGAGATCACCCAGCTCGCCGTGCACCGAGTAGTACCTGAGGTACTCCCCGGCGACCGGCGCCTGTGCCGTGTCGGCCAGTCTGCCCGCCAACCTGTTGCCGGGACCGAAGATCGGGACCAGATGCGCTGTGGTGGGCAGCAATTCGTCGACCCGGCTGCGTACCGAGCGGGTTTCGCGCAGGGCGATCGGGGTGATCTCGGGGCCGGTCGCCACGGTGACGACGATCAGTTCGCCGGGCGGGACGGCGGTCACCGGTGCCCCTGGCCGGCGTTGCCTACTGGATCGAGTGGAGGCCATACCTACAAGTCAACCGTGGCCGGCGCCGGCTCGCTACGGTTCCGGCGCACCAGCATCGGCGACACGCCGTCACCACACCGCGGCGACGACTCCGACCACGGCGATCGCCGCGACATAGATCAGCACCAGCCGGGTGTCGCGCAACCAGCATCGGCTGCGCTTCAACCCGGCTCGCCAGGCCCGCCAGTAACCGGCGAAGGCCAGCGCCCCGAACCCGACCACTGCCCAGGGGCCGATCAACCACGTCAGCAACGCCACGGTCGCGATCACACACAGCGTCAACGGGTCGTGTGGTTCTCGCCCGCGCACCGCCTCCTCGTAATAGACCCCGCGCTCGCTCACCGCACCTCCACCGGCAACAACGTCCGCCCCGACGGCGCCGCCGCAGGCAGTCGTTGCCGTGACAGTGCAGGCCACGCCTGGACCGCGCAGAACGGCGCGCACTGATCGGCGTCGGCGCGCGTGCCCACGTGCACGCAACACTGCGTGAGCCGTTCCTCGATCATCGTCGACATGTCCATGAACGGTTTCACGGTGATCCGCACAACCCGTTCACCGAGCAGGGTCCGCAACCGTCGACGCCGACCGGGCAGCGCCGACGACGCCAAGGTCAGCAGGGTCGACATCCCCAGATCGCAGTTCTCACAGATGTTGCGCCAGACCCGCCCGATCTCCGGATGTGACAGCGACGACTGCTCCGACAACAACCCCAGCAGCGATTCCCGCACCGCCACCCGGAGTTCGGCGGGCAGCTCCGAGTCCGCGATCCGGTTCGACACCAGCCCCAGTTGCTGCTTCAACCTGTCGTGGCCGATCAGCGAGACCAGCGACCGCCACCGTCCCGCGTCGTCACGCAGCAGGTAACCGACCGAGCAGCAGTGCGGGTGCGAACACGGCAGCGCGGTGAGATCGCGCCAGGTCACCAGCCCGTCGGTCTGCGGGCCGAGCCTGCGCAACACGCCGGTGTGGGTGAGCCGGTCCATCGGGTCGATCATTGCCGAACGCCCCGAACCGAATTGAGGTTGGATCGACACCCCGCCGACGAACGGTGTGTCCATCGCGGTGCGCACGACCGCGCCGATCTCGTCGTCGTTCACCCCCAGCGCCACCGTCATCACCAGTGTGGTGAAGATGGCGTTCGCCGAAAGCCGTTGCAGTGCCTGCTGCTTACGGGCCCGCAGGTCGCCGCCGCGATGATGACGCGAGGCCTGCGCGGTTTCACCGTCGTACTGCAGATACACCTCGACCCGGTCGCGGTGGCGAGCGAGCAACTCCACCAGCTCGTCGTCGACGGCCAGGCGCAGACCGTTGGTGTTGAGCAGGATCCGGGTGATCGGCCGCGCGGTCAGCTCGTCGAGCAACCGCGCCAGCTGCGGATGCAGGGTCGGTTCGCCGCCGCTGAGCATCAGCACGTCGAGGCGGCCGTTCTCGCGGGCGAGGCGCTGATCGACGTTGGCGAGCACGTCCTCGACCGCCACCACACCGCGCAGGTCCGGCGAGGAGTCGGCGAAACAGGTGGGGCAGCGCAGGTTGCAGCTGTCGATGATGTCCTCGAGCAGGATGCAGGTGTGCTGGGTCTGCATCTCGGGCAGCCCCCGCAGGTAGGCAGCGGGAACGGGATCGAAATTGCCGACGGTGTCGGGCAGGTGTGCTTTGGTCGGCGCGGTCCATTCTTCGAGGTAGGCCATGATGTCGGGGTCCTCGTCGTAGAGGGTGCGCACCATGCCATGGGTTCGGCAACCCCGTTCGAGCAAGACCTTGCCGTCGCGTTCGGCCAGCCACCCCGACAGCCGCGCGACGTCGGTCAGCGCGGTTTCCGGGTGTTCGTCGTGACAGTGGGGGCAGAACGCGGTCACATAGCGCAGGATTCGATCGCCTCGCAACGGCATCCCGGTCATCGCGCCATCCCGAACATGCCCGTGTACAGCTCCGGGTTGATCGCCGTGCACAAGCCCGCGGTGAACACGGTGACCAGCGACCAGCCGATCATCAACCCCATCCCGAACCCTTTGGGCGCGGGCCGTTTGCGTCGGATCAACAGCCAGCCACCCCCGAAGGCCGTCGCCACGCCGGCCAGCGCGGTGAGCCCGAACAGCACCCTGGTCGCGGTGTCGTCGTTGATGGAGGCGACCACCATGACCACGATGAACCCCGCTATCGCGTTGACCACGATGAACGCCATCGCTCCCGCCAGCGCCATCGCCGCTACCTGACCGCCCTGCCCCGGCGGTGTACCCCCCTGCGGTGGTGGCGGGGGCGGCATATTCGGGGGCGGTCCGGGAGTAAAGTTCATGCCACGACCTTTCGTCGAAGTACACCGTCGTAGTTCCCGCGCCGATAGCCGATGGTCCAGCGCACCGCGACCAGGACCAACCCCGGCAGCAGGAACCATTGCGGGCGTGTCAGATCCAGCCAGACGGTGTCGTTGGCGCGGGTGAACTCGACCAGGAACCGGAAGATCGCGTACGCCCCGACATAGAGGGTGAACAGCTCCCCCGGCGTGCTGATCCGATCCCGCAACCACCACAGCGCGCCGAAAGCGGCCAGCTGGAACACTATTTCGTAGACAAAACTGGGATGCATCGCCACCCCGGCCACGCAGCCGGGACACTGGGGAACGGTCGTGGGCGCGTGGATCCCCCATGGCAGGCTCGTCGGCCGGCCCGGCGCTTCGGTGAGCAGGCAGCCGATGCGACCCACCGCCATGCCGAGCGCCACCGCCGGTGCGAACAGATCACCGGTCCGCTCCCGGTACCCGATGATCCGTTTCGCGATCACGACACCCACGTAGGCGCCGAGCAATCCGCCGAGCACGCTGCGCGCACCGAACATCCAGCTCTCGTAGGGATCCAGCGTCGCGGCCAGACTCGACAACCGCATGCCGATCGCCCCACCGACCAACGCCCCGGTGACAGCGACCAGCGACTCTTCGCGCAGTGCGTCCCGGCGCCTGCATTCGGCGAAGAACACGATCGCGGCGACAGCGACCCCGAGCGCGACGAACAGCGCGTGCGTCTCGATCCCCCACATCAGCTGTGCCACCATGGCGAAAGGTTAGCGGGCCGCACCGGCGCCGGAGGTGAGTGAAACTACTCCCGATTGTGGGTACTACCCTGTTCGTCGGTGAACGACGATGCGCGAGTGAGTAATTCACTTAGAATGAAACAGAGTGAGATTCTCACTCCGGTACCGATCCTCGGGTACCAGCGTAAGTCATCGCGATAGTTCCACCATCTCGGAATCCATCGAATACGCAGTCATACAGGGGGTCAATCATGTCCACAGCTGTCGATTTCGCAGCAAGGCTCATCGATCCGCGGGCCATCGCCGCGGCAGGCCACACGGCGGTTCTCGCCTACATCTCACCGAGCAGGCCCGGCGCGAACTTCGGCGCCAAACCGATCACCGCCGACTACGCCCGCGCACTCACCGCCGCCGGGCTCGACATCGTCTCCATCTGGCAATACGGCAAACCCGGCGACCCCACCCCGTCGGACTGGACCACCGGTTTCGACGGCGGCAGGCGAATGGCCGAACAGGCTTTGGCGACCCATCTGAGCGTGGGCGCGCCGCGACAGGCGCCGATCTTCTTCGCCGTCGACGAGGACATCACGCTGTCGCAATGGAACAGCACGGCCGTCGAGTTCTTCCGCGGCGTGAACTCGGTCCTCGGCACGGCATGGACCGGGATCTACGGGCATGCGCGGGTGTGCGCGTGGGCGATCGAGGACGCGGTGATCGGCGCGCGAGGCGAATTCAGCTGGGCGTGGCAGACCCGGGCCTGGTCGGGTACCGAACGGGAACCGCGCGCAGTGCTCTACCAGCGGGTGATCGACACCCCGAGCAACCCCGGACCGCTGATCGATGGCACCCGCGTCGATGTCAACGACATCCTCGCCGCCGATTTCGGGCAGTGGGCGCTCGACCGTTCGGTATCGGTGCCGCAGTTCATCGAAATCGACCGACTCGGCCCCTCGCACTCCCCGCGCGAGGGCGCGCGGGTCACCAACTTCGTCTTGCACACTCAGGAAGGTAACGGCACCGCCGAATCCCTTGCCGCCTACCTGAACAACCCCGCCAACGGGGTCTCCTATCACTACACGCTGCGTGATGCGACAGTCGTGCGCGTGGTGGCCGAGGAACTCGCGTCATGGTCGGTGCTGTCGGCGAACCCGTTCACCGTGAACCTGTGCTTCGCGGGGAGCCGGGTCGCGTGGTCGCGCGAGCAGTGGCTGGCCATCGACGGCGACCTACGGATCGCGGCGTTCCTCGCGGTGCGCAGCGCACACCGGCACGGGTACTCGACACAGGTGATCGGGCCGGACTATCACGTGGCCGATGGCATCACCGATCATCGCTACGTCACCGAAGCGCTCGGCATCGGTTCCCACACCGATGTCGGACCGAACTTCCCGTGGGACGTGTTCGCCGCCCATGTCGCCTCCTTCGCCAGCGGCGGCGGCGGACAGACCGCGATCGATGCCCGCGCCGCCGCGTCCCCGTGGTTGGGTGCGCGGCGCACCGACGGCGAACTCATCACACCGGACGGGGCGGGGCGTTTCGCCGAATTCGAGCACGGTTACGTGTACTGGCATCCCGCCACCGACGCCCACGCGGTCCCCACCGCGATCATGGCCAAATACGCCGAATTGGGATGGGAGACAGGACCGTTGGGCTACCCCACGGCCGAGCACACCGAACTGCCCGATCCGCGAGGATCCGGTCCCGGGCTGGCCCAAGCCTTCCAAGGCGGCGTTGTCTACCGGCGGGCCACACAACCCGCGTACTGGGTGCACGGTGCGATCGGTGCACGCTGGGCGGCGGCCGGTTACGAGAACGGCGAGCTCGGCTGGCCGGCGTCCGACGAGACCGCCCACGACGACGGCGTCTACCAGGCGTTCGAATTCGGCCGGATCTACTGGGTGCCCGAACAGATCGTCGCGCTGCGCAATTCCGGCGATCCCGACACCCCGTTGGCCCGTCCCGCCTGAGTCAGGCCAGCAGGATCGCGAGGGTGGTGGCGCCCGCGCTCAGTACCAGCGCCGCCACCACCAGGATCGCGATCAGCCGCGTCCGTGACGTGGGGCCGGTGTAGGTTTCTTCGGCGTTCAGCATGTCGTCGATGTCGATGGCGGCGAACTCACGGGTCGATTCGAGAGGGCCGGGCTGCTCGGTCATGTCCGTGACGCTAGTCCAGCTCGCAACTCACCGCCGCCGATACCCCACTCATCTTTGCTGAACCGAGGTCCGGGCGCCGGCGAGGAGTTCGTCGAGCTGAGCTTCGGCGCGTTCGGCGCGGGCCATAGTCTGTGCGCGGGCGTCGTCGAGTGTGGCCCACCGTTGGGCCGCTTCGGCACGCACCTGTTCCAGGGCGGCCGCCGATTCTTCGCGGCTTCGCTGCGTTTCGACGGTGGTGGTGCGGCGCAGCTCGGCCAGTTCGGTTCGGGTGCGGTCGAGTTCGGTGCGCGCGGTGTCGAGCTCGGCGCGGGCGCGACGCCACTCCTCACGCGCTTCGGCGGCGGCTGCTACTCGTTCGGCCGTGGCTTGTTCGGCACGTTCGGTGGCGCGTTCGGCGTCGGCGGCCCGCTGGATCGCCAGGTCTCGTTCGGCGTTCGCCGCGGCGATCCGGGCCTCGGCGTCGCGGCGGTGATGGGCGATCTCGGTGTCTGCTCGCTGTTCAGCTCTGGCGACGGTGTCGTCGGCTTCTCGTTGGGCCGCGTCGATATCGTCGGCTGCTTGTCGTTGTGCCGCACGGACTTGCGCCTCGGCATCGCTGCGCGCGGCGAACACATCGTCGGCGGCCTGCCTGGTGAGCGCGTCCACCGAGGCGACAACTTCGTCCCTGGCCGCGAGTGCCTCACCGACGGCCTGTTCCGCCTGTTCAGCGGCGGCCACGGCCTCTTCGGCCACCGATTCCGCCAGCGCGCGGGCCTGCTCGGCTTCGCGCCGAGACTGCTCGGCCGCCACCGTCGCCATCTCGGCCTCGGCGATGCGCCGCGCGGCGTCGGCCTGCGCGGCCTGGACCTGCGCCTCGGCCACCGAGGGGTCCCCGATCGTCTGCAATTCGACCACCGCCGCGTTCAATGTGGTCCCCAACTGCTCGGCCAACCCTCGGAACTGCCCGAGCAGTTCATCGGCGCGCAATCGCGCCACGGTCACCGGCCCCTGAGGCGTCACAGTGACAGTAGCTGCGGCACTCTCGGACTCCTGTTGCTGGCGTTGCCTTTCCCGCCACGCCCGCCACCGCGTGTGGTCCGGGTGATCGCAGTACTCGGAGGGGCGACCCGGGCCACCGGCGCGAGTGATGGGGCGGGCACAGCCCGGGTAGTTGCAGACGCTGGACACGAATGAATCGTAGCGTTGGATTCGTTGTTTCGTAACGTATCAGACGAAACGAAATCTGTGTCGCTCGTTGATGAGTCGCATCCAGCACTCCGAGTGCTGACCCCCGATAAGTGAACATTATCGGTGGTCAGGATCTCTGTCGGCTTCGAGTTACCTTGTATGATTTACGTTTCCGTTTGGTCTAACGCAACGCAACGTAATAGCTACGGAACCAACGGAAAACTGTGCTCGGCTGTACGGACGTACCAAAAGCGTGAGATCGTCGTCCCCGGCCTGCGGTGGCCCCGGAGACGGGGTCTTCTTGCGCGGTGGTTGCCGAGGAGGGCGTGGGTGCTCGCCGGCGGCGCAGTGGTGGGCGGGCATGGAGATGTTGCCTGTCCGACCCCGCGCTCACAGTCGGCCGACCCGAGCGTCAGGCGGCCAGTGCCGCACGCATGGCCGCAGCAGTGGTGGCAGGGTCGTAGTCCGCAGGGACGCCGCCGACCAGGACGATGTCGCCTTCGATGTGCCGCGAGCGCAACGGCGCGATTTCCTGGTACGCGGGTGAGTCCCACCAGGCCCGCGCCTCGTCGATCCCCGGGAAACCGATCATCACGATGCCCCCGCTCCAGCTTCCTTCCTTCACTTCGTGCGGTGTCACGTGCACGAGAAAGCGACCCCCGTACGGCTCGAAAGTGGCGGGAATGCGCTCGATGTACTCGGCGATATCCTCGTGCAGCGGGGCATCCTGCAATCTGGCGATGGCGTAGGCGGTCATGGTTCTCCTCGATGTCGTAGTCGCGTTCGCGTGGTGATCACCAAGTTAGGTGGCCGGGCGCGATCCGGAATCTGTCATCTATAGGTATCGAGGAAGCAGCCACTACCGAGGTGCCCGGAAGCTGCCGATCCGCTGTTCGAGTAGCTCGGCATGCCGCGGTGGCGTTCGCGCCTCGAACATCGGGCCGATGAGCTGCGTACCGACCGGCCGCGAAATGCTGCTGCACACAACGCGATAGATATTTCACTGCACATCCCGCCGGTCCAAGGTTTCCGCCCGCTGATGCCGTGGGTAGTCGTTCAGGGGAGTTGGGCCCACCAAGACCGGTCGGCCACACTCCCGAGGGTGCCGGCGGTCGTCGGCTGATCGGCACCTCGAATTCGCCGAACAACCGCCAGGAGAAATATGCGTTCTGTCAAAGCCGGTGCCGTCGCGATCGCTGTCGGGGCCACCATCGCCTGCCTCGCCGGACCAGCCAATGCTGCCGACAACCCCGCCGAGCCCAACGAGATCATCACCATCGACCTCAATCTGCTCGGCTGCTCCATCGGCGCCGGGCTCGGCGGCGAACTCGCCGCCGCGTTCACCGGAGCCACGACCGGCTCCGCCACCGGGTCCAGCAGCAGCGTCGATACCGGCTTCGCCTCCCGCCTGCGCGCCGCCGGCTGCCTGCCGTCCTGGAACTAACCCAGGCGAACACCCTGCGCCGAGTCACCAAGAAGCCGATCTCGGTGACTCGGCGTCGTTGTACAACAGATCCCCTGTGGTGACAGCGATCCTCGGTCGAGCGGCCGGCACAGCCCACGCCGTGACACCCGTCAACGTTCTCGCGACAATGATCGACGTGGATGAAGTCGAAGTCGTTGTCGCCCACCATGAGCGGGTGACCGTGCGCGTCGGCGAGGTGTTCCTGAAGATCGATATCGATCAGCGCAACGCCGACGTCGAGGTTGAAGCGATGGCTTCGGCGCCGGTACCGACGCCGGATGTCCTGTGGCGCGTCCCGCCGGTGCTCGCACTCGCCGCTCTTCCCGGGACAGCGCTGGGCCGCTTGGGTATTCCGTCGGCAGCGCCGCCCGCCGCGTGGGCTGCGGCGGGCGCGGCCGTGCGAACTCTGCACGACGCGCCGTTGCCGCCCAGGCCCGGCCGCGGCCTCGACGAACTCACGAGGGAACTCGACGGCGAATGCGACTGGCTGCTGGCCAACCGTGTTCTGCCCGCTGACCTGATCACGCACAATCGACGCATCGCCGAGGCGGCACTGCGGCCGTGGACACCGGTGTTCATCCACGGTGATCTGCAGGTGGCCCATGTGTTCGTCGACGGCGATACCGTCACCGGGGTGATCGACTGGTCCGAGGCAGGCCAGGGCGACGCCATGTACGACCTCGCGACCTTGACTCTCGGCCACCAAGAGCACTTGGACGACGTCATCGCGGGCTACGGCAACGCCGTCGACCTCGACGTGATCCGGGGATGGTGGTCACTACGCAGCCTGCGCGGGGTCCGCTGGCTGGTCGAGCATGGCTTCGATCCGAACGCGCCGGGCTGTGAGGGTGACGTGCTGAGGAACCAAGTGCGTCTCGATCAGCCGAGCGCACTGTAGCTCTATCCGCTTGCCGTCCCGGAGTCGGTTCATCCCTCGTCGGACTGGGCCGCAGAGCGCTGGCACGAAAATCCGTTGCCCGACTGCAGCGGGTACTGCTACCTTCCCGAGGACCGTGCGAGAGAACAAGGAGGTGGTACCCGTGAACGCAGTATCGACATGGGTGCTCTCCTCCGGGGTCACGGTCGGGCGATAGGTCGTCCGGGAGCGCCTTCAGCAGCATTCCCGAAAGGCACGACCATGCGCTTCACTTCCGAACAGCACCTCGACGACGACACCGTCCTCGAACGCGAATTCACCCTCGGCGAGATCCCCGGCATCCTGTGGACGCCGGCATGCGCCTGCGCACCGGCCCCGCTGATCTTGCTCGGCCACCCGACCATGGGACTGCAGAAGATGTACCCGCGACTACTGGCCAGGGCCCGGTCCGCCGTGGCGGATGGCTACGCCGCGGCGACCATCGAACTCCCGGGCAGCGGTGTGCGACCTCGTTGCGCTGCCATGGATCTGGCTCGCGCCGACCTGCAGCGGGCGCTGCGGGAAGGCAGGCCTGTCACCGACGACATCGTCGACCGGCTCGTCCTGCCGCTGGTCGACCAGGCAGTCCCGGAATGGCAGGTAGCCCTGGATGCCCTTCTCACGCTGCCCGAGATCGGCGGCCCTGTCGGGTATTCGGGCGGGGTGATCGCCATCGGAACGCGACTTGGGGTGGTCGAGCCGCGCATTTCGGCCGCCGTTCTGTTCGCGGGGAGTTTCGTGCCACGCGCCAGCTTCGAGGAGGCTCGACAGGTCACCATTCCGCTACATGTTCTGCTGCAATGGGACGACGAAGGAAACGACCGGCAGATGGCGCTGGATCTGTTCGACGCATTCGGCTCCGCGGACAAGAGCTTGCACGCCAATATGGGCGGGCACACCGGCGTCCCGCTGCACGCGGCCGAGGAGGCGAACCGCTTCTTCGCCCGGCACCTGAGGGCGATCACACCTTCTTCACCGCGTTGAAGATCAGGTCGCCGTAGATCCGCCACTGCTCGGGGTCGCGTTCCTGCTGGCGGAACAGACTGCCCGCGACCCCACCCAGCAGCACCTTGACGTGCTGGGCTGTCACATTCTCGCGGATCACGCCTTGTCGCTGGCCCGCGAGGATGATCGACTGCAGCGATTCCTGACCAGCGGGTGACGGCGGGGCCGTGGCGGGCAGGGCTTCGGCGAGGGCCCGGTCGTGTGCGAGGCGCTCGAGAGTGTCGGTGAGCAGATCACGCAGAATCGTGAGGGGATCACCGCCGGCGTTCAGCTGGTCGAGGGCGGTCAGGGTGCGCTGATAGAACCAGGCGCGCTGATACTGCGCTACCGCCTGTACCAGTGCGTCTTTGGTCGGAAAGCTGCGATACACGGTCGCCTTGCCCACGCCCGCGCGCGCGGCGACCTGCGGGATCGTCGCATCGATGCCGTGTTCGGCGAACACTTCCACTGCTGCGGCGACCACTCGCTCGTGATTGCGCCGGGCATCGGATCGCTTGCTGGACCAGTCGACATCGTCGTCGGCCGTCGGGTCGGGCTCGGGAGCGGTCACGGAGTGATTGTGCCCAATCGGACAGTAGTGACGATCACAACGTCTCCTTTTCGTTAAACGGACTCTCGAGTCCACTATAGTCATATGTGGACCTCAAGGTCCACATATGACGCGTAACCGCACGGAGGCGTGAAA